>JANTGH010000127.1 GCA_024763055.1 Desulfobulbaceae bacterium
TCAGCAACACTCTGCTGCTCCGTGACCGTTACCGGGTCAATGATCATGCCGGATTCGGATTTTTTCACCCGCTCAACTTCCCGGGCCTGGCTGCTGATACTCATATTTTTATGAATGATCCCTATCCCGCCCTCCCTTGCCATGGCTATGGCGGTACGGTGCTCTGTGACGGTGTCCATAGCCGCGCTGATCAATGGCGCATTTAAGCGAATGGAATTTGTCAGCCGAGTTGCAAGAGAGACCTCAGACGGTAAGACCTCGGAAGCGGAGGGCACCAGGAGGACGTCGTCAAAGGTATAGGCAGGGGTGATATCCAGGGAAAACATATTGCCCTCCTTAATGTGTTTTATTGGTAATCATTATTATTCTATAGGTGTAACATGTTCAATGGAAAAATGAAATTTCTCCAGAGCGCAAATATACAAACCTCTTGAGACATCCTTAAATGAAAGACGATATAAAAACTGTGTTGCCGTTCAATGTCGGTGCAAGCCGAAGTATTCACGTATTGATGATGAAAAACCACTGGCTATTCCGTTGCCATCCTGCTTTATTAATGCTCTTGTAAAAAAAGAACAATGACGATCGGAAAAAGAGTTCATTTATGGCAAAACTTCTTGAAATAAATCCTTATAATCCCCAAGCTCGTCTTATCAGTCAGGCAGTGGCGATACTGAAAAAAGGGGGGATAATTGCCTACCCTACTGATACCATGTACGGAATCGGCTGTGATATTTTCCATCAAAAGGCAGTAAAAAGAGTTCATCAGATTAAAAAGCGACCGAAACAGAAACCATTTTCTTTTATGTGTTCCTGCCTGAAAAACATCAGTGCCTATGGACATGTCAGCAATACTGCCTACAGATTGATGAAGAAAAACTTGCCGGGGCCATATACCTTTGTTCTTCCCGGGACCAAGCTGGTTCCTAAGATTATGCTCACTAAGCAGAAAACCGTTGGTATCCGGGTACCTGACCATCCCATTTGCCAGGCCATTATTGAAGAGCTCGGCAACCCGGTGCTCAACACAAGCGCCCTGCTCGACGGCCATGATGAGCCGGTGCTTGACGGATTTGACGTTGCTGAGCTTTTCGGCAACCAGGTTGATCTGATCATTGATGGTGGTGAGATATATCCAGAGCCTTCCACCGTTATTTCCCTTCTTACTGATCAACCCGAAATTTTACGAGAGGGTAAGGGCGACCCGTCCCTTTTCCGCTTTAGAGGCTGAAGCCGCTCAATTTAGGTGAAAGAAAAAAGGCCGGTACCCGTTACATCCGGCACCGACCCTTCTGTGTCCTGTATTTGCCGGTATTATCCCTCTATCAGTACTTCCTTGAGCGATTTGCTCATGGTGAAATGCAGGGTTTTGCGTTCCGGAATATTCATCATCTTTCCGGTTTTTGGATTTTTAGTTGTTCGCGGTTTGCGGGTGCGAACGGAAAAGCTCCCGAACCCGCGGATCTCTACCCGCCGATTTTCCACTAAGGCATGGGATACTTCTTCAAGTATAATATCAACGGCCTGGGCAACGTCTTGTTTGTAGTAGTCACCAAGTTGAGTTGTCACTTCATTTACCAATTCACGCTTAAGCATGGGTATATCCTTTCTTCTTTTAGTCATCTGCAGCGAGGTTGTCTGTTCCGCGCCACGCTGAACAGGGAAAACGAAAAAAAGGCTTCTTCACTGGAAGATACCTTTTTGCCAATTTAACGGATTACAGAAACGAATCCATTATTAATCTTCTTTATCTTCATCACCCTCATTGGCAACGGCCTTAAGCAGATCGCCAAAGGTGGACGGGCCACTGGTTTGAACAGAAGAAGGTTGCGATGTAGTTTCTTTCACCTGGGCCGTTGTGTCGTCTTCTCCGTCCTCTTCGAGTGCTTTTAAAGACAGACCAATTTTTCGATCATCAGCGGATACATTAATGACCATGGTCTTCATTGTATCGCCGACATTAAACATGCCGACCGGCGTTTTGATTTTTTCTTTGCTGATTTCGGAAACATGAACAAGCCCCTCAATCCCCTCTTCCAACTGCACAAAAATACCGAAGTCCGTCACATTGGTTATGACCCCTTCTATCAGGGTGCCGGTCGGATAGTTATTTGCCGCCGCCTGCCATGGATCGGGTTCCAGCTGTTTGACACCAAGGGAGAATCGTTCGTTTTCCTTATCAATCTTCAGGACGACCGCCTGGATTGTTTCACCTTTGGAGTACTTTTCCGACGGATGTTTAATCCGTTCCGTCCAGGAAAGATCGGAGACATGGATCAGGCCGTCAATGCCCTCTTCAATTCCTATAAAAATACCAAAATCGGTAATATTTTTAATTTTTCCCTCAATAACCGCACCGATGGGATAGGTTTCTTCAACCACGTCCCAGGGATTGGGCAACAGCTGCTTCATGCCGAGAGAAATTCGTTTGGTCTCTGCTTCGACCTTGAGAACCTGAACTTCTATTTCCTCACCGACCGACACTAACTTGGAAGGATGTTTGGGCTTCTTTGACCAGCTCATTTCCGAGATATGAACCAGCCCTTCCACACCCTCTTCGAGCTCAACAAAAACGCCATAATCGGTAATGGAAACCACCTTGCCGGTGACTTTTGAACCAGAGGGATATTCTTCGGGAACCTGTTCCCATGGATCGGATTTCAACTGCTTGACCCCAAGGGACACCCGGTCGGAATCCTTATCGTATTTCAGGATTTTGACCTCGATTTCCTCGCCGACCGTATAGAGCTTGGAAGGATGGGAAACCCGTCCCCAGGAGAGGTCGGTAATATGACAGAGGCCGTCCATGCCGCCAAGATCGATGAACAGGCCGTAATCGGTGATATTGGTGATGGCGCCACGGATGGTCTGGCCCTCTTCGAGGGTAGAACGCATTGTTTCGCGCAACTTGGCCCGCTGCTCTTCCAGGATGGCACGACGGGATACAACCACATTGTTGCGTTTACGGTTAAACTTCAATATCTTGAATTCAAAACGCTGACCGATCAGGGCGTCAAGGTCCTTGACCGGTCGCAGGTCAATCTGTGAGTACGGCAGAAAAGCGGGGACGCCGATGTCAACGGACATGCCGCCCTTGACTCTGCTCTCGATTCGGCCCTCAATGGTACCGTCTTCTTCCTGTATTTTCGCTATCTGTTCCCAGACCTTAATGGCAATGGCTTTCTCACGGGAGAGCAGGAGCCCTCCTTCTTCCTTGCGTTTTTCAACGAAGACTTCAAACTGGTCACCGACCTTGATCTCCCGGTCGGGATCCTCGTGACGAAATTCCGAGAGCAGAATGTAACTCTCGGCCTTGTCCCCCACGTCAATTAAAACGGCGTCTCCGGCCAGATCGACCACGGTGCCGATGGCTACTTCACCAACATTAACTACCGTATTATTATCTTCCTGTTCGAAAAGCTCGGCAAAGCTGATATCATCGTTATTACTGTCTGCTGCCGCCATAGCGGGTTGTGTTTCGTTTTCAGTCATGGGTTGCCATTCCTCTGGAGCCGATATTGGGGCCGGCCGTTTGTTGTTGCTCAAAAAAGGTTGCGTATCTCCATTGCCCCCTATGGACAAGGATATAAAACCTATCTTTTACCAAATAGTTTTTTGAAAAACAACTGTTTCTTCTTGAAAAACTGCCTTTTCCGATCTTGCTACCAAAAAAGGTTCCGTTTCCAGGGACGGCTGTGGTTATCGTTTTCCATAGGCGGCCAGCTCTTCAAGGATGGGTCCAAAAAGCTCTTCATACTCGGGAATGGATTTTCGCAGGATAACATCGAAATATTTCAGGTTTTTTTCAGAAACAACCAGGTTGGCGCTTGTTGACAGGGCTTCAAGATTATAGAGGGTGCGTTGCTCAGGGCCGATAAGGATATAGAAAATATATCGTCTGCGATCCATGGACATTTTACGCATGTAGTCATGAAAGACGGAATTTTCAAGTCCGCCTTCGAGCTCTGTGTGCAGAGTAACACAGGAAAAGTTGACGAACTGCATTCGTTTCTTTGCCTCTTCGGCAGTCTCGGCGATGACTACCTGGTAGCCTACCGACTTCATTGCCTCGACCACACGATTGCGCTCGGGTGAATCGGCAAAAAGCACGAGGGACATCGGGACATCTTCAACTTTTTCCTCTCCGGCAAATCGGCCGGTGGTCAGCCAGTCAAGATCAGGAGGCGCCGGTGGCTGCAGATCACCGCCGGTTTCGGCAGTACGTTCAAGTCCATCTATTTTTATGGATGCCCGGCAATGGGGACACTTGATGGTGAGCTGTTTTCCAGGAGCGAGATTTTCGAGAGCCATAAGGATTTTGGCTTTCTGCGCATCGCTGAACCGGAGTTTTTTCCGGCATTGTGGGCAGTTGGTGATCATGTCCATTCTCCAAAAAAACTGTGATGAAGTAGTAGCTATTTGGCTATTGCCCTACAGTAGACCGCCTCCATAGGGGTCCTGTTCCTCTTCTTCCATGTACAGACCGTCGATATCTGAGGTGCGTTCTCCACGGGCCGATTTGATGGTATCAAGTCCTCTTTTGATTTCACTGCGATGGGATGAATAGGAAATCGCCGATTCTTCGGTGATCAGACCCTGTTCGTAGATTTCCAGCAGGTGCTGGTCAAAGGTCCGCATATCGTTGGCCGATCCTTCCTTGACCACGTTGTAAAAGGTCTTTTCTTCGGATTCACCGTTGATAATCAGATCCTTGACCCGCAGGCTGGTACAGAGAATTTCCATGGCCGCCACCCGGCCGCCGCCGATACGCGGCAGCAGGCGCTGGCTGACAACCCAGCGGATGGTGTCGACAAGTCTGTTTCTGATCTGCGGCTGTTCTTCCTGTTCAAACATGCCGAGGATACGGTTGATGGTCTGGCCGGAATCAATGGTATGCAGGGTTGAGAAAACCACGTGTCCGGTTTCCGCGGCAGTCAGGGCGATCTCCAGGGTTTCGCGGTCCCTGATCTCGCCAACGAGGATAACCTTTGGCGCCTGCCTGAGCGCGGCCCTTAATCCTCCGGCAAAAGTATCGAAGTCATCCCCCATCTCCCGCTGATTAAAGGTCGCTTTCTTGTGCGGATGAACGTATTCTATGGGATCTTCGAGGGTGACGATATGGACGGCGCGCTCTTCGTTAATCCGGTTGAGGATGGCTGCCATGGATGTGGTTTTACCGGTTCCGGTTGCGCCGGTAAACAGGATCAGCCCATTCACCTCGGCAGCCATTTTTTTAAAGGCCGGCGGAAAATCAAACCCCTTAATGGAGGGAATCTTTGTCTCCAGCTTTCTGAGAACCGTTGAATAATATCCTTTCTGTGAAAAGATGTTGACCCTGAAACGAACCCGGTCATCAAGAGAATAAGAAAGGTCGCAGGAACCTTTTGTGATAAGGTTCCTCAGTAGCCTGCGATTGCCTCCAATCAGGTTCAAAGCAAAGACCTCGGCCTGGAATGGAGTTAATTCGGGAACCGGGGGCTGCACGTCAACCGGCACAAGCACACCGTCGCTTTCTACTTGCAACGACTTGCCCACAGTGATATTGAGGTCAGAGACTCGTTCATGCTTTTTCAGCATTGCGGTGATCCAATAGTTAATTTCCTGCTGTTTCATAGGCGGTTACCGAAGTTAATTTTAAAAAAACTTACTAATTAGGTACTATCGCTAACAGGTGGTAAATTACAAGGAAAAAATTGTTCATCTTAAGGTGGTAAAGAAAAAACCGTACTTTCAGGGGGTAAAAAATAATGGCACAATCACTTCGCAGCGCAACGACAACCCAGGGCAGACGTATGGCCGGAGCCCGGGCTCTCTGGCGGGCAAACGGCATGACCGATGAACAGTTCGGCAAGCCGATAATTGCTGTCGTCAATTCCTTTACCCAGCTGGTTCCCGGTCATGTTCATTTGCACGAGATTGGTCAGCAGGTGAAAAAAGCCATTGAAGAGCAGGGATGTTTTGCACCGGAATTTAATACTATTGCCATAGATGACGGCATTGCCATGGGCCATGACGGGATGCTTTATTCTTTGCCGTCGCGGGAGTTAATCGCAGATTCCGTGGAATATATGTGTAATGCCCACAAGGTGGACGCAATGATCTGTATCACCAACTGCGATAAAATCACTCCTGGTATGCTGATGGCGGCTATGCGTTTGAATATCCCGGCAATTGTCGTTTCCGGCGGCCCCATGGAGGCCGGTATAATTGGCGACAAGTCCTATGACCTGGTTGATGCCATGGTTATGGCCGGTGATTCAGGGGTGAGTGATGAGGAGATCGCGGCTGTCGAGCGTTCGGCCTGCCCCACCTGCGGGTCCTGTTCCGGCATGTTCACCGCCAACTCGATGAACTGCCTTAATGAGGCCCTTGGTCTGGCTCTGCCCGGCAACGGCACGGTAGTCGCCACCCACCGGAACCGGAAGGACCTGTTTATGCAGGCGGCAAAACGTATCGTTGCCATGTGCAATGCCTGGTATCAGGATGATGACGACTCGGTGCTGCCACGTTCCATTGCCACCAGGGCGGCCTTTGAGAATGCCATGGCCCTGGATATTGCCATGGGTGGTTCCACTAACACCGTGCTGCATATTCTGGCCATTGCCCATGAGGCGGAGGTAGATTTTACCATGGAGGATATTGACAGGTTGTCCCGAACAATCCCCAATCTGTGCAAGGTGGCGCCTTCTTCCCATTACCATGTGCAGGATGTCAATCGGGCCGGCGGTATTTTAGGCATTTTAGGCGAACTTGACCGAGCGGGTCTGGTTGATGCCTCGGTTCACCGGGCCGATGGCCTGACCCTGGCCCAGGCCCTTGAGCAATATGATATTATACGTGCAGGTGTAACGGATGTGGCACGGCGGCTTTATCGCAGCGCGCCTGCGGCCAAAGGACGCAACCTCATTATGGGTTCTCAGGAGACCTATTACCCGGAGCTGGACAGCGACCGCGCTGCAGGCTGTATTCGTGATCTTGCCCATTGCTATTCAAAGGATGGGGGGTTGGCGGTACTGTATGGTAATATCGCCGAGCGCGGCTCCATCGTCAAGACCGCCGGTGTTGATCCCGCCAACTTTACCTTTCAGGGTACGGCCAGGGTGTATCACTCGCAGGAGGCTGCCTGTGATGGTATTTTAGGTGGCGAGGTCACGGCCGGTGATGTGGTTTTTATCCTGTATGAGGGGCCCAAGGGCGGACCCGGCATGCAGGAAATGCTCTATCCGACCTCGTATCTGAAATCCATCCACCTTGGGGCTGAATGTGCCCTGGTCACCGATGGAAGGTTTTCCGGCGGAACCTCCGGGTTGTCCATCGGCCATGTTTCTCCGGAGGCGGCAGGCGGCGGGGCCATCGGACTGGTTCGCACCGGTGATCCGGTAGAAATCAGTATTCCGGAGCGCAGTCTCAACGTTCAGGTCAGTGGGGAAGAACTCAGTCGGCGACGTCAGGAAGAAGAGGCCAAGGGAGCAGAGGCCTTTAAAGCGAAACGGGACCGGAAGACCGCACCTTCGCTTAAATTTTACGCCTATTTTGCCGCCTCTGCCGACAAGGGAGCGGTGCGGATTCTTCCCGACTAAGAACGAAGGGACATAAAAGGTTTATTCGGCAACCACCGGATTTTTCAGGATGCCGATATTTTCTATTTCCACTTCCACCACGTCACCGTGGCGGATGGGCCCGACCCCGCTTGGCGTGCCGGTGGAGATGATGTCTCCGGCTTCCAGGGTGAAATTTTTAGAGATAAAGCTGATGGTCTGCGGAAGGTTGAAGATCATGTGCCGGGTATTGGAATTTTGGACAATTTTTCCGTTGAGCCGGGTCTGGATATGGAGATTCTGCGGATCGCCGACGGCTTCTGGCGGTATAATGACTGGGCCGATGGGACCGAATGTATCCAGGGATTTTCCCCGATACCAGCCTGATTTGTCCTTGCGTTGAAAATTGCGCTGGCTGACATCGTTAAAACAGGTAAAACCCAGCACATGGTCCAGCGCCTCATCCTCACTGATATTTTTGATTCGGTCCCTGACCAGGATGGCCAGTTCGCCTTCATAGTCGGTCCGGCAATCTTTGAAATGATAAGCGTTAAGCATGGCCGGCAGGACAATTGGAATGCCGGGGCCGATAAGCACATTGGGCGTCTTGCAAAAGAGTACCGGCTCTTTTGGAATTTCCTCTGTGAAATTCTGTACATTTACCGATTGGCTCTCCTTGATGTGCTCAAGATAGTTGAGCCCGAGTGCGACAATCTTACTTGGGGCAACGGTTATTTCCCGTCCATCAAGCATCGGCAGGGTGACTTGCATTGCTCTTCTCCTTTGTTTTGAAATGTTCCGCCTGCAGTCCAGTTTTTATCCGGCGTGCCAGTCAGGCTAACATATCCGTTGTGTCTCTGAAAAGATAAATTGACACCAGGGTTGAACGAATGCTCTGTTTCATCGCTGCTTGAGTTTCATAACAAAACAGGGTATCTGTATCAGAAGTCAGAGGACAGAGACCCGAAGACAACAAAAGGAACGTTATGGCGGAAATCAAATCGACTATGGAGCTGGTTTTGGAACGGGCCGCCCGGATGGGTAAGGCATCAAGTGAGGAAATCGCCGGGGATGAGGCAAAAAAAACGGGGATGCGAGTCGTTGCTGCCTTTCTTGATGGCAAGGGCGATTCTCCGGCCCAGGTTCTTGCCGGACAGTCCCGGGAGCAGCAGACCGCAATTCGGGTTGGTATGGCGGAGGCGCTGCTGCGCAATATTTTCCTACCCCGGGATGAACAGGCGAGGGAACGGACGGAACAGGCCACCCGCGGTCTTCTTGATCTTGCGGGCGGGGCCGGCGATATCGCTTCCATCTGCCAGGACATGCAGCATATTATCGGCCAGTATGGGCAGCACCGCGAACAGTTGCGCTCCCAGCTTGAAGAACAGATGCGCATGCAGTATGAGCAGCTTTTAGCGCAGCAGATGGGGGAAAAGGCCGAAGGCGTCAAGATTGATCCCACCATGCAGCCCAAGTTTAAAGAAGAATGGGGCCGGGTAGAGGCGGAATTAGACAGTCAGTATAGCCAGGCGCTTGACCAGCATAAGCAACAACTGAAACAACGGCTGGGCATTTGATGATGGATACCGGCGCACGACTGGCCGCTTTGCGGAGTCGGCTCAGACGAAAAAAATACGACGCCCTGCTCGTAACCGAGCCGTACAACCGCAGATATTTAAGCGGTTATACTGCGGCCGATCATGGCATTGATGAGAGCGCCGGAGTCCTGCTTGTCCCTGCTCTGGGCAGGCCTTATCTGTTGACCGATTCCCGTTTTCTTCTTCAGGCAGAGGAAGAGGCAGCCGGTTTTGAAGTGTTGCTCTATCCCAAAGGATTGCATGCGCTGTTGAAAAAACTGCTGCCCCGTCTGGGAATCAGGGAACTGGCCTTTGAGAGCCATTATACGCTCTATTCCACTTTGCAAAAAATGGAAAAAACGCTTGCCGGCGTTACACTGGCGGCGACCACCGGCCTGATTGAGCGGATGCGGGTGATTAAATCCGAGGATGAAATTGCCCTGCTTAAACAATCCGTGCTGCGCAATGAACAGGTCTTTGAACTGGTATATAACACTATTGAACCCGGAATGAGCGAACGGGAGATCGCCCTTGCCCTTGAGTTGACCATGCATGAGTTAGGGGCGGAGCGGCCGAGTTTTGAGACTATTGTCGCCTTTGGCGGCAATGCGGCAAGACCGCATGCGGTTCCTGGCGATCGTATTCTCAAGCCCGGTGAAATTGTATTGATCGATATGGGCCTTGTTTTAAACGGCTACTGCTCGGACATGACCAGAACCTTTGTCGCCGGCAAACCGGACAGGACCTATCTTGAGCGACAGCGGGTGGTCAGGCGGGCGCAGTTAGCCGGAACCAGAGCCATCCGGTCCGGTGTGACCTGCAGGCACGTCGATCACGCGGCCCGGAAAATTATTGATGAGGCCGGATACGGAAAGTATTTCGGGCACGCGTTGGGGCACGGGGTCGGCCTTGCCGTCCATGAAGAGCCCCGCCT
>JANTGH010000128.1 GCA_024763055.1 Desulfobulbaceae bacterium
ATTTCCGTGAAAAGTTGGTTTTTCAATGTTAATTTTTTCTTTTGTTAGTTCGACTATGTTCCCGTCGGGTAAACCTGCAACAATATGTGATTCTGTGTTCATCCATAGTGGAATTTCATTTGGCATTTCGTTAATTGAAGGAACAAAAACAAGAGAATTTTTAACAACTCCAGTATAACTTACAATTTTAGTTTCAACCTGCGCCGGATCCCGACCGAAGAAAAAAACTGTCTCTTTTTCCGTCCCGACAAAAATGCCGGAAGGGGTAAAAGCCAACATTGTTATATCATTTAGAAATTCAAAATAATTTTTGTCATCTTCCCACCATTCCATCATTAAAGGATGGCTATAAAACAACTTGTTTCCTCGGCAGCCCCAACATCGGCCATGGGCGCAGGATAAAAAATTCATAGGTTCAGGTGCATGAACAAATTCTCCAGGATGAGGAATAAATGTTTCATTACCGGCAGAATCTATTAAATATAAAACTCTACCATTTTCAGTCTCATGCCAATTAAGATTTTGTAAATCATCGGCAAGCTGCCCAAACTTCCGGGGGACACCATTCTCAATGGCAGTTAACCAGTAACGATTACCTGCATAATCTATATCCCCATGATTAAAGTAATAAACTTTTTCGGTTTGAATATCTGGAACCTGCAATATTTGTGACACCGTGAATGTCTGGAAATTGACGGTACATAAAAAGCCATTATCTATACAATAAGAAAATCCTGTCCGAGGAGAAGACCACAGATCAGAGCCATTGGTTAGAGCAATTTTTTTCTCATACCCTGGTCGTTTTATTAGTTTTCCATTTATAGAAGGTATTGCATCCATAATAGTTTCAGGATAAGCGACTCCCCTGGAAACAAAAGGAGAAACATTATTCATGCCTGAAAAACTATAAATGTCAAACTTCATTAAAGATATTCTCCAGCAATTATTATTGGGCCGACATGTGCCCGGCCTTGTGCTGTTGCATCTTTTATTGCCTCACGCCCAATCAAATATAGTTTTTCGTATTTGTCTGTGTTTGGCGCCCGGCCTTCCACATCATCTTCTTTTATATTCCACAGCATCCAAAGAGCATAATGCTCAAGATGTTTATGCAAGTGAGCCGGGATACCTTCCGGCTCGGTTGATGTGGTTATATCGGTTGGCTTTCGATAAAAATGAAGAGTAAGAGTTCTTGCTGTACTTGGAATCGGCTGGTAAACGAGAAACGTACTACCTCTTGCACAAACATCATACACGAGCCCTGAGTGCTGAAGGTGTCCGTACTTTTTCCTTAGTTGAGATTCGGAATCAACAACATTGATCAAATTGGTCGGTGTTTCGTCAGTACAATCAAATAGACCATGAGAATATGTTCCCGGCAGAGCAACAACATGATTGTCAGTTACAGTTAAAACATCTTCAGACGAAATTAAATCAGGCAATGAGCAGTATCTATTGATGTCGTTATGCCCTTCGATTAATAACTCTAATATCCGGTCATCGGAAAATGACGAGTCAAGGATTATATCCTTAACATTTTTTGTCATTGTGGCGCCGGTTGCCATTACTCATCTCCTTCCACAGATGACAATAAGAATTCCCAAGCACGGTTGAATTCTTCAGCGGTAGGAGCAAAACCAAGTCTGCCGGCTAAAACTCTTTTGTCAGGTGTGCCGGAGTTTGTAAAAGCTTCAGGTTTGCCTTCAGTGATTATTTTTTTCATTTCGTCAATCACTGCAAGCTCTCGCTCTGTCATGTCGCTTTCCACTACAGGGCCGGGAACCTGCTGCTTTTCCTGTGACATCAGATCATCAATAACAGCCTGAGATACACAGCCGGACATAAAGGCTTCCTGCTCCATTGATGCGGGAATCTCCGTAAAATCTTTTCCTACTATAAAAACATGGCCGGAAGTTGAAGCTATGCGTTTCGCCTTGCCGTCTCTCGATTTAACTTTAATAAAGTCTGTCATAATAAAAAATCCTCCGTTAACTTAATTAAGGCTAGAGAGGCGCAGGCCCGGAACAGGCTATTACCTCTCAGAATGCCGATTAATATTATCCCTGGGTAAACTTCGCCCGGCTGGTGACAACATACTCAACGTACAACGTACCAGCCCCAGCAGTCGGCGCAGCACCGGCCCCGGTAATACCAATACCAATATTAGACTGGTTGGCATATTTATGGCCGTCAATGGTGAAGGCCGTTACCCCGGTTGTCTGAGCGTTAAGTCCGGTAATATAACGGTCGTCATCATCTGAATCGCCCACGGTCAGGGTATCGGAAGTGGCACTGTTAAAGGCTGTTGTAATGTCAACCATGCCACCAACCACAACGGCATTTTGCGGAGCTTCAACAGCATCTTCAAGTGAACCATCCAATGCGGACATATCATCATAGGTAAAATCAACCATTGCGCATACTCTCGGCTGTCTGCCGTCATTTTTTTTAATACTCATAACTAAAAAACCTCCATATAGAGAAAAAAGAATATTGTTTTACTTGTGAGGGTAAGGACTTTTGCCCCTACCCTCTCAGAGTCAAAATTAACGATTAAATGTAATGATCAATGGCAAGTACGCCGAAATCCTCATCAGATTTGTCGTAAATGCTATAGTACCGGGGCTTAAGCAGGCCGAAAATTTTGTCAATATTGATACCCTGTTTGGAGTCGTAATCAAAACCTTTTTCCACCCAGTCAGGTGCGCCAAGGTCGATCATGCCAAGAGCCTGGGCTCCGCAGAGCAGAGTCCGGGTGCCGTCAACATTGCCACCGGCTCCCCATTTATTGCCTGCGGTAGCTCCAAGTGTACTGTAAACAAGGCGGTGTTCGTGCAGGACTGCGCCGTCAATGGTTACAGTCCCACCGGTAAACCATGGATTTTTAGCATTACGGGGCAGGCCCTGAACAACAGCCCGCTGATAATCAGCGTCTGTTTTCAGATTTGCCAGGGTACCCGGCTTGACGAACATGATGTAATACTCTTTGCCGCCATCATTCAAAGGTTTGACATAATGATCTTTAGCATAGGCAACAGCATCAACGATCATCTTATAATTGGGAAGGTAAGATGAAGTAATAGCTCCAGTATTCCCGGCTTCCAGAGCAGAACCGGTCCAGTTTACATGACGGTTGGTGGAAGGTGGCAGGACATCGCCGGCAAAAGAAAGAGTAGAAAAGGCGGAGCTTGACCTTGCTGCTCCATTGTTCTGGAAAGCATAAGAAATTCCAGACATAGTAAGGAAGGCTAACTGGTCAATACGATTTGCCAACCAATAGGCAAGTTTATCCCGGCCATGTTCACGGAACCTGATTACAGTTTTCTGGTCGGCCAATTTACCTTTGTTCTTGACGCCATGGGAAATCATATCAATGGAGAGAATCTGGTCATAACTCTTCATCTCTTCCTCATTCCCTTCACGTTCGTTGTCACCGACAACACCGTCATCAACAAGGTCGGCAACCAAGAACATAATAGCCTGCTCGCCCTTTTCGGTTTTAGTGAGTTCGGTGATTTTCTGAATCATGGAGTTATCGCTTGTCCCGAGAAAGCGGGAAACAAATGCCATATCCCTGGCAGCTGAAGCGACATCACGCCTCCAGACCATTTTCTGACTGGAAGTCATACCGGCAAAATTAGTGTGCATAACATTTACCTCGCAAATTTAAGTTATAAAAAATAATACCAAAAGTTTAAAGTGCCTGAAATATCGCCTTCAAGCAATGCGAAGAACGACTGTAACGTAGCCGAATCGACCGGGAATATCGTTTCCCGGTAAAACGAGAACACTGTTTTTGCCAGGCACAGCGGAACCTCTTTCACTTTGTTTTACATGGTCGGAAAGATACCATGTAGATTAAAGTGCGGGGGATTACCGGTTGGTAATCGACTGACACGGCGGAAATCAGCCTGGAGTCCCCGCTAACTCTTATATATATAAGTGCCGTATTTTTTATTCTATAAAATCCCCCCGGAGTCTGGCCTTCTCTTTTTCCGGCAGCCGGTCAAATTCCTCATCACTCATTTTGTCAACATCAACTTCCATGCTACCACTTGCACCTTTGCCCTTTTCCGGGAATGGTGGTTGCTGATTTGCTGCCGCAGCATTTCGTTTCACAGCCTCAGCCTTGCGACCAGGAGGTGTATTTTTATCATTATGTTGTTCTTTTTCTTTTCCCGGAGTTGTTGATTGCTTACCATACAGCATTTCTTCTGCTTCCAGCAAGGCGGCAGACCGGGAAACTTGTTTTTTTGCCTCAATTGTATTGGCTAACGATTGAAGGCTGTCAAGCATTAAAGAATCATCAACAAGCAAATCTTTATGCCTGTTTAAAATTTCATTTGCAACAACACGGGCTTGTTCAATTCCTGCCTTGGCAGCTTCCTGGCCAATATGCTCAGCAATTTTTGTAGAAACTTCCATATCCAAAAGAGTTCGTTCGCTCGTTTTGATCTGTTTCATTATGTCCTTTGCTTCTTCAGCATCTTCGTCAAGCATGGCATCATGGTAGTCATCCCACAGTTTGTTGAGCTTTTCTCCAATGTCTTGACTTTCCGGGGTGTCAGTTCCCTGCCGGCCCTCTTCTCCGCCCTGTTTCTGTAGTTCGTCAACTTGTTGCTGTAGATATTTGATGGTATCGGCCTGCTGCTTCAGAAGTACGGCCTGAGTTTTCGACAGTTCGTTGCGATCATCAAAACGAGATTTAGGAATCATTGCCCCTTTCTCGCCTTCGCCCTCGCCTTCGCCCTCGCCCTCGCCCTCGCCCTCGCCTTCGCCCTCGCCTTCGCCCTCGCCCTCGCCCTTGCCTTCGCCTTCGCCCTCGCCCTCGCCTTCGCCCTCGCCTTCGCCCTCGACTTCGCCCTGGCCCTCGCCCTTGCCTTCGCCCTGGCCCTCGCCCTTGCCTTCGCCCTCGCCCTTGTCTTCGCCTTCGCCCTCGCCTGAAGGTTCGGCCCCGGCCAGTACCGGAATATTATCATCAAGGAAGTCGCCCCTTTCAACCGCTTTGTCAAGCTCCTCTTGTGTACCTTCCCAAACTAACTGTTCGCCGTTATCGCCGTTCATGTTAAAGCCCTCCTATCAAAATTGTGTATAGTTTTTTACTTGTTGGACTGGTATATCTTTTCTTTTAATGCGTACCCTTCCAGCTCCCAAGCCTTGTTTATGCTGTTTGTAATAGCAATCTTTTCGCCAAGCTCTTCATTGTCATTTTCCGGGGAAACTGCGCAGGAGTGAGCACCAACAACAGCAAAACCGTTTTCCATGGTCAGAATTGCCCATCGTAAAATTTGCCCTGACCGAGATACAAACTCGCATATCTCTACGTCTTTAATTTTTTTCTCCAAGTCGTCTTTGCTGATTCTTGGAGCCGTAAGCCCCGTCGCTACTACTTTCTTTTCGATTTCCGCATCTGTCATTTTCTCAAGCCTCCGTCGTTCCGTTGAGTTTCTATTCCTGCGGTTTTCCCCATTCCAGCCGTTTCTGGAGTAGGCACCGGCACAGGTGTTGTCGGGTTAGTGTTAGGCGGCAATAATTCCTCTTCACTCCCTGGGACTCCACCGCCGCCGGTTTCCGGGGGCACCATGACCTGACCGCCGCCACCGGCCAGGAAGTCTGCAGCTGAAGTTTTAGAAGCAGGGGCATCTTGTGGAGCAGGTAAAGGTTGAGCACCGCCACCGCCCGGCAACTCCGGGACAATAGGCGGCTGATCCTGATCCTGATACCCGGCAGACCTTAACAACTGGTCAGCCATGCCTGCGGTTGATGGAGTTGTGGCAATTACATTTGCAGCCTGCATGGCTGAATATTGAGCATCAACCGAACTACCCACGGACTCGTTAAGTGTTTTCCTGGTCTGTGCTGCTGTCAATTCGACACGGGCGTCAATCAGCTTTGCCTCGGCTTCGGCCACAGGGTCAGGGGCAGCAACGCTGGTCTGTTCAATCATATCAACAATCTCATGTTTTTTCGAAAGTGAAGACATTTCAACAATAGAAGAATCAGGGATATTGACGCCCTTCTCCTTCATCGTCATTGCCTGCTGGAACTGATTATCCATGTAGGTGGCCTGAGTAGGCATGTCAGAAATGACAATGTCATACTCCCCAACTGTAAGATCATTAATGATTTCGCCCTCTGGTGTTTCTTCGTTGATCACAATAGGCAGATACTTCTCGTTCCCAAACCCTGAACTATCTGTAATCATTATAAGCCGTTCTTCGGTGTAGAATTTACGAATAAGTTCGTACATCTTTTTAGCGCACAGGTTCCGCGTAAAACCAAGGTTATCAAACGGGCCACCAAGTTGCGCTTGCCCCTGGTATTGTTTCGACTGAATAGCAACCCCGGAAATCTCCCGGCCATTGAGCCCTTGCATGGCATCAGACATTCCAGTCGTGGTCTTAATGGCAAACTCAGTACGGTCAATCATCTTGTCAATGCCAGTTGGCATAGGAGTGGGCATTATTTTTTGCGGCTCTCCAATGGCCGCATCATACTCAATAACAAGTCCTGTTTTGGCTCCATAATGTTCCAACTGAGAAATGGTCATGTTTTTGAGAGAGTTGTGGGGAACTTTCCAGCCAGAATTAGCAGAAGTTGAAAGAATGTGGATAAATTGAGAAATTGCCTTATTGTGTACTTCCTGTGGGCTCCTGCTATTATCAACCATCCCTCTTGTTCGCCCTCTACGGAAGTATGGAAAGAAAGGAATAACAGTGAAAGAATCGTATGGACTCCAGTCATCATGGAGTAGAACACTTGCAGTTGAGACAGTCCACCTAATTTTTTTTACCATTCGCCTGGTTTTTTCGGCTCCATGATTTTCAATTAAATCATTTATTTGTAATTTGTTGAGATGCTTTGCTGGATAAATTTTACCAAAAGCGGTAGCAAAAACATTTTCCATGTGCAACTTTCTATGTTGCCGATCAAGAACCAGATACCGCCGCATCTTCTTGTCGCCGAGAGGTTCGTCAATGTAGGTACCGTACCCGGCTGTTTCATCGCCAAAATGGCTACGGTCATTAAAATCAGCATCAGCCCGGACACCGCCATCGCCATGATAATTGGCATCAGTGCCATGCATGGCCTCGACCTGCACAGCTTTCTCATGGCCGTAGAGCTGTTCTATGTCATCAAAGGTCATCCACCGCAGGATAATAACATCCTGCCATGTCTCCGGGTCATAATCTTGGGCATCAGGGTCGGGAATAACATCTTTGGGATCAAGTATCCGGGTTTCGATATTCCCCGTCATCGTATCGTCAAATGATATTCGATAATCAAAATACCCTCGTTGCTCGATCATGCCATCAGCAAAAACCTGAGTTTCTTTCCACTGATATTTGATATCATCACAAACCTGCATGACAACTTTTGATAATGTTTGAGCTATTTCTTCATCTGACGCCCCTCCCCGAGGTTTGAAGGAAATGTCAACCCGGCCCTGCAACTGCATACCGATTGCGGTATTAACCGCCGGGAAAATACCATTATTTTCATGCGCTGGTCTGCCGGCACTTGACAGAAAAGTTTTATCTTCTTCGTTCCACTGCAGACCGCCGCCAAGATAAAAGTTATCATTTGTCCTTGCGGTCTCGACATAATTCCGGTGTCCCCGTAAAATCCCATACTGAAACCTGTCAAGATTTTGACGAACAAGGGTTAGTTCGTTTTTTTCCAGCTTGTCAATATCGTCTGTATATTGTTGAGTCGAATATTGCTGATCTGACATCACAAACCCTCTGTAATTTTACGCTGCCATGGAGCCAGGTGGGCGAGGCACAACCTCTCCCATTAAATGTTTACTTAATTTTTCCCGCCATGACTTCTTCCGCTTCCTGCGCTGAGGAACCGGGAAGCATGCCGCCAACTCTGGAGCCCTGACTCTGGCCAGGCTGTCAAGCATGTCGTCGTGATCCATGACCGGAAACGGGATATATTCATTTTTGACAAAGATGTTTATCAAATTTTCCTTTTCGCCTTTGTAGTTACGCCGGTAATGAACCCGAGGAAGCCACATTCTGTGCGCTTCAAACAACGGTATCAAAGAACTACTTATCCTGTCATTCTTTGACGTTTTACCGCCTACGGGCGTGATCTCGAAGTGGTAATTGCGCAAATCTTTTACAAAATCAATGTGAGCAAGATCGGCCTGCATGCCATATTGTTCGTAACCAACACCCAATGGCAAGTATTGTTGATGCAAATCGAAAAGTAAATCAGTCCGTTCTGTCAGGCTCAGTCGGTCTCTTACTATTTCGTAGATGTAATAATTTCGGTCTCGCCCCAAACCAACAACCCACATTGCAGTGTAGTCGCTTTTCTTTGTTTTGGAGTTTGCCGGATCAACCAGGATATAAAAATTCATGTCCTCCAGGGGAGGCTCGCGGTCATAATATCTCAAATCCTCTTCAACAAATCCGCCGACATCTCCGGCCTTCGGGTTCTGGAGCATTTGGCAAGCGAAAACAAAACTGCCCATATCCCGCATTTTCTGGTCAAGCACCGCCTGAGACAGAAACACCGGTTCCCCATCAACCTTGCCATTATCGGTTGCCGGATGTATCCGGGGGATAGCGGTCTTACGTTCCATTACCTTGCGGTATGTGTCGTTAAAGTGATACCTAGTACCAATATATCGCTTGGGGCCTGGTATTCCGTCCTTGTTAGCCCCAAGGTTAAGTGAGATGGCCAGGGCAACCGTAGTTTTTTCAATCATCTCCGGCGATGTAACTGACTCCAGGGTCACAACATCATCAAAAACCATAATATCATAATGCTTGGAAGTCGGCTGTCCATCTACCAGACCGTAAGCCTCGACCGTGTTTTCGCGGGGGTTCCGTGTCCGCCTGACCGTTATCCCTTTTTCTAAACTCCATGACCGTCCATCTTTCGGAGCATCTTTCCGGGGCTCCTGATAGAGAATGTCCGAAAAAAGAAATTTAAGCTGCTCATTTGTCTCCATCTCAAACTTAATCTGTGCCAGAAATGATCTGGCAATCGGCTTAGTGTGGGAAAAAATGCCGATTGTTACCTCTGGATTGATTAAAATGTCCTGAATCGTCTTACCAAATGTAATGATTGTACTCTTGTAGTGCTCTCTAGCCCACAAATCAAGCATACCGTCCGGCTGGGCCTGCACTTCGCAACAGCGGGCAAACAGAAAATCATTATCAATGTCTGCTCGACCACAAACTCTAGTCAGTAAGTAAAAAAGATCCGTCCGACAAAGGTCTCTCCCTATCTTTTTTGCAGCAGCCGCCTGCTCTCTTGCCGGCATCTTGGCAACTCCGAAAAACAGGTCATGGTATTGTTTGTTGCGGAGTTGCCGCCTGTTTAATGATTTATCTGTACCATAGATCATGTCTCAATCATTTATGCCCCTGGAAATCGTAAGAAATCATTTTTTCCAACTCCGGGGGGATGTTGATCGGCAATTTTTCTCCATCTCCGACCATGACAACAGTCTGCGAGTAGTCGTTGACGACTTTTGTGTCTCCGGGGTCTGGAACAGCGTTGAAGAGCCCGTAGAGTTCTGCCTTTTTTGTGATAGCCGTTACCGCTGCTGCCGGAGATTGACATTCGATTGCACAATCAATTACCCGGTCGAAGTCGTCACAGATAGATTCCCTGGTCACTCTGGGTATCTTGCAAGCGGCCTCATCTTTTGCAATATGCATTTGCCTGAGCATAGAAACAGCCCGCTCAACGGTCTCATCGCATAAGGTCTTGATAGCGTTTTGCTGGATATTATGAGGCTGTCGTATGGCATCAACAGGATATGCAAGCTCGTATGCTTCGGCTGCTCTGTACCCCTCCACCGCCACTATCCGGGAAAACTCGAACTCCTGGAGAGTAGGTCTTTTGACTTTTATCGGCCAGAGCCGCTTGAGCTGGAAATGATCATCGAGAGCTGGTTGATGATCCGGGGCGTAGAAATTGAAAGTTTCGGTTTCAGATGGTCGAGAGGGGAGA
>JANTGH010000129.1 GCA_024763055.1 Desulfobulbaceae bacterium
CCAGGGTTGTAATGTCGGTAAGCAGAGTGGTTTTGTGGGTCTCCAGTTTATCCGTGACTGAATCCACCTGCTTGCGCACTTCCTCATACCGCTGGAAAATCTTGGTCAGGGGTTTGGCCCTGCCGAAAAGCCGGGCAAAAAAAGAAGGTTTTTTATTGGGATCCAAGGCCTCAAGATCAAACCCGCGCAAAACGGAAATCATCTCGCCAAGCACTTTTCCCGCCCCACCCAGGTCCTTGTTACGGACCCCTTCCAGCATCTTGTCCGAAATTTCGGTGACCTGCTGCTGGGCCTTGCTGCCGAAAAAGATGATGGAGTTGCTGTCCTTTATATCAATCTCCTGCATCAAGTCGCTGACGACCTGCTTATCCTCCGACGGAATCTCCGTATAGGGGAGCAGGTCCTGCCGCAGGGCCGGCAGTTGTATGGCGGCATGGTCAAAAACCTGCGCAGCCATTTCCGTTTCAGCGCTCACCTCTGTTTTTTTCTCCGTCGTTGTTTCCATCGCTTCTCCTTTAGACGAAAATAGCCCGTGCAGTGTTGTTATTCTACATTATTTTCATGGGTTGTTGTTGCCATGTTTTAAAAATATGGTCCAACCTTGTTGCTGGTTAGAGAACTCCTTCATGGTGCAGTTGCTTCATCAATACTTCCATTTGAATATCAAGATCAAGAATGTCATTAGCCATCAGTTTCTTTTCCTGCTCAGCAAACACCTCTTCAATGGTATCCAGAAGCTTGCTGAATCGAGGTTCCAATGCATCACTGCCGGTTTTGTGCATGGTTTCGGCATAGCCCGTCGTTACTTTCTCCACACCATCTAAATAGACATTGATAAATTTTCTGATCTTGCGCAGGTCACGGGGATCTTCTTCCAGGCCGTGCACAATCCTGCGGGCCAGAGTGGTAATCTTCTGCAGCCGAGAGACAAACTCCTGATTGCTGAAACCGCGCGCCGATTCTTCGATGGCAGCGATCTTTTGTTCCGCCGACTCAATGGCGGCAAGTATTTCTTCTGATGTATAGCCAAAACCATCTTTAACATCCCCCACCTTGTCGTGGCGCGGATCAAAACCATAGGCCAGCCAGCAACCGATACATGCCAGGGCGGCGGGAAAGAGGGAAAACAGCAGTGAGTGGCCAATGCCAAGCCACGAACAGATAAAAGCGCCCAGGGTCACAGCCAGGGTTCCATATATTTTCCGTGGCTTACGTGGCGCTTTCGTCATCCTGCGCTCTACATATTCCAACTCTCTTTTCAATCCTTTTCGAATGAACAGGGCGCCGGTCCAGAAAAGGACAAGCGCAAGCAGGTTGCCAAGGGCTCTATGCAGATCCCCTCGAAGCAGGGTAATAAAAAAAGCCGGAATAAGCGGCAGGGGAAGAATCCAGAGAAGAACTCCTCTGGTAAGCAGGCGGATCGATTTTCTTTGCACACGATGCACAGCCATTACCGCTCTCCAGGCGTATTGACTGAAGCGGAATGAACCGGAACAAAGGAAACAACAAACGACTGGCAGGAAGAGAGCCCGATCACGGCAAACAGCAACAGCATGCCGATGACCCGGCGCAAAGAAGGCGGGGCGGGTAGCCGTTTTTTTATTTCAGACCCGATTTTCGCCGAAGCGTTCTGTGCGTTCATGATAAAGCAACCCGGTAATTTTACGAATAACAACAATCAGTCCTGATGGATAATAGGGAGCCTTAACAGGAATGTCAAGGCAATCGGGCGGGAGAAGGGTTAGGGTCTTTTTCTGAAGATACCAGTTGGTCGTTTAGCCGAAGATCGCCAGTAACGCGGTGCCGTTTCAACCTATTTTTACAACAACGTAGCGGTGTCATTGTTGTAGCTGTGACCTCAAAATCCGGAGTCTTCGCTTATCTGGTCCGGCAATGCTGGTTACAAAAAAAGGAGGCCCGGAGTTTAAAAAATCTCCTATTCTATCCGGGCGGCAAGCGGTTCCGGAAAAACGCTTATTTTTTCCAGTTTTCCCAAAAGGACAGCAATTACTCCGTCGACAGCATCTGCAAGCCGAGGAGATAACCCAATTTTCGTAGAAAGGTCTTCCGGTACAACCGTAATCATTTCCACTCGGGCAGGGGCCTGTCCGCGCAACCGGCAGAGGTCTAAAATTTCAAGCAGCCCTACCTGATGGGGCGACATCCTGGTCTGGATATTGCCGGAACAGACATCGTCATTACTAAATTGATGAATCGAGCCCGGTTTGGCGTCAAGGTTGACCACGTCAAGGACAAAAAGAATATCCTTATCTTCCATAAACGGGGCCAGCATGATGCCCGCTGTTCCTCCGTCAAGCAGTTCAACGCTGGGCGGGAAACGGTACTCCTGCTGCAAGCGCAGGATGACATGCACGCCGAATCCTTCATCGCCAAGCAGCAGGTTGCCGACGCCGAGAATACCGATTTTTTCAGTTTGCTTCATGGGAGGACGGGACAGGTTGCCCTGTCCCGTGTGGATGTAATTGATAACAGGATTGGTAACCCACTGTTTTCATAACTTCAATCCTGTAAGTCGTCACAGGTGCCACGGTATCTGTGCAGGCGCGCCAGTTCGCTATAGCCCCTCTATGCGGGCTAATGCGACCGTGCAGAGACGAGGTACCTGTGACGACTTACGTGTGGATCAGTAATCTTCGTGGATAAACTTGCCGCCACTGAATATTGCTGAAATAATACCATTTTTGGAAAAGATATCATTCCAGACAACGATATAAATATGGATGGCTGCAAAAATAAAGAAATACCACATGATCAGATAATGAATTCCCCTGCCCTGCTGCTGGGAAGCAAAAAACAAAACCCCCCATTTCTGCCAGAAAACCGATTCCGGATAGAGCATAAAAAAACCACTGGCAACCTGCACTGCCGCCACCAGAAAGGTAACGAGGTAGGCAATTCCGGCCAGGGCGTTATGGCCCAGCCGATGCTCGTGTCGGACATTCAGATACAGGTATCTTCCCAGTGTCCTGAACAGGTTCCTGATATTACGTGGAGTAATCGGCAGAAAATCCCAGAACCGTTCCTGTTTATTGCCGAAAATCAGCAAGTAGAGTCGGACAAGCAGGGCGGCAGTAAACACAAACCCGGCAATAAAATGAATATAACGCATGGTGGCCACAGGGAACGCCGAGATGCCGATCACCATGGTATTGGTCCATGGAAAATGAATATATAATCCCGTAGTTACTAACACTACAATGGAAAGGACAAAGGACCAGTGAAAAAGCCTGAGCAGGACCGACCATGCCTGGTGTCGTTCATACTGCATAATGACCTCCTTTTAGTGAAAAATGCAAGACTACAGGGCCTTTACCCTGGTCAATTCCCTGCCATACGGATCCAGCATGTGAACTGCGCAGGCTATGCAGGGGTCAAAAGAGTGAACCGTGCGCAAAACCTCAAGCGGCAACTCAGAGTTCTCCATAGGGTTGCCGACCAGTGATGCCTCATAAGGACCTGGAGCGCCCTTGCCATCCCGTGGGCCCGCATTCCAGGTTGAAGGAACAACACACTGGTAATTTTTGATCTTGCCGTCCTTGATGACAATCCAGTGCGATAAAGCGCCTCGCGGAGCCTCATGGAAACCAAACCCCATCTGCTCACCCTTGGGGAAAGCGGGTTTATTGAAAATTTCCAGATCCCCGGTGCCGATGTTATCAACCAGCTTGGCCCAATGCTCCAGGGCAAGATCGGCCAGCATGGCGGCGCGAATGGCCCGGGCAAGATGGCGTCCCGGTGTGGAATGTAAGACCCCCGCGCCGACCTTGGCGCCGGCAAGCGAGCTTACTTGAGACAGGGCGTCATCCACATACTTTTTCGTCAAGACGTGTCCCTGGGCGTAACCGACCATGACCTGGGCCAACGGCCCGACCTGCATGGGCATGTCCTGAAAACGCGGGGCCTTGATCCACGAATATTTACCGTCATCCTGAAAATCCGTGTAATTCGGTACGGTTTCCTCTTCAAACGGATGTTTGCTCCAGTTGCCCTTGTACCAGGAGCGGGCAATGGACTCGACAACATTATCCTTAAAATACGGGTCATTGAAGCTGGTAAAGGGCTTGACCGTCTTCAGGTCACCGCCGACAATGGTGCCGCCGGGCAGATCAAACGCAGTGCCCTTGGTGTTGAGTGGCATATCCGGCACGGCAAGGTAATTGGTCACCCCGGCGCCGTAGGCCAGCCAATCCTTGTACAGTGCGCCGATGGCAATGACATCGGGCAGATACACCTGCTGCACGAACCCGCGCACCTCCTCGACCAACTGTTTTACCCAGTAGAGGCGTTCCATGTTCAGGGTGGCCTCGTTATCGGGATTAATGGCCGCAGTTACGCCGCCGACGGAAAAGTTCTGAATATGCGGGTTTTTCCCGGAAATGATGGCCAGGGCCTTGTCAGCCTTGCGCTGGTAATCCAGTGCTTCAAGGTAATGGGAAACCGCCATCAGATTAGCCTCCGGCGGCAGGGTCATGGCCGGATGCCCCCAATAGCCGTTGGCAAAGGGCCCAAGCTGCCCTGAATCAACAATGGCCTTGACCTTTTCCTGAACAGCCTTGAACCGGTTATAGCTGTTATTCGGCCAGTTGGAGAGCGTTTCAGCCAGAGCCACGGTTTTCTTGACATCAGCCTTCAGCGCTGAGACCACATCTACCCAGTCCAGGGCTGAAAGAACATAAAAATGGACAATATGATCATGCAGGGCATGGATGGACATGACCAGATTGCGGACATACTGGGCGTTCATGGGAATTTCCATGCCCAGGGCATTTTCAACCGTCCGAACCGATGCCAGGGCATGGACCGTGGTACAGACGCCGCAGATACGCTGGGTAAAGACCCAGGCGTCACGGGGATCCCGGCCCTGGAGAATCACCTCTATGCCGCGCCACATCTGTCCCGATGACCAGGCCTTGGTAATTGCGCCGTTTTCCACTTCCGCATCTATTCTCAAGTGACCTTCGATCCGGGTAATGGGATCCACTACTATTCGTTGTGCCATGTGTGTAACCTCCCTCTACCTGTTGCGTTACTCTTCCGATTTATTCCCGAAAATCTTTTTACCGATTCCCGCTGCAGCGTGAAGGCCGACAGCTCCGGCAGCCGCGCCTAAAATGATTTTTCCCTTGGAGGTTGCCGCATCAACAATGCCGGCGCCGCCTCCGGGGATGGTCACCCCGGGCAGACGTTCATAAAACGGGGTCATGGTGTCCCAGAAATCCGGTTCCGTACACCCCACGCAGCCATGGCCTGCACTGACCGGCCAGACATCGACATCATTAAAACGTGCCACCGGACAGTTGGCGTAGGTCTGCGGTCCCTTGCAGCCGACCTTGTACAGGCAGTAGCCCTGCCTGTGGGCATCATCGCCGAACTGCTCGACAAAACGACCTTCGTCAAAATGGGCCCGCCGCTCACACTGGTCATGATTTTTTCGACCATAGGCAAAGAGAGGACGACCCAGCTGGTCGGTGCGCGGCAGTCTCTTGAATGTCAGATAATGAAGAACCGTGCCTAAAAAACAGATCGGGTTGGGCGGACAGCCGGGAATATTAATAATCGGCGTACCCTTGAGCAGCTTGCTCACACCGACAGCCCCGGTGGGGTTGGGATCTGCAGCCTGGATACCACCGAATGCCGCGCAGGTGCCGATGGCAATCACGGCCGCTGCCTTGGGTCCGACGTCCGCCAGAATCTCCATGGCGGTTCGGTCGCCTATTTTACAGTAAATGCCGCCGTCTTTGGTCGGGATGGCTCCTTCGACGACACAGATAAATTTTCCCTCATATTTTTCAAGAGCATCGGTCAGGGATTTTTCAGCCTGATAGCCTGAGGGCGCCATCACGGTTTCATGGTAATCAAGAGAGATAATGTCTAAAATCAGCCGGCCGATATCCGGATGCGACGCCCGGAGCAGGCTCTCGGTGCAGCCCGTACATTCCTGAAAGTGAAGCCAGACAACAGGCGGACGTTGTGCCGATGTTGCCGCTTCAACAAGCTTGGGCACCATGGTATCGGACAGGCCCAAAGCAGCCGCCGCCATGGTACAGCCCTTGATGAAACTGCGGCGGCTGACCTGCGTATTTTTCCCCTGATTCACAACTTGACGTGACATGAGATCCTCCTTTGCCTGCGGCATGATCTAATGGTTAATCAGTGAACGTGATGTACCCATCTTGAAGGACGATAAACAAGCCTGATAACAGCCCTAACTATCACTGATACATAATTTCACTATAGATGAAACTCGGAAAAGCGCAAGAGAGAAATACGGAAAAATGACGCCAAAACAATGAATTGTGCATTGTGCAAACTCAAGATTGCACAACTTGCACAATGCAATATCATGCGGCAAGTAGTACAGAAAAAAGTAGAAAAAACAACATCCCTAACAATGGCAACCTAAACAAGAGGCCATCACCTCCTTGTGCATCGCTGAAACGCAAAAGGCCGTCGACCCGTGACAACACGGCCGCAGCCGGGACGCACCTGTTTGCGAATATCGACAAAACCGGCTCCGGCAAGTAGTGACCAATGCGGGCATCGGCGACTGACGCCACGGCCGAAAGACATAAATGCAAAGAGGTGATGATACCAGTTTTCACCAGGAGGGCCAGGAAGAAGAAGGGCAATCAGGCCGCCGGGCTGAAGCAGCAACCGGCAATATTGCAAACAGGGTATCAATTTCTTGTCCAACCGGGCGTCTTCGGCAAAGGTGAAGCAGATCACTCTATATTTCGGCTGTTCTCTGAACTCCGCAAGATCCCGCAGGTGCACTGCCCTCAAGGCGTCATCAAGACACCCGGTTCCCGGACAGCGCACCTGTAATATTTCCTGCATTTCCACTCCCCGGCTGATGGCAGCCATAAGCCGCCTGTTCCTGATCAACCCCTGTTCGGACCATGGGACTTCCCCAGCTTGATTGCGCACAATTCCCGCAACATCAATTTCCATTTTTCCCTCCTTCCAACAATCTGTACCTATTTGCAAAAACATAACAGATCAATGCAACCTGCTGACGAGCAGTCCCAGAAGCACGGACATCAGCCACCAGAACAATGTTGCGCCGATTGTCGACAAACACGGTTTTCGTCGTAATGCTCTTCCATTCCACCCGTCGTCAGCATGATTGTCGACATCATCATTACTGTTGACAGGCACGAACAGGATCCGCAAACCATCCACTATTGCAGCCCCTGATTCTTTCTCCTTCATTCTCATGTGCTCCCGGTGTTCTTTTTTCCTTTGCCACAGACTACTAAAACTGGTAAGCCTGCAACAGATGCACAAAACAAGAAAAATAACCATAACAGTTACCGGATCGGAAAAAGCGCATGGGCCGACACTATCAGTACATAGAACTGGCGAATAAAATGGAACAGGATATTGTCTCCGGCAGGTACCGGGCCGGGGAAAAGCTGCCGTCACTGCGAAAGTTACATGCCGCAACCGGCCGTTCCATCTCGACCATCAATCAGGCGTACATGGAACTGGAACATCGCGGCATGATCGAGGTTCGGGAAAAATCCGGTTTCTATGCCCGACCGCAGCTGCGAGGCCTTGTCCAGACGCCGACCCTGGGCAACAGTCCGGTTAAACCACACAAGGTCGCCATCAACACCCTGGCCGACATGATCCAATTAGCCATTTCCAGAGACATGCTGCCCTTTGGCGCCGCTGTTCCCTCCCCGACGCTCCTGCCGCACAAACAGCTGGCCTCCTGCATGCGCACAATCACCTCCCTGTACCAGAAAGGGTTGAAACTCGGCTACGGCCATCCCACCGGTGAACCGGAACTGCAGCGGCAGATCGCCCGCCGCACCCTCGGCTTTGTCACCCCGCAAACCAATGAAGAGATCATCATTACCAATGGCTGCATGCAGGCCATTGACCTCTGCCTGCGCACAGTTGCCCGGCCAGGGGATATTATCCTCGTGGAATCACCTACGTTTCTCTGTTATCTCCAGTTGATCGAAGACCTGAACATGCGGGTGCTGGAGGTGCCGGTGGATTCCCGGCTCGGCATAGATCCGGAACGGATCGGAAAAATCCTTGAAGAACATGACGTGCGCGCGGCCCTGTTTAATCCCAACTTTCACAACCCGCTGGGCTATGCCATGGATAACGACACGAAAAAGCGGCTGGTTCAGATCATGAACGACCGGGGAGTACCGATCATCGAGGATGATATTTACGGCGATCTCTATTTTGGTGATGTGCGACCGACACCGCTGAAGGCCTATGACCAGAGAGGCATGGTGCTCTACTGCTCATCCTTCTCAAAAACGCTGATACCCGATCTGCGAGTGGGCTGGACCATGCCGGGAATTTTCAGGGAGAAGGTAAAACGGTTAAAATTCAATATTTCCATCGCCTCTTCCCAGTTCAACCAACTGGTTGTTGCCGAATTCCTGGCCGGCGGCGCACTTGAGCGGCACCTGCGCAAGATGCGTAACAGCCTGAAAAAACAGACCACGGATACCGCCCTGGCCGTCAGCCGGTATTTCCCGAAAGGGACAAAAATTTCCGTGCCCGAGGGCGGCTACACCCTGTGGGTGGAGCTTTCGCAAACCATTGACAGCCTCAAGCTCTGGAGCCGGGCCGCAAAACGCAACATCTCCATTTTTCCGGGCGCACTCTGCTCGGGCACCAACCAATACGCCCACTATATCCGCCTTAGTTGCGGCCATCCCTTTACCGAAAAACTGGAACAGGGTATCGCCGAACTTGGCCAACTCATACGGGAAATGAACGACACCGGAAACAAAGAGGCCCTGGTGGAACAGCAGACAAATGATATTCGTATCGGCCTTAATTCCGATCCCGATGTACTCCAGGCGGAAAAAATCTGTTCCTGTATCTATCAGCAGGCTCCCGGTTACAGTATCAGCATCAACCAGACCATTTCCGGCAATATTTTAAAACTGCTGGCCAGCCGGGAACTGGAAGGAGGATTCATCTTCGGCGACTGCAGGGAGTCCCGGTTTGAAAAAATTCACCTGGCCACCAGGAGGTTATGCATTGTTGGCCCGACGAGCCTGAAAGAAACGATTAAAAACGGCCGCAAGGAAGAAATAGCCGCCCTGCCCTGGATCGGGAATCCTCTTGAGTGCCCCTATTGCCAGGTTATGAAGGAACAGTTTCATGAACTGGGGCTATTCCCGAATATTATTCTACGGGCCGATCAGGACAGCGCCATAAGCGCCATGATCAGGGCCGGGGTCGGTCTGAACTTCATGCTGGAAGAAGATGCACAAATGGCTGAACAAAAAGGCAAACTCGTCATCTGGGACAAAGAAAGCTATCCCCTGCCCCTGTCCTTTGTTATCCTGCGGGCCCGCCGGGAAGATATCCGGGTACGAACACTCCTGCAGGCGGTACGAATGGTCTGGGACAAGTTATGAGCACAAAAGATGGTGTGACGGAAAACGAACAGTTTTATACCAAAGGAGATTTTCCCTTTGCGGAGCTCCGAAAATCGACCAACGGCGGCCGTCACTTTAAACCGCACATGCACCACCGGTTTTCCATCGGCGCCATTGATTGCGGCGAGGTCATCTACGAGGTTGCGGGATCAAAGGCCCGACTCGGGCCGGGCGGCCTGGCGCTGATCAATCCCGATACCCTGCACTGTTGCAATCCCGTCGGCTCCACCAAACGAACCTACCTTGTTCTCTACATTGACCCTGCCTGGTGCACGAACGTGCAAGCAGATGTATGGCAAAACCAACAGTTCATCCCGGTTGACGAAATATCACTTGCCCATGACCGGCTCTACAGAAAGTTCATGGCCCTGGCGCATGACTTTCCTGCCGGAAGAGCCACCATGCATCGCACGTTCCCCACCCTTGAGCTCGGCATGCGTGTAATTTATTTGTTTGATAATTTAATAGGTTAAATAGCTTTCATGTTAACATTTCAGCATTGATTCC
>JANTGH010000130.1 GCA_024763055.1 Desulfobulbaceae bacterium
GTAGATGCAAGTTGTTTATTTCAAAGAAAGTTTTCAATTTCTTGCCATAAAAAACACGAAAATTAATTCTAAGGGACTAAAGATTCTAAGTCCACTTTCACTTTTGTGGGTTAGCCTCTTTTATCCTCTTCGTATTTTTTTTATCAATTCATTAATTTTAAATGACAGTTAACGACAATGGCCCACAATTTACCTGACCTGCAACGAGCTCTGCAGGCTTTCCAGAGCGGCAGCCTTGACGAATCAGCCCGATTATGCCGTAAAATTATCAAAACCCGTTCCCCGCAGCCTCAGGCCCTGTATATTCTGGGCCTGATAGCGCACAGCAGAGGTGATAACCATAAAGCGGTCACTTATCTCAAAAAATCTATTGATGCTGATCCGGTTAATGTTCAGGTCTTAAGTAATTACGGCATTATCCAGCAGCAGCTCCATAATTTCCCGGACGCCATTGCCGCCCTGCAGGAGGCTGTACGCCTCAAGCCTGATTTTTATCAGGCTCATTATAACCTGGCAAATGCCTTAGTCGAATACGACCAGCCATCTGCCGCCCTGCCCCATTATCAGCAGGTAATCAGCCTCGCGCCTGATTTTGCTGATGCTTATTTTAATTTCGGCCTTGCTTTAAAAAAACTGCAGCGGCTGGATGAAGCAGTGGCTGTCATGCTGAAAGCGCACAGGCTCACCCCGCATGACAGTAATGTGCTTTTCAACCTGGGGCTGATTTATCACTTAAATGGTCGACCTGACAAGGCCGTTCTCTCTTATCAGCAGGCGGTAGGACTGTCGCCCAACCATGAAACAGCCTGGTATAACTTGGGAATAGCGCTTTATGATTTTAAAGAATTTGCTGAAGCCATCAAGGCATTTCAGCAAGTATTGGCCATAAATCCTCACAATGTTGAAGCATTGAATAACCTTGGTATCGCCTGCCAGGATGCCGATCTTACCGACCAGGCCCTGGCGGTTTTTCAAAAAGCAATTAAACTGCGTCCTGACCTGTTTGAGGCATACGCAAATCTTGGCAATGTTTACCAGCAAAAAGAACTGTTTGCAGAGGCTGTTTCAGCTTATCAACAGACAATTGCTATTAATCCCGCTTTTGCCCGGGCATGGTACAATCTTGGTAAGTGTTATTCCCGGATAAACGACCTGCCGCAGACGATATCAGCTTATCGTAAAGCAATTGAACTTGAACCAAATCTGACACAGGCTCACTGGAACCTGAGCCATGCCCTGCTTTTAAACGGAGAATACCAGGAAGGATTTAAGGAATATCTATGGCGCTGGAAAAGAAAATCAGCTGTTATTCCTAAAATTTCCAGGCCCGAATGGCTGGGATGGGAACTTAACGGCGATTCTATCCTGATTTATACTGAACAGGGACTTGGCGATGCCATTCAGTTTGTCCGTTATCTGCCACTGGTCAAACAAATGGGCGGCAAAATAACGCTGGCCTGCCACCCTTCCCTGCTTGAGCTTTTCAAGACATTAAAAGAACCTGATACTCTCATATCTAAAACAAATCCAGACCAGGCTGCCGATACCGTTGCTTGCCATGTTCCATTGCTTAACCTGCCGACAATTTTTAATACCACCCTGTCTTCAATCCCCGGTCAGGGCAGATATATCTATCCTGATGCCGACCTCGCCCGAAAACATGCCTGTCATTTCAGCGTAAACAGGTCTGAAATCAAGGTGGGTATTGTCTGGCGCGGCAACGCCCTGCACCATGATGATTTTAACAGGTCATGCAGTCTCAGGAATTTCATCCCTCTGCTTGAATTACATGATATTGATTTTTTCAGTCTGCAGGTTGACGGTAACGGACTGACGGAAGAAGAGAAAGAGATTATAGAACAATATCATAATTTACATGATCTTGGCCCGATAATTACCAATTTTGCCGATACTGCGGGCCTGGTCTCCCATCTTGATCTGGTAATCTCGGTGGACACCTCTGTGGCCCATCTTGCCGGTGCCATGGGTAAAGAGACATGGACCCTCATTCCCTTTGTCCCGGAATGGCGCTGGCAAATCAGTGGAGAGAAAACTCCCTGGTATCCATCCATGCGCCTGTTGCGCCAGACACGGCGGCATAACTGGCATGATGTGTTTAAGCGGATTGAGAACAGATTGAATGAACGAATAATAAAAAAATTTTGCCCCATAGTTGACCTTTAACCAACAACAATATAAAATCATTGTATCTTTTCTTGTCCTGTTGAAATATAACTATAGTTAATTTCAAGTGACTTGATATCTGAAAAAAGATTTCAATGGACACAGCCCACCATTATGGTGAAATAAAATATCAAGTCATCTGCAATGCAACATACTCACTGGGTAACAGTGCTTTAATTTCGCTAACCACCGTAATTGTAACTGATTACAGGGTGCGGGTAAGCGAGCCTGCGAGACTCCGGATCCGGTACCCTGTGAGCAGTTACCAAATGAGATAAAAACCATGATACGTTACTGCACATGCTGCCTCATGCCTGAGACAAAACCGGATCTTGAGATCGACCAGGACGGAGTATGCAGCGCCTGTCGCTACTATAGCCACAGAAAAGCCATTAACTGGGATAAACGTAAAACAGAGCTGCTGGACATTCTCGACCGGTATAGAAACCGCAAAGGAACTAATTATGATTGTATTATTCCGGTAAGCGGTGGAAAGGACAGCACATTTCAGGTAATTAAGATGCTTGAAATGGGAATGAATCCCCTGTGTGTTACCGGAACTACCTGCGCGCTTTCTGATATTGGCCGTCGTAATATTGAAAACATCAAAAGCCTTGGGGTGGATTATATTGAATTTACCACAAACCGGGTTGTCAGAAAAAAATTAAACAAACTCTCCTTGATCAATCTGGGCGACATATCATGGCCCGAACACGTCACTATTTTTACCGTTCCCATCACCATGGCGGTAAACTTTAACATTCCCCTGATAATTTGGGGAGAAAATTCCCAAAATGAATATGGCGGCCCGGCATCTGACGCGGAAAATAATGTGTTGACCCGGCAATGGCTGGAAGAATTCGGCGGCCTGCTGGGCTTGCGCGTTTCCGATCTTGTCGGTCAGGACGGGATTGAAAGAAAACAGCTGATCCCATTTTTTTATCCTCCCCATGAAGATATCAGGCGGGTGGGGGTAACAGGGCTTTTTCTTGGATACTACCTGCCTTGGGACGGTTTTCAAAATGCCCTTATTGCTCAGGGACACGGCTTTGAAACATATCCGAAATTTGTGGAGGGCACAGTGGCAAATTACGAAAACCTTGACAATTACCATACCGGTATTCATGATTATTTCAAGTTCCTGAAATATGGTTTCGGTCGGGCAACAGATCTTGCCTGTCTCCATATTCGCCGGGGAAGACTTTGTCGTGACGATGCCCTGGAACTTATCAAAAAGCACGATGGTAAATTCCCCTGGACTTACCTTGGGCGTCCTGTTGAAAAAATATTGGCAGAAATTGATATAAACCTGGAGGAGTTTATCAAAATCTGTGATCGTTTTACCAACAAGAAAATTTTTGTCCGCGATGCCGGAGGCAATTTGTTAAAAGACAAAAACGGCAACCTGACAAAAATCAATTACGACAACCCATGAGTACAATTGCCATAGTGGACTACGGCATGTGCAACCTCGACTCCGTTGCCCGGGCTGTTGAAAAATTTGGCGGTACCCCTCTTGTAACCGACCAGAAAAAAGAAATTGAAAATGCCGCAGGGATCATTCTGCCCGGTGTCGGCTCTTTTGCCGATGCCATGCAGGAATTACACAGACGTTCTCTTTCCGCTCTCCTGCAAAATAAGGCAAAAGAAGGTATTCCCTTTCTCGGTATCTGTCTTGGTATGCAGCTCATGGCATCAACAGGTTATGAAGGAGGAGAAACAGCCGGGCTTAACATTATTCCCGGAAAAGTTATCCGTTTTATTGCCGATGATTCCCAGACCAGAATCCCCCATGTAGGCTGGAACGAGGTGGCGCAAATCACCGCGAGTCCTATCTTTACCAACCTGACCGATAACACGGATTTTTATTTTGTCCACAGTTACCATTTTCAGTGCGCTGATGAATTTGTCCTGGCACGTACTCCATATTGCGGCAATTTTATTTCAGTCATTGGTTCCGGGTCTGCCTTCGGGGTTCAGTTTCACCCGGAAAAAAGCCTGAAAAACGGCGCAAAAATCATAACCAACTTTCTCGCCCTATGCTGAAAGTACGTATCATACCAACATTGCTTTACAAAAATTACGGCCTGGTCAAGGGAATTGGTTTTGATTCATGGCGCCGGGTCGGCGCTGCCCTGCAGTCAATCATGGTATACTCGCTCCGGGAGGTTGACGAACTTATATTTCTCGACATCACTGCTACCCTGGAGAAAAGATCACCTGACTTTGACACTATTGATGAACTGGCAGACGAATGCTTTATGCCTCTTACTGTTGGTGGCGGTGTACAATGTCTTGATGATATTTACAGACTGCTTATGGTTGGTGCCGACAAGGTAGCAATCAATTCTGCCGCCCTGCTGTCACCCGGCCTGGTCAGTGAAGCGGCTGGACGTTTCGGTTCTCAATGTATTATTGTTTCCATTGATTTCAAGAGAGAAAAAAATGACACCCTTCAGGTCTATACCCATGCGGGAACAAAAGCGGCCGATATTTCTCCCATTGAATTTGCCCGTCAGGTTGAAGGGGAAGGGGCTGGAGAAATATTGCTTACCTCTATTGACAGGGATGGAACCATGACCGGTTATGATCTGGATTGTATAAAACAAGTTACTGAAACAGTATCTATCCCGGTCATAGCTTCGGGAGGGGCCGGAAATGCTCAAGATATTTTTGCGGCAATTTCTCATGGTAAAGCCTCGGCTGCCGCTGCGGCCAGTATTTTTCATTTTACCGAACAAACCCCCATGGAAATCAAACAGTACCTGCGGAAACAGGGGATTCCTGTTCGCCTTTAATTATTCGACAAGATAATTCCGACCATGCGTAAACCAAAAATAGCGGCAATCGTTGAATGTAGAATGACTTCATCAAGGCTTCCCGGCAAAGTCATGATGAAATCATGCGGAAAAACCATGCTGCAATATATCGCGGAACGTCTCTCACGGGTAAAGCAGATCGACCGGATTATATTCGCCACTACCGGCAATACTACTGATGATATTATAGCTGAACATGCTGAAGAGACAGGTGTTGACTGTTTCCGGGGCCCGGAAGATGATGTTTTAAGCAGGGTGCTGGAAGCGGCAAACCATTTTGATGTTGATATTATAGTTGAAATTACCGGCGACTGTCCCTTGATTGACCCTGGAATCATTGCTGATACTATTGACCTGTACCTCGCCGGTGCGTGTGATTACGCGGCAAACGATCTAACGGCTTCCTTTCCACTTGGAATGGATGTGGAAATATTTTCAAAAAATCTTCTTGAAATCGCCGACCGTGAAGGTATGACTGCTGATGACCGGGAACATGTCAGTTGGTTTTTTGTCAGGAATCCTGACAGGTTTCATCTGAAAAATCTGTCAGCTCCACCTGAATTATACTGGCCTGATCTGCGGCTGACCCTGGATGAAAAAGACGACTTTCGCCTTATTGATGCCGTGTTGCAAGGCATTTTGCCGGATAATCCCCACTTTACTCTGGCAGACATCATTTCTTTTCTGCGTAATAACAGAACCTTACTAAAGTTAAACGCCCATGTCTGCCAGAGAAATCCGGAACAAACCGCATAAGCCGGTAATAACCCTCCTTGTCGGCCTGGGTCGAATCGGGCTTGGCTATGATCTACGGGCAGCCGGTAAAACTGTTTTTACCCATACCGGGGCATGCCTGGCTCACAGGGGAATAGAACTGATCGGCGGTGTTGATCAGGACAGGAACAGACGCCGTGAGTTCAGCGACTTTTCCGGTCTGACCGCTTACAGCAGCATCAATGAAGTTCCCCTGCCTCCTGGAGGAATTGACCTTGTTATCATTGCTACCCCCACATCAGTTCGTAAAAATATTATCCTGCAGAGCCTGCCCTTAAAGCCTCGAATCATACTTCTGGAAAAGCCGATTGCCGCGACATTCGAAGAAGGGGAAGAAATAGTTCAACTTTGTCGAAAAAATAATGTGTCACTTTTTATAAATTACTTTCGTAATTTTGACCAGGCACTCCTTTGTCTGCCGGACTTCAGCCGAAAAAACAACTTTGGACCACCCTGCCACGCTGAGTGTCGTTATTCAAACGGTATACTGAACAACGCCTCCCACTTTATCGCCCTGCTTGTTGAGTGGTTTGGCTTACCGGTCACGGTAAGGGGACAGACAAAACCTGAAAAACTGTCTTCCGGAGATTTTAATGCCGTTTTTTCCCTTCAATTCAGCTCCCATACAGCCTATTTTTTCCCTTTAAAGGCAGAATACGACATTGGTGAAATTGAGATATTTTTCTGGAAAGGACGCCTTGAACTTAAAAACTATTGTGAAACCATAACAGCCTGTGAATTAAAAGAAGATCCTTTTTATCAAGGCTATAAACGCTTGATGCCGACCGTAAATCTTCCCCCGCAACCCGATTCATCCCGCTATCAATACATAGTGCTTGACGTAATAGTGAAAGCCATGAATAAACCTGAACCGATCACAACCAATGTCCAGAATGCTTTGGCAACCCTGAAGATATGTGAGAGTATCATCCATGAAGCCTGAGGTGTTGCTGGTCAGTCATGATGCGGGCGGAGCGGAAGTGCTTTCAGCATGGATGTCTGAACACAAAGACATATATGAAATATCCTGCTGCCTTGGAGGCCCGGCCCTGGACATATTTTCACGGGATTTTTCCCCTCTGCCCCTCAGTGGTTTGAAGCTGATCAGCAGCATGTCGGGTGATGATTTTGTCCTGACCGGTTCCAGCCTGGAGGCTGATCTTGAACGACGCGCCATTGCCGAGGCAAAAAAACAGAAAATTCACTGCGTCACCTTTCTTGACCATTGGGATCTTTATCGGGAAAGATTCGGCAGCCAGACCAACTGGAAAAAATGTCTACCTGACGAAATCCGGGTGGGTGACAGCTATGCCTTTGATTATGCCCTTAGATCAGGATTTCCTCCGCTTCTTCTCAAACAGGTTGCCAATCCTTACTTTCGCAAAATACAAAAACTGGCAGCAAAGGCAGACCAGCGCCATGTTTCCCGGCAAACAGGGCTGAAAATTTTATATATCTGTGAACCTTTTACCCGAAAATTAAACGCGACTTTCAGCGCGGCAGAGGTTAAAAAATTTGACAATGAACCGGCAAACCTGAATAAATTTATGCAAGCGGCTCTGCTTCACCGTCAAAATATTGAAAGCATCACCCTGCGTCCTCACCCCAGTGATCCACCGGCTATGTATGACTCCCTGATTGAGGAATTCCGGCAATTACTGCCGATAGCACTTTCATCAGAAAAATTACTTGTGAACGACATTATGGCCAACTCAGTGGTAATCGGCATTGAAAGCAACGCTCTGGTGATTGGACTTTTGCTCAACAAACCGGTATTTAGCTGTATTACCGGCAAACAATGGCAAATATCCCTGCCCCACAGAGAAATTCACAGGGTAATTGATCATAGAGAAATTTTCAGGCAACTTCATAAAAAAAAGGAGTAATCATGAAGCTGGCGATTCATGGCGGTAAACCAATTCGTACTACCCCGTTTCCTGCCTATAAAGTCATTGGCGAAAAAGAAAAAAAAGCTGTTATGGAAGTCCTTGATTCCGGCATTCTCTCGCGTTACCTTGGCTGCTGGCATGAAGATTTCTATGGCGGGCCGCAGGTTCAGGCTCTTGAAAAAGAATGGGCGGACTACTTCAAGGTAAAACATGCAATCGCAGTTAATTCCTGCACATCAGGACTTTACTGCGCGGTGGGGGCCATCGGTGTTGAACCGGGGCAGGAAATAATCGTCCCGCCCTTTACCATGACAGCCACTGCCACGGCACCAATAATATTTAATGCAATTCCGGTTTTCGCGGATATTGAACATGACTATTTCTGCCTCGACCCTGAATCAATTGAGGATCGTATTACCTCCCGCACAAAAGCCGTTATAGTTGTTGATCTTTTCGGCCAGCCCTATGATGTGGAGCGCATTAACGCAATCGCAAAAAAACATGACCTTGTTGTGATTGAGGACACAGCTCAGGCTCCAGGCGCGGTCTTTGCCGACAAATACGCTGGTACCCTGGGCGATATTGGTGTTTTTTCGCTGAATTATCATAAGCACATTCACTGCGGTGAAGGGGGAATGGTAGTAACGGATAACGATGATTTTGCCGAAAGAATCCGTTTAATCCGGAATCATGCCGAAGCAGTGGCGGCAGACAAGGGGATGAGCAATATCGTTAACCTCATCGGCTTTAATTTTCGTCTGCCGGAAATGGAGGCGGCAATTTCCCGGTGCCAGCTGAAAAAGCTGGAGAGCCTGGTCAGCGAAAGAATTAACAATTGCAACTACCTTGCCGATAAACTGGCCGGCATACCAGCAATTATTCCTCCGCCGACCAGGGACAAATGCAGCCATGTCTACTATGTTCAGCCTTTCAGATTTATTGAACAAATTGCTGAAATAACGAGAGATATTTTTATTGAAGCAGTAAGGGCCGAACTGCCGGTTACTGAGTTGCGGGAAGGCGAAGGGCCGCTGTTGAGCAGCGGTTATGTTAAACCACTCTACCTGTTGCCCATCTACCAGCAGAAAATTGCTTATGGCTCCCACGGGTATCCTTTTTCCCTTTTGCCGGATAATAAACAAGTCTGCTACGACAAAGGACTATGCCCGGTAACTGAATTACTCCATGAAAAAGAATTTTTCTGTCACGAGTTGATGCGGCCCGGTATGAGCAGAAGAGACCTTGATGATGTTGTCAGTGCTTTTTTTAAGGTATGGAAAAACAGGAAACAACTATGAGCAATCAATGATCAGCGAAAGGCGGCAAAATATATAATATCCACCTCCCTGCCTTCAAGAAGAAAATGACGTCTGCGAACGCCATCTTCCACCATCCCGGCAGCATGAGCCAGATTCCGCATGGGAATATTTTCCGCCATCATACCGGCACTGATCTTGCGGATTTTTTCATGCTGGAAAAGAAAATCCATAACAGCCTGCCATGCCTCACACCCGTATCCCTTTCCACGCGCCTCCTTTTCGCCGATAACAATCCCTATATCCGCCAGCTTATTTTCCAGGTCAACATAGGCATTGATATTGCCGATATGATTATTATTGCTGCGTTCTTCCATAGCCCAGAAAAAATGTGGCGTGCCTGAAAAAGAAAGAAAGTAATCACGGCAGGATTCAAGGCTGTGATTCACGTGCCGCTGTTCGCTGAAACGCATCAATTGCTGATCATTGAGCCAGGACGCATACCGGTTGGTAACATGACGGGCTGAAAACGGCTTGATAATCAGCCGGGAAGTAATCAATTCTGGCGAATCCATGTAATCATCCTTATCTCTACTAATTTATTTTTGAGTGAACCCTAAGGCACTGAAGAACGCTTACAGACTGGAGTTATAAGTAAACCCCCAGGAGGCTGTCCGAGAATAGAAGCCGTAGCGAAAAATTGGAGAATTGAGACCATTTTTTCGGTCATTTTCTACGAATAGCAGCGCTGTTTAAAGAAAATTAGCGGAAAAATGGGCCAATTTATCCGATTTTGCAGTAGGTTCGCTATTCTCGGACAGCCTCCTGGTGAACGGTTACCCAATTTAAACGATTTCTCCAGATGGATAGCGATCAATAAACCACACCTTGACTTTTGAGAAGGCACGGCCTGTAAGCGTTTCAGGGATGCCGCCATGTGCCCGTTTCAACGCTCGCG
>JANTGH010000131.1 GCA_024763055.1 Desulfobulbaceae bacterium
AAAAAAAAAGACTGACAACTGTCATAACGCTATTTTCTTCATCAGCCAGCCCATATTCTTCCCAAGATTACGCATGGTTTCCACTCCTTCATCATCTCCGGCAACTTCACCTTTTTCACGACCGACACCAATATTCCAATAGGAGGAACCGACAATAATCATCTGGCCGATAGTAAAAAAATGATTAATGGAATCAAAGACATGGATAGCACCGCCACGGCGACGGGCAACAACAGCCGCACCGACTTTACGCCGATACATATCACCGTTGGCTCGCGATACCATTCCACAACGATCGATTATTGCCTTAAGTTCAGGGCTGAGATCAGCAAAATAAGTGGGTGATGCAAGGATGATCCCATCTGCCGCTTCCATTTTTTCAATACACTCATTGATACAGTCATTGTCAACAGAACAGCGCCGGTTTTTCTTTTTAAAACACTGATAACAGGCAATACATCCATGGGGATGTTTGCCTGCAAGCTGGACCAACTCGGTCGAAATCCCAACTTTTTGCAGTTCCTCAAAGACATATCCGATCAGTGTGGCTGTATTGCCGTCCTTGCGTGCGCTTCCGTTAAATGCCACTACTTTCACAAGTTATACCTCATCGTCATCAGACATTATGGATCTTGGCAGATCATCAAGATTGATTTTACGGGCCTCTTCAATACCGCGTTGCAAAGCTTTACTGTTCATTTCCTCTGTACCTCTCGGGACCCTATCCAGCAAGGCTTTTTCCAGATTGGTTAGATCAACCTGGCCGGACAGCAGACCGACTGCTCCAAGGGCGACCATATTTGCGACCAGCCCACGGCCGATTTCGTCTTTTGCTATATCGGTAAAAGGAATCGCTATAATTCGGCTCGTGGGGTACTGTTCAACCAGGCCGCTGTCAACGATCAAAATTCCATTTTGTTTCAGATCGTAAAAATAAGCGTCACAGGCAGCCTGATTCATGGCAAGCAGCAAATCGAGTTCAAGAGCCTTAGGGTAATCAATGGGGCTGGAACTGATCACAACTTCAGCCTTGGACTTTCCCCCCCGTGCCTCAGGACCATAACTCTGTGTCTGGCAGACATACTTGCCGTCATACACACCTACCGCCTCGGCAAAAACCACGGCTGCCGTTATTAAACCCTGACCCCCGGAGCCACTGAAGCGGATTTCATACCGTTCCTGGTTTTTCTGTTCAGCGTTCATACCCTCTCCTTCGTCGCCCTGGCCTGAGAGCGAACTTTTTTATACTCTTCCGTGGAAATCGGCAGGTCACGGTCGGCAAGCACGCCGATGGTGGTTTTCCCTTCCAGCTCCTCAGGCTTCATTTTTTCAGCTCGACTCACGGTAACCGCTTGCTCCTTAAAACTCTTGAGCATATCAACCGCTCCCCCTAACTTGTTGCGTCTACCGTATTGAACATGGCAATTGGAAATAACCTCAACCACGGCAAATCCACGTTTTTTTATGGCCTGCTCGATCAACCGATCAACCAGGTCCGCATGATAGACTGTTGCCCTGGCCACAAAAGATGCGCCGGCGGTGACGGCAAGTTCGGCAATGGAAAAGGCGTGTTCAATATGGCCGTACACGGATGTGGTCGATTTGGAGCCAAAAGGAGTCGTGGGTGAGTATTGGCCGCCTGTCATACCATATATGGAATTATTTATGATAATAGCCGTCAGGTTTAAATTCCTTCTTGCTGCATGGATAAAATGATTGCCGCCGATAGCTGTGGCGTCACCATCACCCATGATTGCAACCACGTTCAGTTCCGGCCGGGCAAGTTTAACGCCGGTGGCAAAGGTCAACGCCCGTCCATGGGTGGTATGCAGGGTATTAAAATCAAGATACGTAGGCATTCTGCCGGAACAGCCAATACCGGAGGCAAGTACAATATCATCCTGATCAATGTCCAGCCTGTAGATCGCCCGTAATAGGGCACCCATGACGATACCGTTTCCGCAACCCGGACACCAGACATGGGGGAATTTCTTGTTGTGACGAAGATATTTGTGGCGCAAGGCCTGTGCTGGGATAGGCATAAGAGTACCTGATTGTTAACTTGTGGTTCAAATTTCAGCGTTATTTGCGAATTACAATTTTATCAATTGGTCATAAATTTCACGGGGAGTGATAAACTTGCCATCCACCCTGTTATATTTAACGACATTACACGCCCCCTGATTTACACGCTGCACCTCACGGCTGATCTGGCCCATATTCATTTCCGGTATCAACACTGAACGGCATTGCTGTAAAAGCGGAGTCACTGCTCTTCGTGGAAAGGGAAACAGGGTAATCAATTGCAGAAGGCCTGCCTTAAAACCAGCTTCCCTGGCATCTTGGACAGCACGCAGAGCCGATCGCGCCACCGCGCCATACGCAACAATAAAAAAATCAGCATCATCAAGATAAAAACCTTTGGTCATTTGAATGTCAGGAAAACCACGGGAAATCTTTTTAGCCATCCTGAGATGAAAATCTTCCACTTCCCTGGGCTGCTGCGTGGGAAAACCCATAACATCATGGATAAGACCGGTCACATGATGGCGATATCCGTCTCCAAAAGACGCCATGGGTGAAACCCCGCGCGCATCGCCCTCATAGGGCTTATACCAGTCCGGCGGAACGCTGGGACGAATTCTGTCAATTACCTTGACCTCACTTTTATCAGGAAGTTCCACGCATTCTCTGGTATGAGCAACTACTTCATCGGAAAGCAGGATAACCGGGATGCGGTATTTTTCGGCAATATTAAAGGCCTTGATGGTAATGGTGAAAGAGTCCATGACCGTTGATACCGCAAGCACCACAATAGGATGATCACCATGCGTGCCCCACCGGGCCATCTGCACATCTCCCTGGGCAGGACTGGTTGGCAAACCTGTTGAAGGACCACCGCGCATTACGTTAACAATCACACAGGGGACCTCTGCAACACAGGCAAAACCAAGATTTTCCTGCATCAGGGAAAAGCCCGGGCCTGAAGTCGCGGTCATGGATTTAACACCGGATAGAGAAGCGCCGATTATGGCTCCCATACTTGCAATTTCATCTTCCATCTGGATAAAGGTGCCATCAACGGCCGGCAACTCATTTGAAAGTTGTTCAGCAATTTCCGATGCCGGGGTAATCGGGTAACCGGCAAAGAATCGACAGCCGGCTGTGAGGGCACCCTGGACTATGGCTTCATTTCCCTGTAAGAGATGACGCTGTTGGCCATGGTCATACATCGTTCTGCCTCCTCTTGGGTTTCCGGTCGGATACGGTTATCGCAAAGTCCGGGCAGTGTATTTCACAAAAACGGCAGCCCACGCATTTGTCCATACCAAGAATTTCCGGCTTTCCATTTTTGTCTGCCTTGATAATTTTTTGCGGGCAGAAGGCCATGCATATTCCACAGGCTTTGCACCAGGCATGATAAAAGGAAACATCAAATTTTTTCTTTTCTTTTTTTTTGACAGATGTTTTCCGGGTTGCCGGTGCACGGGTTTTCTTTTTTGTGGTAGTTTTTTCAGCCATGTTATTCCTCAAATAACAATAAAAATTAGAATATCAAGCATATAAACAGTAATCTTTTCGTATTGTCTGTTTGTTATTCCCCGGATTACATTCAACACTCAAAAAAAGCAAGAAAAACTCTTCTTTTTTATTATTTTCTCTTGATAAAGAAGCAAATATTTTCTTGTAAAGCGACAAAGAGTTGTCTATAAATCAGTGTCATTTTTGACACGGGAGTATGAATATTTTGTTTAATGTACACACAGGAGGTAGTGGTATGAAAAAAGGATTGTTTTTTGGAATCGCCTTGGTGGCGGCCGTGATGATGAGCTTGAGTCCTGCCCTGGCCAGGACCCAGTTTGTTACCATCGGTACCGGCGGAATTACCGGCGTATATTACCCGACCGGCGGCGCCATTGCCAAAATGGTCAACAAAAAGAAAAAAGAATACGGCATTCGTGCCACTGTTGAATCCACCGGCGGATCTGTATTTAATATTAATGCCGTCATGAACGGCGACCTGGAATTTGGTATTGCCCAATCTGATCGTCAGTTCCAGGCTGTAAAAGGCTTGGCCGAATGGAAGGACAAAGGTCCGCAGAAAGACCTGCGGGCTGTATTTTCCATTCATCCGGAATCCGTCACCCTGGTTGCTGCCGTTGATGCCGGAGTTAAAAATATAAAAGATCTTAAAGGAAAAAAAGTAAATATTGGCAATCCTGGTTCCGGCCAGCGTCAAAACGCTATCGATGCCCTTGAGGCAGTCGGCATTAACATTGACAAAGATATTAAGGCAGAGTCAATCAAAGCCTCCGAGGCAGCAAGCCTGTTGCAGGACGGTCGGATTGACGCCTTCTTTTACACAGTCGGCCATCCATCCGGATCCATTAAAGAGGCCACGTCAGGTGCCCGAAAGGTACGTCTTGCCACCATCGCAGGTCCCGGCATTGACAAACTGCTGGCCAAATATCCCTATTATGCAAAAGCCGTTATCCCCGTAAAACTTTATCCTGGAGCCCAGAACGACAAAGACGTTGACACCTTTGGCGTAAAGGCCACCCTGGTTACCTCGGCAAAGGTGAGTGATGATGTCGTCTATGCCATCACCAAAGAAGTTTTTGATAATTTTGAAGCTTTCAAAAAACTGCATCCTGCATACGGCACTTTGACCAAGGAAAAAATGCTTGAAGGACTTTCCGCTCCCATTCATCCCGGTGCCCTGAAATATTATAAGGAAGTCGGCCTGATGAAGTAATTTTTCTCTTTTTTTTTCGGCGATGGCCATGCCGGTCATCGCCGAATTTCTTTTCTTTGCTGTTCATCACTGCTCGTGATGAACAGCAAAGAAAAGAAATTTTTTCGTATTAATTTTTCGCAGAGGAAGTCAACGTCTCTTTATGATGAAAAAAATGTGTAAAAAAATGTAAAAAAGCAGGAAAATTCCAAACGCTGCTTTTTCCCCAGGGAGGATAACCCAATGAGACCATATAGAGCTTTCTTTCTGTTGATGTTACTCTTCTCCCTTGCCTCTCAACAATCCGCCTTTGCCGGTGAAAGATTTACCGACAACGGTAACGGAACCATCACCGACCATCAGCTTGGCCTCATGTGGGCCGCTACCGACAACCAGGGAAACATCACCTGGAAACAGGCGGACAAATGGGTCCGATTCACTTTCCCCTATTCGTTACCCATCCAATATCAAAATTGGCGTCTGCCGACTCTTCAAGAATTGCGATCCCTGTACGTGAAAGATCCCGACTATCGCGGTTATGAGGCCGATTGCGGCCAGCAGCTCCGTATTGTTTCCCGGATACACTTAAGTTGCGGTTTTGTCTGGAGCGGTGACCAAAAGGGAATTTCAGCCTATGTGTTTAATTTCAGACGGGGCACCTTTTATACCGACCGCAAGGTCCACAACAAAGGCTATCGTGCCCTGGCTGTTCGAAATATTACTGAAAAATAAAGAATCCGACAGGCGAAACCACATTGAAAGAATGCACCACCCACACCATGTAAAATTTTTCCCATATATACAAGGATGATGAACTGGTAAAAAGTCCAGACAGTGCTTAAAGATGGCTAAGTAAAAACACAGATATACAGGTAAGTGCAGCAGAGCGGAGACTCCGAGGAGTAGTGTTTCGGGGCGGGTCTTAATTAGACATGCAGTATGCCCACGAATCGCCACAGGACACACGACGCAGTAGATCGAAGTTTTTACGACGCCATCAAGGATGAGAAAACCATGAGCAAGATCGACGTACAGTTTGAAGACGAGGGGATGGAACTGGCCCAAAAAATGGCCGAGGAAGAAGAAGGAATTGGTCGAAAACCCGAAGGATGGCAAAAATATCTTATCCCAACCATCGCGGTGGCATGGAGTCTGTATCAACTGGCTCTGCCGAGATTCATTGTTCTGGATACCACTTATATCCGCGCCATTCATCTGGCGTTTGCCCTGACCCTGGTTTTTTTGAACTATCCGCTTTTTAAAAAACCGATATTTGGGATACGATATTTTTCCCGCCATAAAAAAATTCCCCTGTTGGACATGGTAATAGCAGGGCTGGCCTGTTTCTCAGCACTGTACCTCGTCATTTTTCTTGATGCCATTAACAATCGCCAGGGATCACCGGTGACCTCAGATATTGTCTTTGGTATCACGCTTACAGTCTTGCTGCTTGAAGCAGCCCGCCGCACCATAGGTCCTGCCCTGCCGATTATTGGCGGTTTTTTCATTTCCTACTGTTTTCTGGGTCCCTATATGCCGGATCTTATTGCCTTTAAGGGAACATCACTCAACCGATTTGTCGGCCAGATGACCATGTCCACCGAGGGTATTTACGGCATACCACTTGATGTGTCTGCTACCATTGTTTTTCTCTTTGTTCTTTTCGGCGCCATGCTCGACAAGGCAGGTGCCGGCCATTATTTCATCCAGCTTGCTTTGAGCCTGCTCGGCAGATTCAAAGGTGGGCCGGCCAAGGCGGCCATAATGGGCAGTGGTCTGACCGGCATGATTTCCGGCTCCAGTATTGCCAATATCGTGACCACCGGCACTTTCACTATTCCAATGATGAAAAAGGTAGGCTATCCGGCGACAAAGGCGGCTGCGGTTGAAGTTGCCGCTTCCACCGATGGTCAGCTGGCCCCGCCGATTATGGGGGCTGCCGCCTTTATCATTGCAGAGTATGTCAACGTCCCCTATATCGAAGTGGTCAAAGCTGCGGCTATTCCCGCCTTTGCATCCTATGCTGCTCTTTTTTATATTTCTCACATTGAAGCCTCAAAGCTTGGTATCAAGGGACTGCCCAAAAGCCAGCTCCCTCTTTTTTTTAAAACCCTGGTCGGCGGACTTCATTTTCTTGTCCCGCTCGGCATGCTGCTTTATGAGTTGATAATTGTACGCCATTCTCCTGAACTGGCTGCTTTTAATGCCATATGCGTGCTTTCGGTTATTATGCTTTTTCAGGAACCACTCAGGGCTTACAGGAAAAAGGAACCGCTTGGGGAAGCGTTTAAAAAATCTATTAAATTAATTGGAGCCTCGCTGGTATCCGGAGCCCTGAATATGATCGCTGTTGCCCTGGCCACCGCCGCTGCAGGTATTATCGTTGGTGTGGTCGCGCTTGGCCTTGGCAATCTTATTTCCGAGATCATTGATGTTCTGTCCATGGGCAATGTTTTTCTCATGCTGGTCATCACGGCCATGGCCAGTCTGATCATCGGCATGGGGTTGCCGACAACGGCCACCTACATTGTTATGGCCGCTCTTACAGCACCGGCTATTGTCAATATCGGCGGTGCCCAGGGCTTTATCGTTCCCCTGATGTCGGCCCATCTCTTCTGTTTTTACTTCGGTATCCTGGCCGATGATACGCCGCCGGTCGGCCTTGCCGCCTACGCCGCCGCCGCCATTGCCAAATCGCCACCCATTCCCACCGGATTGCAGGGGTTCATGTATGATATCCGAACGGCCATCCTGCCATTCATGTTTATATTTAACTCGGATCTGATTCTGCATAACATTAACTCCTGGTCTCAGGGCATTCTTATTTTTGTCATGACCTGTATGGGCAATTTTGCCTTTGCCTCGGCCACCCAGGGCTGGTTTATTGCAAAAAATAAGTTCTGGGAGGTCCCTATTTTTCTTGCTGTAACCTTCATCCTGATGCAGCCCCAGCGTATTGCCCAATGGGTGGGCCTTGCGCATGACCAGCGTTACTGGACCTATCTCATCGGGCTGGCTCTTTTCGGCATTCTTTTTGTCCTGCAAAAAATGCGCGGCCCGGAAGCCGCAAAGCCGCTTGCCGCTCAATTATCTTAGGGGGTCACAATGAAAAAAACAGAAAAAATTATGGTGCCGCTGGCCTTTTCCCCTTATTCGCAGGGCATTGTCGATTATGCGGTCATGCTCGCGAAATCGCTTAATGTGCAAAAGTTGATTTTTGTCAGTGTTGTTAACCAGAGGGATGTGGATGCTGTGGAAACCATTACCTCCTTTGGTTACGAGGTTGATGGTTCGCATTATGTTGAGGAGATAAAAAAGCAGCGGACTGCCGCTCTTGATAAACTGCTGGAAAAAAGCGATTTTCCTGAAGAACGAATGAAGCTTATCATAACCGTTGGCAAACCCGCTGATAAACTGCTCAGACATGCTGTCAGGGAAGAGGTGGATATGATTGTGATGGGCGTAAAGGCCAAAAGCGAAATTATTCACGCCTTTACCGGCTCTGTAGCGGAAAAACTTTTTCGTCGTTCGCCGATTACTATTGTCTCCTATCGTGATGAAACAATCGCGGCCCGGCTGCGTAAACGCATACAGGTCTGATTTTTGACGGTATCTGCTTTTTTGTCTTTCTTTTTAGCTGCAGAATCCGGCCGTAACTTCAGGCAGGGTTGCTGCAAGCAATAAAGAACGTTCCGGCAAGCTGCTTTTCAGCATATACTCCCGGTCACTGTGATCATATTCTCCGATGGGACCGAGACCGTCAAGCACGGGCACTCCTTCACCGGCAAGGGTATTGGCATCGGAAACACCGGCACGAAATTCCTCATAAAGCGGTATGTTAAGTTTTTCCGCCTGTACCGCAAACAGGGAAAATAATTTTTTATTGGCTACTCCGGCCTCCATGAGCGGCCGGTCATGGGTCACCTGCAGAGAAGCGCTGACCCCAGGCACATTATTTTTCGCTGTTATCTTGTCCAACTGCTGCCGTAATTCCTGTCCGGCCGCTTCGCTGCAATAACGGGTGTCAATCTCTGCGGCCGCATGTTCGGCAACCGTATTGGGACCGATACCGCCCTGGACGGTGCCGACATTGACCACCAGGCCGGTTTCCGGATCATTGAGCGCTTCCATGGCAAGTATCTTATGGGCTATGGAGGCAATGGCGCTGGCCTTGTTCTTACCGGCAAAGGCGGCATGCCCGGCCCGGCCATGCACCTCTAAGTGATACCCTCTTTTCCCACGCCGTCCGGTAACGACCTCCCCCTGCAGTCCGCCGCACTCCGTCACCAGGCCACAGCAGACATCCGTGGCCAGCTCCCGCAGTAAAGGGGAGGAGGTGGGAGAACCGATTTCCTCATCCGAGTTAAACAAGGCCATGATGGGCAGCTCAGCCAGCACCCCCTGGGCCGCCAGGGCCCTGAGGGCAAAAATCGTCACCACAAGCCCGCCTTTCATATCAATGACACCCGGACCATAGGCTTTGTTTTCATCCTCCAGATACCGGTTAAAATCCGTATCCTGCGGAAAAACCGTATCCATGTGACCGGTAATCAGAATATTTTTCCTCTCCCCGGCCTCGCTATGCTTGGCGGCCGGAGTTGAAAAAAGAAGATGATCGCCAAGCTCATCCTGCCTGATCCGTCTGCAGAGAAGGGGCAGGTCGGCAAGGGCCTGCCGGGCAGCCCGGCCGACCTGGTCAACCCCTTCCTTGTTCAGGCTGTTACTCTGTATCGTCACCAGTTCTTTCAGCAGGGCAAACATCTCCCCCTCATGACAGGAAAAGAACCCACGCAACCTGTTTTCAGCAGCCATCAGTCCAAATAGCGGGCAAAGGAAAACCGCTCTGCATTATAGACTGCGGGATCAGCGTCGGGATAGCGCACCTCTTCACCGTTCCAGGGTTTTTTCATGATAAGTTCATTACCCTCATGGCCGATGACGTTTGAGCGGTGCATGGGGATTTTACCGCCGGCTGTGGCAATATAACGGGGAAT
>JANTGH010000132.1 GCA_024763055.1 Desulfobulbaceae bacterium
AGATATTTTCAAGCAGACCCGGCAGCAACATGGTGCGCATGACAGCCTGTTCTTCAGTAAGCGGATTAAGCAGCCTGGTCACCTGTCGACGCTGATCATCAACGGCAAGACCCATATGATCAAGATGTTTTTCATCAACAAAGCTATAATTAATGGCCTCGTAAAACCCCTCTCCGGTACAGACCGAAGAGACCTCCATTCTGAGCTCACGTAACTCATCACGCGGCGGATAGGCCATGTCGATAGAAGGCATGGTGGTCGGAATCTCGTTATAGCCAAACAGACGGGCAATTTCTTCGATGAGATCAATTTCCCGTTCCACATCCGGCCGAAAGCTTGGAACAACAACATGCAGGGCCGGGTCCCCGGTACCAGTCACCTCAAAGTTAATTGCCCTCAGGTATGCGGCAATTTCATCGCTGCTCAACTGAATGCCTAAAAGATCGCAGACCCTTGCGGGACGAAGCTCAAGTGCAAGCAACTCCTTTTTCCCGGGATATTCATCAACACCGCCCCTGCTTACCTCTGCTCCGGCAAGCTCTACCATCAACTGGACGGCACGTTGCATGGCCAGAAGAGTCACATTCGGGTCCACGCCACGCTCAAAACGATAGGAAGCCTCGGACGGTAAATTAAGTCGACGGGCCGTCCGGCGAATGGAAACCGGATCAAAACAGGCTGATTCAAGCAGCACTTCCGTCGTTTGTTCGGTTACCTCGGAATCCATTCCTCCCATAACCCCGGCAACGGCAACCGGTCCTTCACCGTCACAGATCATCAATGTATCGTCTGCAAGCATTCGCTCATTACCATCAAGGGTAACAAAACTCTTTTCGCCTTTTCGGGGGCAACGGACGATAATTTCCCCCTGCCGAAGTTTTTTAAAATCAAAGGCATGCAGGGGCTGCCCGTATTCAAGCATGACAAAATTAGTGATATCAACGATATTGTTGATAGGCCGCATGCCAACAGCAAGCAATTGCCGCTGCATCCACCAGGGAGATGGGCCAATACTGACCCCTGTCAGTTTGCGGGCAGCATACCTCGGGCAAAGCGCAGGGTTCTCAACGGTAACGGAAAATTCGACATCGCTGGAATCAAGGGCTGGGACATTTTGTACGGGAAGCCTGAGTACACGCCCGGTGAAACCGGCAACCTCCCGGGCAATACCAAGAACAGAAGCGCAATCTGGACGATTTGGAGTCAGATCAACCTCTATCATGGTATCGGCAAGATCAAGGGCCTTTGTAAGCGGCAGACCAATTGAGAGCGTATCATCAAGTTCCATAATCCCACTGTGATCTTCACTCAAGCCAAGTTCTCTTGCCGAACAGAGCATGCCCAGTGACTGTTCGCCACGAACCTTTGCCTTTTTGATCTTCATTCCATCCGGCAGACGAACCCCGGGACGCGCCAACGCAGTGACAAGACCTTGTCGAACATTAGGCGCCCCACAGACTATCGGGATAATTTCTTCGCCGGTATCAACCTGACAGAGAGTCAATCTGTCGGCATTGGGATGTTTCCCCACCTCCATGACCCTTGCCGTAATAATTTTTTCAAGGCCCTGATAAAGTGGAGTGACCGCATCAACCTCAAGGCCCAACATGGTGAGTTTTTCAGCAAGCGCATCCGACGCGAGATCATCGACAGAGACAAAGGTGGAAAGCCAGCTGAGAGTAAATTTCATTTGAAATATCCGGAATTACGCTAAAAAACAAAAAGAAGGGCAACAAACATCATGTTAAAATTGTGAAAGAAAACGTAGATCGTTTTCATAGTAAAGGCGGATGTCATTGATACCGTATTTCAACATAGCTATTCGCTCGACACCAAGGCCAAAGGCAAAACCGGAATACTCATCCGGATCATAGCCTACCATTTTCATAACTTCAGGATCAATCAGGCCGGCACCAAGAATCTCTATCCAACCTGTCTGTTTACAGACCCGGCATCCTTTACCACCACAGATGACACAGGCAATATCAACTTCAGCGCTCGGTTCGGTAAAAGGAAAAAAACTCGGTCGAAACCTGACAGAAAGATCATCACTAAACATCCGATGCAGAAAACTGGTCAAAACGCCTTTCAAATCGGCAAAAGATACCTTTCGATCCACAAGAAAACCCTCCACCTGGACAAACATCGGCGTATGGGTGATATCGGAATCACAACGATATACCTTGCCAGGGGCAATATAACGCAGAGGTGGATCATGCTTTTCCATAATGCGGGCCTGCATGGGCGAAGTATGGGTCCGAAGCAGGATCGAATCAGAGACATAAAAGGTATCATGCATGTCCCGGGCAGGATGATGTTTGGGAATATTGAGCGCTTCAAAATTATAATGGTCCGTCTCAACATCCGGCCCCTCGGCAATGGCAAAACCCAGCCCCTCAAAAATGGAACAGATTTCTTCCATAACCTGGGTAACGGGATGCAGTTTACCGCGGGGCAGACGACGTCCGGGCAGGCTGACATCAAGGGCGGCACTTACCTCAGTACCCTTTTCGGCAGAGAGTTGTTCCTTTTTCTGTTCAAAAAGAGAGGTAACCTCTTTTTTAACTGTATTGGCAAGCTGACCAAGTCGTGGCCGGTCTTCCTTGGGCACCTGGGCCAGCTGACGCATGATTCCGGTCAGTGAACCCCCTTTGCGGCCAAGATATTTTACCCGAAACGGTTCCAGTTCAGAGGCAGCAGTGATGTCCTGCAGGGCCTGAACAGCCTCCTCTTTCAGCCTGAATAAATCCTGTTCCATATATGGATCAGGCAGAGGCCACGCTGGTTGTTTTTACCACTTCGGCAAAGGCATGGGGATCGACAATAGCAAGATTTGAAAGCACCTTGCGATCAAGCTCTATATTGGCCTTTTTCAGGCCGCCAATCAGGCGAGAGTAACTCGTTCCATTCATTTTGGCAGCGGCGCCGATGCGGATTATCCACAGGCGACGGAAATCACGTTTTTTGGTACGGCGATCCCGGTAGCTGTAACAAAGGGCGCGACTAACCGCCTCTGTCGCGGTCTTAAAAAGGCGGCTTTTTCCACCCCGAAATCCTCGGGCCTGCTTTAATATTTTATTTCTTCTGCGGCGGGCTTTGAAGCCGCGGGTTACGCGTGACATGAATATCTCCGTAAATATATAAGTAGAGTAATTTATTAAATCGTTTTACAGATACGGCAACATACGTTTGACGGCCTTAAGGTTCGCATCATCGATCAGGCTGGACTTGCGCAGGTTTCTTTTCCGTTTAGTCGATTTTTTGGTCAAAATATGGGAGCTGAATGCCTTGTTCCTGCGGATTTTTCCGGACCCGGTTGCTTTGAACCGCTTGGCGGCACCCCTGTTTGTCTTCATCTTGGGCATGATTATATTCTCCTTATATGTACAGGATACATCCTGCAATGATCTCGTGGTCTTTTTGTATTAATTACCTGACAGGACTTACACGCTGTCAAAAAAACGTTTTTATAAAAAGTCATCAGGCCTTTGGGCCGACAAACATGACAAGTTGCCGCCCTTCCATTCTCGGTTCCTGCAGGATAACGCAATCCTCGCGCAAACTGTCCGCTATTTTATTAATGGCATTGAGCCCCACCGACTGGGCGTAAATAATTTCCCGACCGCGAAAACGCATGGTTACCTTGACCTTGTTTTTCTGTTCCAGAAACTTTTTGATCTTTTTAATCTTAAAGTTGAGATCATGCTCTTCAGTTTTCGGTCTGAACTTAATCTCTTTGGTTTCTACGGTGGTCTGTTTCTTTTTTGCTTCCTGTTGTTTCTTTTTCAGCTCATATCGATACTTGTCAAAATTCATGAGCCGGCAGACGGGCGGTTTGGCCTTACCTGACACTTCGACCAGGTCAAGTCCCTCGTCATATGCTCTTTGCATGGCGTCCCCTGTACTGACGACACCTATCTGTTCTCCATCAGTACCGACAAGCCTGACCTCGGGATAGGTAATGGCCTCATTGATTTTAACCCTGATCTCTTGTTTCTGCGGTTGTTTTCTTCCCCGACGTTTGATGTTCGTTCCTCCAGTAATACGTATTTTATGCGGTTTTTAGATTCATGGCCTCTGCGCACTCCCCGGCAACCATTTCGGCAAATGCCTGCGGGGACATGGGAGGTAAATTTTCACCATTCTTTTTACGGACGGTTATTGTTTCTTCAGTTTTTTCACGCTCACCAACAATCAGCATATAAGGCACTTTCATGACCTGTGCTTCGCGTATCTTGTAATTAAGCTTTTCATTTCTCAGGTCTCGTTCTATTCGAACGCCGGCCTTGCGCAATTCTAAATACACCTGGTTGCAGTACTCGGCCTGATCGTCGGTAATATTCATAATCCTTGCCTGCTCAGGGGCCATCCACAGGGGAAAACTACCGGCATAATGCTCAATAAGCACACCAATGAATCGTTCCAGCGATCCCATCAAGGCACGGTGAATCATAATCGGCTGGTGCCGGGCACCGTCCTTACCGGTATAGGTGACCTGAAAACGTTCCGGCAGATTAAAATCAACCTGAATGGTTGAACATTGCCAGGAACGGCCAAGCTGGTCCTTGATTTTAATATCTATCTTAGGTCCGTAAAAGACCCCCTCACCGGGGTCGATAGTATACGCTAATCCCTTCTTTTCCATAGCCTGTTTCAAGGCCTGGGTCGACGCCTCCCAATGTTCATCGGAACCAACATATTTTTCAGGCCGGGTTGAAAGATATACATCATACTGATCAAAACCAAAGGTTTTGAGGATATGCAGGTTCAAATCAATAATATTGAAAATTTCCTCTTCAAGCTGGTCAGGCCGACAGAAAATATGCGCGTCATCCTGCGTAAAGCCACGTACCCGCATTAAACCATGCAGGGCGCCGGTTCGCTCATAGCGATACACAGTACCGAGTTCACACCAGCGTATGGGAAACTCACGGTAACTGTGTTTATTACAGTTATACACCCCGATATGGAAAGGACAGTTCATGGGTTTGAGTTGGTACTTGACCTCGTCAATTTCCATGGGCGCATACATGTTTTCACTGTAAAAATCGAGATGGCCGGAAGTCTTCCACAAATCCTGACGGGCAATATGCGGCGTATACAGCAACTGATAATCGTGTCTATAATGCTCGTCTTTCCAGTAATCCTCAATACATTTACGCAACATGGAACCTCTGGGCTGCCAGAGAATCAAGCCGGGACCGATCTCATCGGAAATGGTAAACAGACCCAACTGCTTGCCAAGCTTGCGATGATCACGCTTTTTCGCCTCTTCCAGTCGATTAAGGTACTTTTTCAACTCCTTTTTATCGACAAAGGCCGTGCCGTATAACCGGGTCAACATTTGCCGGTTTTCATCCCCGCGCCAATACGAACCCGCTACCCGCAGAAGCTTGAAAACCTTGAGCCAGGAAGTATCAGGAATGTGCGGCCCCCGACAGAGATCAATAAACTCACCCTGACGGTACAGGCTGACTTTATCTTCCGTCATATCCTGAAGCAACTCTACCTTGTACGGCTCTTCTTTTTCCTGAAAGAAGGCAATAGCCTCATCTTTTGACATTTCGAGCCGTTCCACCGGCTGCCGACGTTTTGCTATCTCGGCCATTTTGGCCTCAATATCGTCAAAATCATCAGGAGAAAACGGGATACCCCGATCAAAATCGTAATAAAAACCATCTTCTATTGCAGGACCTATGGCGACCTTAACACCATTGCCATACAATTCCTTAACCGCCTGCGCCATGGCATGAGCAGTAGAGTGACGGAGGACTTCAAGCCCCTGTTCACTCCGCATGGTAATGGGAGCCAAAACCCCACTCTCCTGCAACGGAAAAGACAGATCAATTGGTTTACCATTATATGTCACGGCTACTGCCTGCTTGCGCTGCTTATTGGAAACAAGCTCACGCAGGGCTTCAGCGGCAGTGGTTCCGGCGGCGAATGTTGCCGTATCGCCATCCTGAATGGTAACGGTAATATCTGTCATAATCTACTCATACCCGGCATGGCTGAATCATTTATTACGTTCTGATCACAACCGGCAATAAAAATCGGGACAAAGCCGTATGCTCATGTCCGATTTTCGCATAAAAAGAAAGGCTGATGGGGCAAACGGCTTTTCACTGCGCTGCACCATAGCCTCTTAAAATCCTGGTAGGCACGGGCGGACTTGAACCGCCGACTTCTACCATGTCAAGGTAGCACTCTCCCACTGAGTTACGCGCCTACAAAAATAATAATTCCATTCCGACAATATCTGTAATAAAGCCGATAACAAACTTTGATGAAATACCAACAAAGTCGTGCAGTGTCAAGAAAATATCATCGCAAAAAGATGCAAAAATCACTCGTCCATAGACCGTCTGCTGTCAATAGCCTGGCCAAGGGTATACTTGTCGGCATATTTGATATCCATTCCCATGGGGATGCCACAGGCCAGCCGGGTGATCCGCACCGGATAGCGATGCAGATGATCGGCGAGATAAGAGGCTGTCGCCTCTCCAGGGACGGTGGAACTGGTAGCCAGAAGAATCTCCTCCACTTCACCCCGGCTAATCCGCTGATAGAGTTCACGTATTTTCAACTCTTCGGGGCCGATGCCATCCATGGGTGACAATACTCCATGCAGGATATGGTACACGCCCTTGAAGCTGCCGGTCTTTTCTATAGCCATCAGATCACCCGGCTGCTCAACCACACAGACAAGCCGGTGATTACGTCTCGCATCACCGCAGATAGGACAGGGATCGGTTTCGGAAAAGGCAAAGCATCCGGAGCATAAACGGATTGAGGAATGCAGGGTCGCAAGGTCCTCTGCCAGAGCTCGCGCTTCGGAAGCAGGACTTCGCAGCAGATACAGTGCCAGCCTGGTTGCCGTTTTCCTGCCTATACCAGGGAGTTTAGTCAGATCATGAATCAGCCGTTCAAGGGCCGGGGGAACCGCCTGCATATTTTCTTTACCGGAAAATCGACTCGAAATAGAGTTCTTTTAGATGGATAGTGACTGTTTTTCTGTGGCAAAAGCCTTTAATCGATCATAACCTTGGCTACGTTATTACAACATACCGGGGATATTCAGTCCGCCTGTCAACTTGCCCATTTCTTCTTTGCCGAGCTCTTTTGCCTTGCGCAGACCATCATTAACCGCTGCCAGCACAAGGTCCTGCAGCATCTGCGCGTCATCAGGGTTGAGAATATCTTTCTCAATGGCAATTCCGATGAGTTCGCCATTGCCATTGACTGTTGCGGTGACCATCCCGCCACCGGCAGTACCTGTTACCATCTTTCCGGCCAATTCCTCCTGAATTGAACCAAGTTTCTGTTGAAACTGCTGGGCCTGTTTCATCAAATCGCCCATATTCATACGCTACTCCTCTTAATTCCTCTATAAAATAACCAAATGCCACTGGTTGTTGCAAAGTTAAACAAAAACATCATTCCTTTAATTTACCCTTGTCGACGGATTCACCATTCATGGGTGTGCGGAAACGCGGTCCGACCCGAATGTCCCCAACCTGCCCGTTAAATACGTCAAGAGCAGCCAACACCAATGGATCGCGTGCCAGGGCCTTGCGTTCCTCTTTCGGACTTATGGCGCCGTTTGGATCAGCCTCGCAGCTTCCATCATCGGCCACCTTAAATGCCAGAGTAAAGGGCTGCTGAAAAAAATCAAGGGCGAATTCGGTCAACGGCCTGACGTGCTCCTGATTTTTCAAGAGAGTACAATCTGCCGACTCCTCGTAATGAATAACAAGCTTTTCCTGTTCAAGGGCAACGGAATCGGCTTTCTGCAGAGTCGCGGCCATCCAGGGTTTTCGATCCCGTACATACTCTATAAAGTCCGGCCACTCCCGCCTGATATCACGCTTTTGAGAACTCGGTATCGCAGGTTTTATTTCCTCCGAAATAGGGCTCTGTTTTTCCACAGGGTTCCGGACAGGTCCAGTCTCCTCTTCTGTCTGTAAGGAATCTTTCTCCGGCTGTTTTTCCCTGACCTTATGCTTACTTTTTTTCTCAATTTTTGCCTGCGGGGGCTTCTTGTGAACCAGCAATTCGGCGTTGTCTTTTTGTTGGGGTGGAACAGTTCGCGGTGGCACAGAATCCGTTGGTTTTCTTTCATCCTTTTGGGGATACCCTGCGGTTGGTACAGCAAGGCGTCCTCCCGCAAGCACCGTATCAAGGCGGGTCAACAACTCAGTTACCGGCTGCACATCACCAACCTGGACAGCCTGGATAAAGGCCATTTCCATTGCCAGCCGCGGTTGAGAAGAATGATTGGCTTTTTCCAGCCCCTCAAGCAAAATCTTAAACAGAGCGGATAGTGTCTGTAACGAATATCGCGCGGCTGTCTCTGATAGCCGAACAACATCTTCTTCGGGCAAATCCAGTATCCTGTCCGGCTGTTTGTGCAGACTGCAGAGTATCAGATTACGAAACCATACGAGCAGCTCATTGCCGAAACGTTTGATATTCATACCATAGACATACACCTCGGTCAGCTGCTTCATTGCCTCAACAAGGTCACCGGCAAGCAGGGCCTCGCTGAGATCAGCAATGACCCGGTGACTGACAAGCCCAAGCACCTCGGCGACCTCTTCCGCCGTAACCTCATTTCCACAATAGGAAAACACCTGGTCAAGCAGGCTCAATCCGTCACGCACGCTACCGGCTGCCTCACGGACAATAAGCTCTATGGCTGCCGGTTCAATGGAAATCCCTTCCGAAACGGCAAGACGGGCAAAATGATCAGCGAGTTCCCTATGCCCCACTCTTTGCAGTTCATAGCGCTGGCAACGGGACAAAATCGTCACCGGCACTTTGTGCAGTTCAGTTGTTGCAAACATGAAATAAACGTGGTCCGGGGGTTCCTCGAGGGTTTTTAACAGCGCGTTGAAGGCCTCGGTGGTCAACATATGCACTTCATCAATGATGATGATTTTAAATCGTGCACTGGTGGGCATAAAGCGAATTTTTTCTTTTAAATCCCGAATTTCCTGAATACCCCGATTGGAGGCGCCATCAATTTCGTGCAGGTCCACACTGGAACCGGAAGCGATTTCCTTGCAGGAGCGGCAGGTGTTGCAGGGTGTCGGGGTCGGTCCCTGTTCACAGTTCAACGCCTTGGCCATAATTCTGGCCAGAGTCGTTTTGCCGGTGCCTCGTATACCGCTGAAAATAAGCCCGTGCGGGACACGATTTTGGACAAGCGCGTTCTTTAGGGTCCGGACAACGGTCTGCTGTCCGACAACTTCATCAAAAGACTGGGGCCTGGATTTTCTTGCTAAGACAAGATAGGACAACGGTCACCTGAGCAGGGTTATGATTGGAGCCTGTCAGCACAGGCAGAGAGAAACGTACAGGGCAATATAGCGGAAATACATGAAATCGAAAAGCACAAAAAAAGGATAGCCGGGCAACCCTGCAACACACAGGAAGGTTCACTACCGCTGCTTCCTCCCGGACCTGACGGAGTTCGTGATTCCCTGTTGCGCAGGACCCGGCTATCACACCTGAATCCCTTATCCAAAATAAACTATGACAACAGGCTCCAGCCGATCTTCATAGTTCATGGCGGTTGCGGACTGCATGTATCCTCAACCATGCTGGGTTATGGCGGAGAGGGTGAGATTCGAACTCACGGTACTTGCGTACACACGCGTTCCAGGCGTGCACCTTAAGCCACTCGGTCACCTCTCCGGATCTT
>JANTGH010000133.1 GCA_024763055.1 Desulfobulbaceae bacterium
CATCATATTGAGGGTAATAGATTCCCGTATTTTCCACTTATTCGTATATTATACCGAATAACATGGAAAATTCTTTCCACTTATTACTTTTCGGGTTGAAATTTCCTCTTATTGTGATATTAAGCTAAATATTATGGAAAATAAACCTAAATTTCATCCTAATCCAAAATTAAGGCTTATGGATCAAGTGCGCGAAGTATTGCGTTATCATCACTATGCCTATCGGACCGAGCAGACCTATTGTCAGTGGATACTACGTTTCATTCGTTTTTTCGGTAATAAAACCCATCCCCGGGATTTAGGCGCCGGTGATATTGAGCGTTTTCTCACCGATCTGGCCGTAAAACAGGCAGTGGCCGCTTCCACGCAAAGGCAGGCTCTCAATGCCATTGTTTTTCTGTACCGGGAGGTTCTGGATAAACCCCTGGAAGGGAAGATTGCCCACATCCGGGCCAAAAGAAAGCCGAAAACGGTAACTGTCCTCGGCCCCGAAGAGGTCACCCGTTTTTTTCGTCAGATACAGGGCACGCACGCACTTATGGCCAAACTTCTCTATGGTTCGGGTTTACGTCTTATGGAATGTGTCCGGTTACGGATCAAAGATGTCGATTTTGACCGCAAGCGGGTTAAAATCTTTGGCAAGGGCAGTAAGTGGCGAAGCACGATTCTCGCCCCACAGGTCATCCCCTCGCTGCAGGAGCATATGGAGCGGGTCAAAGCGCTGCATCATGCCGATCTGGAAGAGGGCTTCGGAGAGGTCTATATTCCGCCAGCCCTGGCTCGCAAGTATAAACATGCTGCGAGGGAGACAAGCTGGCAATATCTGTTTCCCTCAAAAAAACGTTCCATTGATCCCCGATCCGGCATGGAACGACGTCATCATGTACTGGAATCCGGCCTGCAAAAGGCCGTGAAGCTCGCCGCCAAACGTGCCGGTATTGATAAACGGGTTACATGCCATACCCTCCGTCACAGCTTCGCGACGACGATGCTGGAAAAAGGCGTCAATATTCGTGTATTGCAGGATCTCATGGGGCATGCTGATGTCAAAACAACGGAAATGTACACCCATGTGATGGATAAGGATATTTCACGCCTCATCAGTCCTCTGGAAGGTCTGGACCTCTGACGTTTTTTCAATGCCTGCCGTCAACCCTAAGGGAGGCGGGTTGCCGGTGATGTTCACCTGGATACGTTTTTTTAAAAGCTCCCTTAACGGGAAGAATCGTGGGGTACGCTTTGTTCTGCTACTCCCGTCAGACGGTTTTGCCGTCATACCCCCGGGGGTTTTTCCGTTACCGGCGCCATGTGTCTTCACATATTTCCTCCAGGCCGTATGCAGCCTTCCAGCCAGGTTCTTTGGGGGCGAGGGACGAGTCGGCGAAGCATTTTGCTCAGTCGCCGGCGCGTCTGGGGGCTGTCCGGAATTGTTCCTGAAAAGAGCTATAAAAAAAATCCCGGTCTTCCACAGGGAAGCATCGGGATTTTTTATTCTTATGTGCAGAGGTTTCACCCGGAAGAAGCATCAGAAGGCGTAGGTGAATTTACCCCAGATATTATACCCTTCGGTCTTGTTTCTGGCAGCCATTTCCCACTGGTTGCGCAGGGTAAAAAACATATTTTTGTAATTGTACCAGATGCCGGGGCCAATGGCAAAAACACGGCTGTGATTCCCCTCATCCGTCCTGAGCAGATCCTGCACCGGCGGAGGTATGGAACCATCCAGATCATAGGAATCATCAGTGGTCTGGGTGTAGAAATAGCCATTGACGCCAAGACGGAGGGTCTTGGAAAGGCCGTAGGACACCGAATAATCAAAGTGAAATTCATCACCGGGATCACGGTCAACTTCAAAACCGTACACCGTGGGATAATCATCCTGGCTGGTATTGAAATCATACATAAACTTAGCGGAAAATTCCCAGCTGTCCAGCATGTAGGTAACCGCCACAACCGGTTCAATGGTCCAGAAGTTATGACCGACCGTGGCCATATTGCCATCGTCCTGGCCCGTGGGAATATAAATGTCGGCAAATGAGGCGGCAATATGCAGTTTACCCTGCTGCAGATGCCAGGCAAGGACAAGCGGGCTGTAAATTACATAGGGAACATCGGTATCATCATACGAATCGCTCTTCTGCGGCCCGACGGGAGCATGAAAATTCAAGTCGACCCCAAGAACCGGTACAAAGACATGCTGGCCGTAATTTGCCCCAAGTATGGTTTTATTGCTGATCCAGATACCACGAAAAACATTGGCCACCACCGAAATATCGTCAAAGGCTGCAATGTCGTCGCCGTTGTCATCCTTTAACGAATCAGCGTTATAATAATACATATAATCAACAAAATAGAAGCCGGGCGGGGGGATAGCTCCGCTCATAAAGGCTTCCGCGCCATTGGGATAACTGCCGCCGCCTCCGGCAAATGCCTGCCCACCGCCCAGGACCAGTGCGGTGACAAGACATGAAATAAAAAAAATCCGCATTCCTCTTCCTCCTTTAAAGTAACCAGCATGGCTGGACCGGATAAGCAAAGACTTCAAATTTTCAGGCGACAGCCACAACAATGACACCGCTACGCTGTTATGAAAATGGTATATTTCCGGAGCGCTTGTTTACCCGCAGCGGGTATGCAACCTTGTTTGGGAACCAAAGATTAAGGTGTGACACCGCAAGCGGTGTAACGAGCCTGGTCTCGCAGCACCGCTCTACGGTTCTGCGTGGTTTTCCCGGCGCTCTGCACCATTTTCGACTAAACCAGCATGGCTGGACCAGGTAAGCGGAACGTAGTGAAGACTCCGGATTGGCCGGCCACAACGAACGATGAAAATTCCTGACTTCGGCAAGGGCAGGCCCTGCCTCGAGGGATTTTCGGATAAACATCCCTTAAGAACAGCGCGACATTAGCAAAAATCTGCCGGAATTTCAAGCAACAGGAGTAAAAAAATGAAGAGTGATTCAGTCGAAACAGTTTTACAGCTGCATTCTACAACCGTCCATGCCGTATTATGGAGAGCAGAAGCCAGAATCCCATGATGCCGGCAAGGAGAAAACCGGCCAGGCCGATTATGGGAATGTCATGCCATTTCGGCGGGATGCCGGAGAGGACGATCAGGGAGGAACCGATAATCTGGGCCGCCAGGACAATAGCAAAGGCGACACGATTGGAAACCCGGTCAAGCGTCATGCCAAGAGAGCGCAGGCCACGGTGCTCGAATTCAATCTTTAAATGGCCGGCCCGGATCTGCTTGAGAATACTTCGCAGCTCTTCCGGCAGCTCCCGGACAAGGGACAAATACTCGGATCCGGTTTCACCCACTTCTTCAGCCAGGCGTCCGGGTTTGAGGCGGCCGAATTTAATTTTCTGCATGAAGGGTCTGGCAAGCGTGATCAGCTCAAGATCAGGATCAAGCTGCAGCCCCACCCCCTCAACCGTACTGAGCGCCTTGAGCATCATGTACAGATTTGGCCGCAGGGACAACCCGTGCCGGGTAACCAGATCAAGCAGGTCCTGTAAAATTCGTTCGGCTGAGATCTCACCCAACGCCTTATACAGGTACTGGTCCATTAAATCACCAAGATCACGGGTCAGGCGGTCCCGATCTACTGCGCCGTATTGAATGGTCAGTTTGAGTACACCATTTGTGACCTTGCGTTCATTGCCGGCCACAAGATTCAACACAAAATCGGTGAACTCCTCTCTATCCTTCAGACTGAGTCGGCCCATCTGGCCGAAATCAATAAAGCAGATGATATTATTTTCCATCACCAGAATATTGCCGGGATGGGGATCGGAATGGAAGAATCCATGCACAAATATCTGCTCCATCACCAGATTTGCGCCACGCTCGGCAATCACCTTGGCGTCACAGCCGTATTCATGCAATGACTGAATATCATTTGCCTTGATCCCTTCAATATACTCCAGGACCAGAATTCGTTCGCTGCTCAGCTTCGGGTAGACCAGAGGAACGTAAATATCAGCATTGCCTTCAAACTGACGGGCAAACCGCTGGATATTGGTCAGTTCAATGGAAAAATCGATTTCTCTTGACAGACTGCGGGCAAACTCATGCACAACGGCGGTGGGCCGGTGCCCCTGAACCTCCTCAAGGTGCTCCTCCATTAGCCCGGCAATATGGGCAAGGATCTCAAGGTCAACAGCTATGGTATTTTCAATTCCGGGTCGCTGCACCTTAACCACGACCTCGCTGTCGTCGGTGAGGCGTGCCCGATGAACCTGGCCGATTGAAGCTGCGGCAAGGGGGGTCTGATCAAAAAAGGAAAAGAGATCGTCCGGTTTTCTCCCCATCTCTTCTTCAAAAATTTCAACGACGTGCTTATAGGAAAACGGCGGCACCTCGTCCTGCAGTCTGGCCAGTTCGGCAAGATATTCAGGCGGGATAAAATCAGGGCGGGTGGAGAGAAGCTGTCCGAGCTTGACAAAGGTCGGTCCTAACTCCTCCATAACCATCCGCAGCCGCTCGGGCCGGGAAAGGCGTTGCACCTGTTCCCGCGGTTTACGGTTGATCATCTGCAGGCCGGACTCGAGATACTGGTCAATATGCAGTCTGTCGACCAGATCATCAAAGCCGTATTTGAACAAAACCCGTAAAATACGATGATATCTGTTCAAATGCCGGTACGTCCGACCTATGGCGCCAAGCTTACGAATGCTGAACAAGAGACGATTTCCTGAAAATTATATAAAACCTGAATCCTGCAGTTGTCCGGCATTCAAACGCCGATTCAGAAACATCTGCTGTGTCGGCTTCACCGGTTCCGTGCTCGACGTACGGGAAGTACGCCTGTGCCGGAACCGATTCGCCTCCTTGCATCTGCAGCAGTCTCGACGTTCTCGGTACACGAACAATTGCAGGATTCAGGTAAAAAACGGCCACTCAACGTTGCGATTCACTCCGACCTGTCCCTGTGATCACTTGTTAATGGCGACCTGCAGCTCTTCCACCTGCCGTTTTAAATCGGCAACCTCATCTTTGGTGGCAAGATCCAGCTGATCGACACGCTCCTCAACCCGCTTATTGATCCAGAGCTCCAGCTCATCCTTGGCCTTTTCAGATCGCTTAATCAAATCATCAACAAATTGTTTTCCCTCTTCACGGGTCAACTTTCCCTTTTCAATCAGTTCCCCGTTCAGTTCTTCAATTTTTTCCTTGGTGAGAAACGCGGCGCCAACCCCTGCATACAAAACATTTTTCAACAAGTCTTTCATGGCTTCCTCCTTAAGTTGATGTGCTCATTATCGTTTTTCTTTATCCCGATGAAAAACATTGAGATTGTATGGGGTTCTGTCAAGGAACTTTCTTAAATATTCAACCACGGCCACGGATCGATGTCGACCGCCCGTGCAACCAACAGCAATGTGCAGTTCCCCCCTTTTTCCGTCTGCATGATGATCACATAAATACAATAACAACGGCTCAAGCAATACAAAAAACTCCCTGGCCGTATCATTTTCAAGCACATAGGCCGCAACATCAACCTCCAGTCCACTTCGCTCCTTCAGTTCGGCAACCCAGTACGGATTGGGGAGAAATCGAACATCCCATACCAGGTCCGCAACAGGTGCTCCGTGCTTAAAGCCAAAAGAAAACAAAGAGACCTTGAAGGGTTGTACCCCTGAATTTGATATTGCCTCTCCTCTCTTTTCAGTCAAAACGCACCTTTCTCTTTGTACCCGGACCCGACTCAGGAAGCTGAGCAGAGCATACGGATAGTTTCTTCTTTCTCGCCGATACCCCGTTTTAGAATCTCATGGTTATAGGCAGCAATCACATCCGGTCGTCTCAACATACCGAGAACCCAGGGCTCTTCCAGGGTTTCGACAACGGGTATCTCGTCAATACCTTTAATATCAAAGAGATCCATGGCCTCATACAGGTTATGATCCGGTGTCAGCATAATAACATCACGGGTGCAGATAGCGCCAACGAGGTAGCAGACCCGTTGTTCCGCATCGTGGAGAAGCGTTTTCACATCCTGCATGGAGACCACGCCGACCATCAGTCCTTTATGATTGATTACCGGAAAATAAAAACTGTCCTTGGCATAACGGAAAAGCTCAAGCAGTTGATTGATATTAGCCGTCTCGCTGATGAAATCCACGTCCTCGGTAATTGCCTTGCCGACCTTGATGGACTTCATGATGGCTACCTCACGACCCTCGTGAATATTGATGCCCTCACGGGAGAAATCCACGGTGTCGATTGAATCATGATAAAATTTTGTGGCCGTCACCGTACTGATGATCGAAACCAGCATCACCGGAATGATAATAACATAGTTGCCGGTCATCTCAAAAAGCAGAAAGATGGCGGTCATGGGCGCGTGGGTGGAAGCGGCTAAAAAAGCGCCGATACCGATGGTCGCGTAGGCTCCGGCGCTCGCAGTATATTCCGGCAGAAGATAATGGACGACACCCCCGAAAGTCCCGCCGCAAACAGCACCAATAAAAAGGGCCGGAGCAAAAACACCGCCGGCGCCCCCGGAACCAAGCGTAATGGCCGTGGCAATGGATTTAAGAAATATCAACGCCAGCATAATGGCAAGCACGGTATGACCGGCCAGCGCTTTTTCAATATAGTCATACCCGTCCCCCATAACCTGTGGAAAAGCTATGCCGATACTGCCGACGAGAAGGGCGCCTAAGATGGGTTTAACCTGTTCATGGATGGGCAGAGCCTGGAAAGAATCGCGGACAAAATAAAAAAACCGGATATGTAAAACGGCGAGCAGGCCTATAAGCAGGGCCATAACGGCATAAAGCGGCATCTCTACAAAAGGGTTAACCATGTGATAATTAGGTATGGGGAAGGCGGGAATTTCCCCATACCAGGCCCTGGAAACAACAGTAGACAGGGCTGAAGCAATCACCAGGGCGGAAAAAGAAGAAATTTCATAGGTGCCAAGAAGGACAATTTCGGCGGCAAAAAACATGCCGGCAAGAGGCGCGTTAAATATACCGGCAATCCCGCCGGCGCAACCAGCGGCGATGTAGACCTTCATCCGTTTACCGGAAACCCGGAACTCCTGCCCGACCTGTGAGCCCAGGCTGCCGCCGATGACGGCAATGGGTCCCTCAACACCGGCCGAGTTGCCGGTGCCGATGGTTATGGCGGTGGAAACGATTTTAATAAAAATATTACGGGCGCGTATGACTCCGTTTTCCAGATTAACGCGACGGAGAAAATTGGTAAAGCTATACCCGTTGACCTTGCCGGGAAAGACGAGAGACAGGGGAATCAGCAGCACCATCCCTGACATGGGCAGCAGGGGCAGTAAAAACTTTCTCCATCCTCCTGATTCGATTTGTAACAGCTCGTAGCCACGGACAAAAATCTGTTCATGAACAAAATCAACCGATTCCCTGAAGACGATGATGGCAACTCCGGCCATAATACCGATGAAAGCTGCTATTATGATCATCCTGGTATTTTCACCGGGCAGGAAAATTTTCAGTCTGCTCAGCATGTCCTCTCCGGCACCCTGCAGCCAATCATTCCAGCCTGCTTAAGAAAAAACTCATCCGTCATGCCGGAGAGATAGTCCCTGACAACAGCTGCCGACGAATGCGTTTCAAAATACTGCGCCGTCATGCTCGGAAATAAATCGCCACCGGCATTTTCCCCCTTTTTTTCATCCTTTATTTTATTCATATAGTACTCAAATAACGTGCGATAACAGGCGCGAATCAAGACAAAATCCGGTTTGAATGCCGGGTTATGATATATACGTTCAGAGTTAAAAGATTTTAATTCAAGCAGCAGATCAGAAATCTCGCTGCCAAAACCGATATAATCCCGATCAGTTCCGGAAGCGGTGTCTCTCACATGGCGACTATGAGAAATAAGATCAGTAACCAGGGTGTAGACAATAGTTCCATTGGTGGTGCCTAATTTTTCGGCACAGACAGGCGGAATTTCACTGCGGTCAATCAGTTTCAGTTCAATGGCATCCTCGATATCCCTGCCGATGTAGGCAATAGTGTCCGACATTCTCACCACGCAACCTTCAAGAGTCATGGGAGTCAGACACAACAGGGGATCCCGCCCCTTCTGCCGTATCTCACGCGCAAAGGTCATGAAATTCTTGTCCCGACAGGGCGCGAGCCGAGTCACATGGACCTCGCCGTCATGGCAGAGGATACCGTCTAAGACCTGCAGACAAAGATTCCATCCCTGTCCTTTTCGTTCAACGCGATCAAGAAACTGGACAGACTGAATGTTGTGAGCAAACCCATCCAGCCCATGCTCCCTGCATAGCGTGTCGAGAATCCTTTCCCCTTCATGACCAAAGGGAGGGTGCCCGATATCGTGGCCGAGAGCAATAGCCTCAATCAAATCTTCATTCAGCCTTAAAAAACGACCTATGGTCCGGGCAATCCTGGAGACAATCTGTACATGCAGAACCCGGTGGCTGATATGATCATTGTCCACCAGGGAAAAAACCTGTGTTTTGTCAATATAGCGCGTATAACAGCGGGAATGAAGAATGCGGTCGCAATCCTGGGCAAAAGGCTGGCGATAATCCCGTCTCTTTTCCGGCTGCCCGCGAAGTCCATCCCGGCTCAGACAGGCAAGAGGCGACAGCCTGCTGCTTTCTTCCCGGTTAAGCTCTGCAAGCAACCCTGTAAGCTCACTGCCCGCTGCCTCAACACATGATTCGGACATATCCGCGCCCCTTTACCTTTCTCTCCGGCCCGCAAAAAAATAAAAAAGCAGTATAACAGAGAATGGCTGGATTAAAAAATCTTTTTTCCTGAATTTTGCCGGATATGCGAAAAACACACCCTTTTCAGAATTGGAAATATTCTGAAGCTGAAAACGATCTCCGGCCGACAGAAAAAAATGTATTGCCTACAGGACCCGCCTGCAGGTATGGTAACTCTTTCTCAAAATAAGGCGCCTGATGATTGTTTAGGGTGCCTTATTGCATCCATCACCCACAGGGAAAAGGAGCTTCCACAATGACAGATGATAAAAAGAAACCAGACCAGGACCGTGTCGCCTTTCTGCGTTCTCTGCCTCTTGAAGTAAAGGAGCGGATAAGCGGGGATGAGGCTGAGGCCTTTATGTTTGGAAAGGAAATACCGGAATCACTCTATGAGAAGATAAAAGAGTATATTAAAGAAGACTGATAAGTATGGCTGGACCAATTTTTTTTGTCACAGCCACAACAAATTATGAAAATCGGCCGGAATGACATCGCTTCGTGGCCGATTTTCGGATAAACCAGCATGCCCGCAAGCGGGCACAACAATGACACCGCTTCGCTGTTATGAAAAAAGTGCATCAAATAATTCACTGTTTACCCGCAAGCGGGTATGCAATGTTGTCTATATGACGAAAATTACTCTGTTACATCGCAGAGCGATGTAACAGGAAAAAAGTTCTTGCAGCACCACGCAGCATGCGTAGTGCTGCATATCGTTCGGCGCTCTGCGGTGCTGCGTGTTTTCCGGCGCTCTGCGTCATTTTCAGATAAACCAGCATGGCTGGACCATTTTTTTAACGTTACCGCCACAACCAACAATGAAAATAGCCCGGAGCAATAACACTTCGCGGGCGATTTTCGGA
>JANTGH010000134.1 GCA_024763055.1 Desulfobulbaceae bacterium
AAATATGCACATTATCGCCGGGCATAACCATCTCCACACCATCTTCAAGGGTACAAACACCCGTCACATCCGTGGTCCGAAAGTAAAACTGCGGACGATAGCCATTAAAAAACGGTGTATGACGTCCACCCTCCTCCTTGGTCAGGATATAGGCCTCTGCCTTAAACTTCTTATGCGGAGTGATTGAACCCGGAGCGGCAAGAACCTGACCGCGAACAACCTCTTCCCGCTTGGTGCCGCGAAGCAGAGCGCCGATGTTGTCACCCGCCTGACCCTCATCAAGGATCTTGCGAAACATCTCAACACCGGTAATCGTTGTCTTCTGGGTGTCACGGATGCCGACAATCTCAATTTCGTCACCAACATGAATCACGCCCCGTTCAACACGGCCGGTAGCTACCGTACCGCGGCCGGAAATCGAAAAAACATCCTCTACCGGCATCAGGAAGGGTTTGTCTATATCACGTTTCGGCTCAGGAATCCAGGTGTCAATGGCGTCCATCAATTCCCAGATACACTTGGTCTTCTCTTCATCTTCCGGATTCTCAAGCGCCAGCAGGGCCGAACCCTGGATGATCGGTGTATCATCACCGGGAAACTCATACTTGTCAAGAAGCTCACGAAGCTCCATCTCAACCAGCTCGATCAGTTCTTCGTCATCAACCATATCGCATTTATTCAAAAAAACGACCATGGCCGGAACTCCAACCTGACGGGCAAGGAGAATATGCTCGCGTGTCTGGGGCATGGGACCGTCATCAGCACCAACCACCAGAATTGCACCATCCATCTGGGCGGCACCTGTTATCATATTTTTGATATAATCGGCATGACCCGGACAATCCACATGCGCGTAATGACGCTTTTCAGTCTCGTACTCCACATGCGCAGTGGCTATGGTGATTCCGCGTTCCTTTTCTTCAGGAGCCTTATCGATTTCACTGAAATCCGTGAAATCAGCCTGACCCTTTGTGGCAAGAACCCGGGTGATTGCAGCTGTCAGGGTAGTTTTACCATGGTCGATATGGCCGATTGTCCCTACATTGACATGCGGCTTTGTCCGCTCAAATTTCTCCTTTGCCATAACCGTATCTCCTCAGACAAAAATTCAACATGCCAGCCGATACAAAGGTAACCAGCTGGTTATGGAGCCCACGACCGGACTTGAACCGGTGACTTCCTCCTTACCAAGGAGGTACTCTACCACTGAGTTACGTGGGCTGAAAAACAACTAAAAAATCCAATAACGCCCCGTATCGTTTACTCACATGGAGCGGGAAACGAGACTCGAACCCGCAACCCTCAGCTTGGAAGGCTGATGCTCTACCAATTGAGCTATTCCCGCTCAAACAACAACAATGAGACAATTAAAAGACAGGCTTCATGGTACCTGCGCAATAATATGGTGGAGGGGGGAGGATTCGAACCTCCGAAGGCGTCGCCGACAGATTTACAGTCTGTTCCCTTTGACCGCTCGGGAACCCCTCCTTACCTAACGAAAATCAGAAATTTTCTGCCGATTTCAGGCCGCTGATTTCCGGTTTTCGACTGGAGCTGGCGATGGGACTTGAACCCGCAACCTGCTGATTACAAATCAGCTGCTCTGCCAGTTGAGCTACGCCAGCATGAACCTTGTTAATATATCCTTGTAAAAAGAAAAATCAAGATATTTTTATTCAACCGGCAAAAATAAAAGGCCGAAGGCAATTGCCTCCGGCCTGAAATCCCCTTGAAGAAAAAAACTATTCTTCGTTGATCGGATTCTTAACATAGGCGCTGTCTCTATAGCGCTCAAAAGTCATGGCAAAAGTCCGGTAAACAAGATGAGCAAATTTAGTGTAGGGCATATAGAGAAACAACATCATAACCGCCACAAGATGTAAATAATAAGTTACATACCCAATGGAGGCTATGCCGATAAGGCGAAGCAACTCAGCGCCAATACCCGTTACCCCGACTGCCATAATCATCCAAATCAGGAACCAGTCATAAAAAGTCCTTGAAGATTGGCCGTCCTTCTCCATCTGGGTTCTGTTTCCCCAGAGGATTCCGGTACCGACGACAAGGGCAATAGCCGCAACGTTAGCAAGAATCTTTACGGGATTCCACAGAGACATCGGTCCATGCAGAGACGGAATAAAAATACCAAGTACGTCCTGGGCAAAAGCAGAATATGCGGTGACAAAAAGGAGAGCGATAAACGCCCACATAAGGGGTAAATGCCCACGAATACGATCAGCATTTGTCTCACATTTTTTAAATCGTTCATGCTCTACGATTTCAACAACCGCCGGCCAGAAAAATTCCTTTATAAACTGTGGAACCGAAGGCCGATACAGGGCTTCACCAACGCCCGCATTCTCAGCCATGGCCTTCCACATAGCCGTTACCCCTTTATAGGAACCATAGACGGCTATACCGGCTGCAGTTAAAAACATAAGATCAATAAAGAAGACGTTTTTTGCCAGCAGATGAAAATTCCAGTGCCCGAAAAAATTTCCGTACCCATGATGAACAAAGGCCTCGGTTGACGGGATGTGCATGCCCCCTGAGATCAACCACATGACCAGGATGACTACCGCGGGAATCCCAATCAGCATAGGCAGGTTTTTTCCTGAACTTGCCAGGTTGGCTAATCCCTTGGGCCAGCCGTAAAATTTATACGCGTAGGCTCGAATAGCACCAAGAACATCACCGGGCTTAGCACCACGCGGACAATAGGCTGTACAATCTCCACACTGGTGACAGAGCAGCACATTAGCATCGCCTATAAGTTTATCTTTTAGCCCCCATTGGGCAAAAATCATTTCCCGACGGGGAAATGGATTATCATCAGATGAAAGTGGACAGACGACTGAACAGGTTGCACACTGAAAACAATTTTTAAGTGTATCGCCACCTGCAGCCTTCATATCCTTGATAAAATCAAGATCTGGTTGCACGTTCATAGACATTTTTTCCTCCTGTCCTGAGAGTAATTCAATATGTCGAAAAAGGTTACATAGAGACTGTATATTTATATGTTGCCATCCGGAAAAAAACCGGATGGCAACAATATCGACACAACAGAGAGGCTAAAAGCCCTTGAACGGGTTCGGACCCAACTCAATAATTTCCTCGACAAATTCATCAAGAATTGCTGGAATTTTGTCGTAATCGGAAATAGCTATCTGCCGCACGGAACACCGTTCCGGTTCCAAGCCAAGGGTGCCAAGAGTTTCGCCGATATTTTCCATTCGTTTATTGGCTATTTCGGAACCTTTGACAAAATGACATTGGTAGTCATCTCCGTATTTACAGCCCATAAGTAATGCACCGTCCATACCGGCAGACATGGCATCCTTGATCCAGACCATATTCACCGAGCCAAGACAACGAACCGGAACAAACCGAACAAGTCTATTTATCTTATGCCGATGCATTCCCGACATATCAACGGCGGGATAGGCATCATTTTCACAGACAAAAGCAATAATGCGCAGTTTATCATCATCGTCATCGGGAACCTCAATGGCCTTAACCATGGAACCGATCATATCGACATTGTAATCCGAAAAACCGATTATGCGCTCAGGGCAGGCCCCCATACAGGTACCGCAACGACGGCATCGGGTCGGGTTGGGTAACGGCGTTCCCTTCTCGTCATCATCAAGGGCGCCAAAGGGACATTCCTCTGTACAACGCTTACATTGCGTGCAGCGCTGAAAGAAAAAATCGGGATAGGTCATATCCCCGGAGCGCGGATGAACGGCCACTCCACGATTGGCAGACTCGATACACTGGATAGCCTTTAAAGCGGCGCCGGTGGCATCATCGATGGTTTCCTCCATGGTCTCTGCTTTCCGGACACCACCACAGGTGTAGACACCGGTTCTTCGGGTCTCGTAGGGAAAACAGATAAAATTGGAATCCGCGTACCCGTCGAAAAGATCCAGATCCAGGAAGGACGGTCCCTGGCGGTAGGCCAGGTTAATAATCGGCTCATCAACAGTTGTCGGCACCATGCCGGCGGCAAGCACAACCATATCGACATTCAGGTCGAGGTCTTCACCAAGGAGGGTGTCTGCTGCATGGACAACAAGTCCGTCAGCACCCTCTTCAACTCCGGTCACGGCCGCCTTGGTCAGGAAAACACCATCTTCCTGCTGCATACCTTTATAAAACAATTCAGTATTACCGGGCGTACGCATGTGCTGATAGAGAATATACGCCTGCCCATCCGGATTATCCTCCCGTACATAGCGAGCCTGTTTCAAGGCTACCATGGAGGTAACCGAGTTACAGTATGGAAAATCCTTATCGTCTTCTCCGGCGCCGGGACTTTGCACAAAGGCTACCCGGGCAGGAACCTTACCGTCTTTGGCCAGCTTTTCAAACTCAGCGTTTGTGACGACATTTTTCACCTTGCCGTAGCCAAGATGCTCATATTCAGAGACATCGGCCGGGGTCCATCCTGTCGCCAGGACAACGGCCCCGAACATTTCCCCGTCTGGATTAACCTCGGTATACACTTTCAAGCCGGTATTGGGGTCTTCCATCTCACCTTTGTCAATAAGATCCTGTTCATCAGCAGCAACCTTGGCGGGAGCATCCCATTCACTTTTCGTTCCGGCAGCCTTAACGGTCACATTAAATTCACCGGGAGCGCCTCCAATACGGGCAACCTCACTACCGGTTTTCACGGTAATATTCGAATCAGCGGTTACATCACTGACCATCTGCTCGATATTGGGAGCTTCAAGCTCGGTATAAGGGTACTTTGTCGGAAACATTTCCCTCCAACCAAGTGCCTTGCCGCCAAGAACATCGGCCTTCTCAATGATGGTAGCCTTGTACCCGGCCTTGCTGGCCTCAAGCGCTGCCGTCAAACCCGCAATGCCGCCACCCATAATCAGGATATTTTTATTGATGGTTTCGAGTTTATAGGGTTCGGGTAAATCACCTTTCTGGGCACGGGTTACCGCCATACGGACATAATCTTCACCCATTTCCTGCAAAAAATCATCCACCCCTTCTTCTTCGCGTTCGCTATCAGCTGTCCATGCGACATGCTCACGCAGATTTCCGCGCGTAGTCATAACGGTCTCGCCAAAATCAAACTCTTTCTGCATAACCCGGGGGGAGCATGCGCAAACGATAACGGAATTGACACCGTTACCGGAAATATCTTTTTCTATAAAGGCACGGCCTTCAGCACCGCAGAGACAGGAATGTTCCTGCATCTCGGCACCTGCTTCGGAGGCTGCAGATTTTAATCCATCAACATCCAGGACGTCGCCAATGCCACAACCAGTACAGAGATATGCACCATATACTTTATCCATTGACTCTCCTCCTACCGTCCAATCTGAATTGCTTTAAGGGCAGCAGCTGTCGATGACTGACCACTGGTATACACGTCAACAGCCGACTTGGCACAACCAGCGGCAATCATGCCCTTTTCAGGCTCGGAGACAACAAAACCGTTGCCGTCCATTGCCACTCCAAGGGCCTTGCCGGCCTCACCAAGCGCAGGCTGCATTCCGGTGGCAAGCACGCACATATCCACCTTCTGCTTCATTTTAACACCTGTAACCGCATTTTCTGCAACAACAGTTACGCCGCCATCATCTTCGGCTATAATATCAGCAACTTTTCCCTTGATAAACTCTGCATTCTCATCGCTCATAAGTTTTTCACGAAAATGTTCATATTTACCAGGCGTACGAAGATCGATATAAAAAACGTAGATCTTTGCCTCGGGATAGCGCTCCCTGATGTAGGTCATATGCTTGAAAGTCGCCATGCAGCAGATGTAGGAACAATGCTCAAGATGATTCTCGTCACGGGATCCGGCACACTGCACAAAGGCGAATGATTCAGGTTCCTTACCGTCACCAGGACGAATAATTTTTCCACCGGTGGGGCCATTATCAGACGCCATCCGCTCCATCATCATGTTGGTAATGATAGCAGAGGAAGATTCCGGTTTCAAATTATCAAGCTTTTTGTAATCATAAGGATCCCATCCGGTCGCCCAGACAATGGAGGCGACATTGATCGTAAAGACCTTGGGCTGCATCTCGGTGTCAACCGCATCGTACTTACAGGCGCCCTTAATTGCCGACAGGCACTCTTCTGAACAGGCATCCTTATCCAAGACAAAACGACGCGGAAAGGCCATCTCGTGTGGCAGATAAATCGCCTTGCATTTGTCCATACCGAAGTTGAATGCATTGTCAATCTCATCAGTGCATGCATCGCTGCAATCACCGCAGGCCGTACAATTTGAATTGACATAGCGGGGGGCGGTTTCAAGGGTAACCTCGAAATTGCCGGGACCACCGGAGACTGATTTTACAGTCGTCATGGTATAAGTCCTGACTTTTCGATTGTCCTTAATCCGTTTAAAATTAATCTCTAAACCACATGTCGGGGGACAAAGTTTTGGGAAATACTGATTGAGTTGGGCAACGCGGCCACCGAAATACGGATTTTTATCGATAATAAATACATCGTTACCGACTTCCGCAGCTTCCAGTGCAGCAGTCAAACCACTGATACCACCGCCAACAACCAGTACCGCACCATTTCCTGCAGTGTCACTCATGCCTAACCTCCATTACTGCTGGTATTGATGAAAAAGGTTGATTTCTGGTTCAATTGACATGAAATTTTTTTTCTTTTTCACGTCAACTCAAACAAAAAAGACCCCTGCTGATAGAAAAAATCTCCAGGCCCCACAGGAGCCTGGAGATTTCCATTCAAATCATCAAGAGATGAAGCCTGCCATTACAGCCAGGGATCGGTCTCAATGATGTTAATGCAGTCGACCTTCTCACAACTCCACTCCTGAGCCTTCGGATCAAAGGTGGAGTTAACAAAACACTTCCAGTGCTCATCATCAACGTTCGGGAAGTCCGAACGATAATAGAAGCCCGGATAACGGGATTCTTCACGGAACTGGATGTGGCGGATATGAGCCTCAACGCAGATAATACGATGGTAATTTTCCCAGGCACGAACCAGTTCATGCAGATCACCGGCAGCCATCTTCGCTGCATCTTCACGCATCAGTTCCAGCAGATCCATCAGGATGCCCAACAGTTTTCCGGAGGTCATGTAGTAGGTAGCGACACCACCACCATACTCATCGGTGGCCTTCATCAGGCGCATCATCAGACCGGCAGGTTTAACGTAGTTGGGGTTAACGTCGGCAGCAGTCGTGGCGCCGACATGCTCATGGTACAGCTTAACCGGTGCGTAAATCTCATCAGCAAGTTCCTGAGCGGATTGTGCAATTTCAGGGGTGTGCGATTTGTCGCGGCAGTACTTAACCATCTGCTTGGCAACGATACGTCCCTCTGCATGCGATCCGGAAGAGAACTTATGGCCGGAAGCACCAACACCGTCACCGGCAGTGAACAGACCGTTAACCGTGGTCATACGGTTATAGCCCCACTTATAGGCTGCAGGTACCCAGTCTTCTTCAGGACCTGAGGTCCAGATACCACAACAACCGGAATGGGATCCCAGCATGTAGGGCTCGGTCGGCATAATCTCGGAACCAACTTTCTCCGGCTCAATATTTGCGCCGGCCCACAGACCTGCCTGACCAACGGACATATCGAGGAAGTCTTCCCACGCCTCGGACTCAAGCTCTTTCCAGTATTTCTTCAGGGCCTTGTCGTCCATACCAGCGGCTTTTTTCTCTTCAAGAAAGGCGTTCAAAGCAACATCGGTAGCCATGTAGATCGGACCACGACCAGCAATAAACTCTTTGACCATCAAATGATTACGCAGACAGGTCGGGGTAACGGCGGAAGCGCCATACGGCATGTACTTCCCTACTTCTGCCTTGGCCTCATCGCTCATGGCAAAGAATTCGCCGAGACCGTTCTGTACTTTAGCCTTAAACAGCAGGAACCACGCGCCAACAGGGCCGTAACCATCTTTAAAACGGGCCGGGGTGAAACGATTTTCCATCATGGTCAGCGTTGCGCCAACCTGAGCACACATGGTGTAGGTGGAGCCTGCATTCCAGACAGGATACCATGCACGACCTTTACCCTCACCAGTGGAGCGTGGACGGAAGATATTTACAGCGCCACCACAGGCAACCAGAGCTGCCTTACAGGTGAAAACGTGCACTTTATTCTCACGAGTGGAGAAGCCGACAGCACCGGCGATGGTGTTGTCAAGGTTTTTGTCAAGCAGCATCTTCACGATGAAACAACGCTCCATACAGTTTTCTTCACCAAGTGCTTTTTTGGCAGGCTCGGCAACGATACACTTGTAGGATTCACCGTTGATCATGATCTGCCATTTACCGGTACGTACCGGGGTGCCGCCCTCACGAAGGGTCGGGGCTGGCTTGGCGCCGTCCAGGGTGTGGCCGTCTGCATCTTTTTTCCATACCGGCAGGCCCCATTCCTCAAACAGCTTGACGGACTCGTCAACGTGACGACCGAGATCATAGATAAGGTCCTCACGAACAACGCCCATCAGGTCATTACGAACCATCTTGACGTAATCTTCGATGGCGTTCTCGCCGATATAGGTGTTAATAGCAGACAGACCCTGGGCAACAGCGCCGGAGCGCTCCATGGCGGCCTTGTCAACCAGGATAATTTTCAGGCTGTCATCGGCCCATTTCTTGATCTCAAAAGCGGTACCGCAGGCAGCCATACCACCACCAACAATCAGCACGTCACAGCTATGCTCTACAACTTCCGGATCGACGACTGCATGCAACTCGCCTCTCGGCTTATTCGGTAATGCCATATTTCTATCTCCTCATAAAAATTTTTGAATAGATTTTTTCTGCTTATTCCTTTTTAACCATTAAACCTTAGACGGTTTTGGTCGGGGTAGGCAGATCACTCTCGAGAAGCAGGCACTCATCATCTAAATTTGCACCTTTCTCACCGGCATACTCATTGGCAGCGCCTTCAGCTGTAGTCCGAATCGGGAATTTGAAGCGTTTGATGTTTCCATTCCGAAACTTAACGGTCCACATAATGGAATCGGAAGACCGCATCGGATGAACCTGACCTCCGAGAGGCACAAAGTCATCGTAACCACGGACAAAAATTGCGCCCTGCGGACAGATCTTAACGCAGGAGTAACACTCCCAGCATGCATCCGGTTCCTGGTTGTAGGCTTTCATTTCCTCAACGTTAAGAACCATCAGATCGTTCGGACAGATGTACATACAGGCCGTCTTATCGCCGCCCTTACAACCATCACATTTTGAAGGATCTACGTAACTTGGCATTAAACTACCTCCTCATTGAATTTTCCTTGATGGCACCGCTCATGCGGAACCAATTAACCTCAGCTTCTGCAGCACAATAAAAAACCCTGCAAATACTGCTCATACCGCTTCGTACCCGCACCGCCTTTCAATTGCCAGCCGCAAAGAGCAACCATTTGTTATCTTTAGGTTTTCCAAAAAAAAAACCAACAAAAGAAAAAATGAACAATCACTCATTTACAACCAACTGCAACTTTTAATTTGTTACCCTGTTAATGTCAAGCAAAATCGACAAATGAAACCTGCTCATAAA
>JANTGH010000135.1 GCA_024763055.1 Desulfobulbaceae bacterium
CCGTACCCGCCCATGTGGAAATGATGGGCTTTATCGGCATGGGCAACAACCCGATGGTCGGCGCCTCGGTGGCCGTGGCCGTGGCCCTGCAGCAGGCCCTGGCCTGACGGCCACCCGGTTCACGCCCCTAAACATCCGGCCGGCTAAACCTCTTTCAGGGACTGTCGATCCAGCCGTTTTTGATCAAAGCCTGAATCTGCTGATCACTCAGCAGGTTTCGGGCTTCTTTGTTCATCACACTGTCTACCAAATTATTCGATCCGGCCAGTTCAAACGAAGAGCGGGCAGACGGCGCTGATCCTTTTTCAGAAACCTGCTGATAGACAATAGTCCGCCAATGTTTCGTTTGATCGCGACAGGCTATGCCACGACCGATAATCCGGTTGTTGTCAGCCTGATCCAGGACATCAAAACGTCGGCAATATCTGTTTTTCAGGTCGGTGTATGTCACCACCGGACTCACCCGGGCGGAGAAGCCGGCAACGGGAAAGATCCGGCCTCCAGGAGTTCTCTCCAAACCCTGGCTAAAGGCATCGCCTTCCGCAAAGGCTGGATAGTTCCCGCCAGTGGAAGGATTGAAAAAATTTCCGGAATAGAGCAGCCAGCCGCCGATTATCAGCACTGCCATCAGGGCGAATGCCGGGGCTGGACGCATGACCGGAACCCGAAAGGCCCGTCTGATTTTTTTTGCGGTGCGCTGCCACCAGCCCCCCGCCGGATAAGACTGCACCGTCTTGAGCAGACGCCCGGGCACCTCTTCCTGGAGCGGCCCATCATACACCCCGGCCAGCATGGAAGTCGTTTCGGCAAACATGGCCGCTTTTTCCTGAAGCGCAGGGTCGGTTTCCAGGGCATGCTCCACAATTTTTGTCTGACCGGCATCGAGTTCACCATCGACAAAGGCCATAATCATTTCATCACTGACATTTTGTATACTTTTTTCTCCCATCTTCGTTACTCCGAGCTTCCCTGGCGTTGATGCACCAGGCCATACAGTTTTTTCCGGGCCCGGGCCAGACGGCTCATCACCGTGCCCACCGGCACCTGCAGGGTGTTAGCCGCATCTTTATAGGACATACCATCAATACAGACCAGGGAGATGACCAGTCGATCATTATCAGTCAAATGTTGCATTGCCATGGCAACCTGCTTAAGCCTTAGCTTTGCTTCCAGTTTCTTCATACCGTTCATGGCCGTTGCAATAAAGCGTCCCTCTTCAAGCGGGATATGTGTTTTTCGCCTGCGCATGGTTCGGGTTTCATCAATCATAAGGTGATGAATAATTGAAAACATCCAGCTGTCCAGTCGACTACCGGGCTGCCATTGCAGTCTGCGGGACAGGGCGCGCTCACAGGCGGACTGGACCAGATCGTCGGCCTCGGTCATATCAGAGGTCAGGAAGAGGGCAAACCGACGCAGTCTCGGCAGCAGTGCCACCAGTTGCTCGCGAAAAACGTTTTCATCCTCCTGCTCGATGCTGTTCATCGCCTCCGGCCGCGACACCCTTTACCGCATCGCACCAACCCCCAGCCAAAAACCGGATCCCGTCCCGGTGTTCCAAGGTCTTCGACATTTTTTCGCAATGTTGCAATCAGTTTCTTTATTGACCGTTTCCTCTTCCATTGATGGCAAATCCTGGCGGCCATCGCCGTGCAATACGGAGCGGCAAAGGAGGTGCCTGATTTATAGCAGATCTCCCCCTTGCCGCAGGGAACGGGCACCCGCACGCCCGGCGCTGCAAAATCAATATATTGTCCCTGGTTGGCATCGGCCAAGGGGCGGTGGAATTTATCAATGGCTGTCACTGCGATTACTCCCGGATAGGCGGCTGGATAGGCAGGCGGCCCTTCTCTGCCGTAATTACCCGCAGCCGCAACCAGTGGAATTCTACGGGCAGTGATTTTTTTTATGGCCATCTTGAGCATGCCGTTATCAGGGCCGCTGAAACTTAAATTGATAACCTGCGTTTTTTCCGCCAGCAGCCAGTCCAGAGATCGAACAATGGCAAGGGCGGTTGCCCGGGGATCTTCGCTGTTTTTTTCTGAAAAGGCGGCCGCGGCAAAAAGGACGGCATCGGGCATCAGGCCACAGAACCGGTGACTGTGACATCCGATAAGAATAGAGGCTATGGCGGTGCCGTGATCGATTTCGGTTGCGGCAGCCTTAGACACAAACACCTGTCTAACAATCCGTTGCCTGGCAAGAACCGGTATGCGAGCATCTACATAACTGTCAACCATGCCTATTTTTATACCAAGACCACAGGAAACGCATGGCGAGGGCCAGTCGATAAGGGTGTTTGGATACCCCGTTTCGGCATGGTCCTGCCTGTTGATTCCATCAAGCCGGTAGTAATGATTAAGCATAATCCGGGGCAACCCTTTCTTCCGAAGCCGATCAAGGACGGTTATTGCATCCTCACCGGTGGGAATCTCCAGGGTGGTTACCGTCATGCCGAGATGGCGCAATCGTAAAGACTGCCGGACTTGCAAACCCTGATCTTTCGCCGCTTTCAGTGTTGCCTGATTCGCATTGACGGCCAGCAATACCGACGACTCATATCTGGAAACCTCGCCGAAAAACAGGGAACTGACAAAACTTGCGATCTGACCAAACAGACCGGAATGGGATGAATGGCCATCGGAATCATGCCCGGTATCACAGGAATGGGCATCATGACCGCTGTCACTTTCATGGCCATGATCACCACCATCATGCCCTCCGCCGTCTCCTCCGTGACCACCATCTCCGCCACTATCTCCGTCGCCGTGGCCGGAATCACCACCATCACCACCATGACCGGTGCCGCCTCCGTCTCCTCCACCTTGACCGGCACCCCCGGAACCACTTCCACCTCCATGGCCGTCGCCTCCGTGGCCTCCATCACCTTCACCATGACCACCCCCGCCGCCTCCACCACCTCCTCCACCACCTCCATCAGCATGGGCCACACCATGTGAGATCGGAAGAAAGGGTGGACACATAGACGAGAAATCAGCAAAATACAATACAACACTTGCGGCGAGAAGCAGAATAAGTTGTCGAGAAAGACGAGAAAACATGAGATGTCCTTTTTAAAAGGAGATGGAATACCCTATGACCATGGAATAATCCGGACTGCCGTCGGCCAGTCCCTTGCCCAATCCCGCGGAAAAGGTGCCGGCTCCCTGCAAATCGTACCTGAATTCCATGCCCAGGGCAAGCTCTGCATCGCTTTCCTCTGAAGAAGCCTGGGCACCGGAAAAATCCAACGCAAACTCCAGGGTTGGTGTGATCATAGTGGCGACCTCGACATAGCCGGAAATATAATTTTCCAGATCATACTCATCGGGTTCGCCCAGTACAGTATAGTCTATTCCGCTGTCTGCCGACCACCCGCTAAACTCCTTGCTGACCTCCACCCCGGCCTGATAATCCAGTTGGCCGGTGCCAAGGCCCTTGTCTTCATCGGCGGTGGGGATTTTCAGACCGGTATGGATTGACAGTTCAGGTGTTATCTCTGTTTCCTCCAACACCCGGTAGGCAAGATCAACCAAGGTATCGCCTATACCCGTTGCCGAGCCATGCCGGCGGACCTCCTCCTCAACTGGTTTACCAGCCACGACCTGAGATTCAAAACCTTGCCCTGAAAAAGGCGTGTAACCGGAAGCCGCATCAACATTCCGGGAACCGCCTGATTGAACATAATGATCGGATTGCTGATGAACATCTGAATGCACTGGATTGTAAGAATCATGGTGCGATGTTCCATGGCTGTCCAGATGACCGGAATCATGCCCGCCCAGGCCGGGAGCATGGCCGGAATGGACGTGGGTATCCCGATGATGAGGGTGAGCACCGGAAGTATCAAAATGATGTACGGGTTTTCCCGCAACCAGGACTACATCCGTATAGGTTTCATCCTGGTGTAGATAGGGAACAATGGTCAGCGACAGGGTCCAGGCCCGGGTAATTTCATACTCGCCGGTAATAGAAAACTCATAGGTGGCAATGACGTCTCCACCGCCATAATCGCCTGAATCCATGGAAAATTCCGGTTCCAGGGTAAATCTGTCCTGCCAATAGTTAGGATCAGTATCTTCAGCCCGAACCGTAGCAACGGCAAAAAGGACAACAATCAGGGGAAGCAGCTGATAAACAATTTTGTTCTCTTTCATAATGTTCACTCCTTTTTGCCTGGAAGTTGCCAGAGAATATATCGTCATGTGTTACCTGTTTCTTGCCGGTGACCCATGCCAACAGGTAGCTGCGGCAAGAGTTTCCCCCTTCATCACCAGGGATAGGGCATCAAGTGTTACTTCCTGTTCCAGGATTGCATCATAAAGTATGACCGCCCGAGGGCCGATGGAACAACTGTCGCCGATGCGCAACCGCGACATCTTCATCACCCGGTCCTCAAACAGATGGGTCTGCAGGGAGCATGCCAGGCCTATACAGCAGTCATCACCAATTTCCACCAGGTCAAACTCAGTCATAAAGGTGGTTTCCAGAAAACATCTGCTGCCGATTTTCACCCCGAAAAGACGGAGAACAAGGGCCATAAAGGGGGTGCCGGTAAGCCGGGCAAGCAGCCAGGTCACGACAACATTTTCATACAGGGCCGTGATTAACTCACTGCGCCAGACAAAGGCTGACCACATGGGCCTGATCCTGGGGCGATAAGTGCCGATCAACAACCATTTCAATCCAGCTACCACCGCAGTCAGGCAGACGCCCATAACCACGGCTGCCAGGGCCAGCAACAGGGCGGCAGCCATGAGAGAAAAACCGGCCAGCAGGTGCAACGCAAACTGGCCAAGGACGGTAACACCGATAAAGGCAAGGGTTGCCGGCAGGGTCACCCGAAAATATTCATAGCAGAGTCGACGGATATAGAGATTTCGTGTTGGGGCAAAGGTGAAATGCTCTGGAAAAAATTTGCTCTGCTCGCGCTCGGGCAGGTGCAGGGGAGGCGAACCCAGCCAGGTGGTTTCGGCCGGAACCTCTGATCCGGGCGGCACGGAAAGAACACCTATCAGCGCATTTTTTCCGACGGTTGTCCCACCTGGCACCAAGGCGGCATTGCCGATAAAGGAGCGTCTGCCGATACGGACCGGGGCCAAGGTAAATAAACCATTGGCAACAACCGTGGGCCCCACATGGGCGATATCAGCGACAAAGGATTCATCGCCGATCTCAAGCAAATCCGGTGTAATATGGCTGATGGTGGAAATTTCAGCCAATCGACCAATCTTTGCTCCCATCAGCCGCAAAAATGGCGACAGATACAGGGTTGCATACAGGGAGTTGCTCATGCCAAGGCTGAGCTCCATCAACCTGTCCACAAACCATTTACGAATATACAACAAAGAAGCCACGGGATAACGGCCGGAGGAGGTGGCAGGCAGCACCACCTTTTTTAACAGGACAATCAAGCCATGCAGACAGAACACAAAGGAAAGCCCGGCAAAAGGGGCGGACACAAGAAGACCATAGTCTCCAAAAATCTGATAACCGGCCAGAACACCGACAATTGCGGGAAAGGATGCGGCCAGGGGTACAAGACTGAACAGCAGGATTCCGCAGCAAAAATACAACCATTGCCCGGGCCGACCCAGGCCGACTTCGGAAAGGCTGTTTTTCCTGTTTCCTGCCCGGGCATCCAGCCTGGCCGGCGAACCTCTCCAGACCCCATTTGCGGGTATTCTTTCCTCTGTGCCAAGCAGGGATTGATCGCCAAGAACAGCCGCATCCTCCATCTGGGCACCCGGCATCAAGACAGAACTTGAGCCGATAACACAATCCTTCCCTATATGGACCGGCGCAATATGCAACCGGTTGTTTTGGACATGGTAGCAGAAAATGTGGCTGCCGGTATTGATTGCAGTCCCATGACCAATGATCACCAGATCAGGCAAATGCAGCAGCGGTGAGGCAAGAATCACATTTTTGCCGATTCTGGCCCCGAGTAGACGATAGTACGCCGAAAGCATTGGTGTTCCGCTGAAAAAGGCGAGAGGCGCCATGGCCGCCATCTTGTCCACAAGCCAGAAGCGCAAAAAAAACCACCCCCACAATGGATAGATTCCGGGTTTCACCCGGCCAAGCAGCACCCATTTCATCACAACAGGCACCGCCAGGGAAAAAACAAGGGAAAGGACAATGGCCAGACTGCTCAAATATCCTATCTGTAAATAATCAGGGCGGGTCCAGTTGACATGCCCGGCCATCCAGTCCAGAATCGCCAGGCCCGGCAAGGCATACAGGGCTGTAATCAGCGTAAGCAAAAGCAGCTGGGCCACCCCGCAGACCCAAACCTTAGAATCTGTAACCCTTTGTATTGATTGTTGATTACTTCTTACTCTCCCGGTGTCAGACCCAGCCTTTGCCTGCTGATCCTGTATAAATCCGGCTAGTTTTCTTATGGTAGGGTAGTGATAGAGGTCACCCAGACCAAGACAGCTCATGGCCGGATCTTTACGGAGGATGGAAACCAGACGGGCAACGATCAGAGAATGGGCGCCCAGGTCGAGAAAAAAATCACCGGTCACTGATACCTGTTCCACGCCAAGCAGGGAGGCCAGTTCGCGGGCAATCAGTTTCTCCACCGGCGTCGTCGGAGCGACATTCTCACCACCGGCTGCGGCCAGTCTCCTCCCCGTTGGAGGAGGGAGTTTTTTGCGGTCCGCCTTGCCGTTTGCAAGCAAGGGAATACTGTCCAGTATTTCAAGAAAGGCCGGCACCATGTAGGCAGGCAGGCAGGAACGGAGACGGGCGGCCAGTTCTTCCTCATCCAGTTCTGCGCAGCCGGATTTGAGCTCGCAGTAGGCAACAAGTTCCTGCACCCCATTCGCCGGCGCGTAAGGGGCAACCACGGCCTTGCTGGCCGCAGAAGATGCAAGAATCACCGATTCGATCTCGGTCAGTTCGATCCGGTATCCTCTGATCTTGACCTGGGTATCCATGCGCCCCAAATACTCGATCTCGCCATCGATCCGTACCCGGCCCAGATCGCCGGTCCGATAGATCCTGCCGGAAGGATTGTCCGGTGTGTCCAGAGTGTCGGGAATGAACGCCTGGGTTGTCTTTTCCGGCAGATTGACATAGCCACGGGCAAGCCCGATGCCGGCAATACAGATCTCACCGACCTCACTGTCTGCAACCGGCTGGCCCGACTCGTCCAGAATATAGATGGTATAGGTGGGCATGGCCCGGCCGATGGTGACCGGCCTGCCCGGAACGAGTTCGCCCCAACTGGCGGTCACGGTCGCCTCGGTGGGGCCATAGGTATTGAGCATGCGACGACCTGACCGGGCCCATCTCTCCACCAGGGACCGGGGGCAGGCCTCACCGCCGACGATCAGGGTGCGCAGACTGGGAATATCCCGATCCAGCGTTGCCAGCAGGGTCGGGATGCAGCAGAATACAGTCACCCGGTGGTGGGTGAGAAAATCAGCCAGACCGCTGCCGAGGCGGCGGTCGTCGGTGGGGCCGGCCACCAGGGCGGCGCCCCTGGACCATCCCAGCCATATTTCCTCGATGGAGAAATCAAAGGCAATGGTCATGCCCTGATAGACCCTGTCCCCGGCTTTGATATCGTAAACATCAGCCGCCACCTGGACAAAATTACAGATAGAAGCATGCTCAATGGCAACTCCCTTGGGATACCCGGTGGAACCCGAGGTATAGATAATATAGCAGAGCTGGTCACTGGTTGGAGGCTGCAGTTCATCTCTGCCGATTCGCCCGATACGCCGGGTGTCGATTTCCTGTTGACAATGATCAAGCTGAATAAGGGCGCAGCCAGGTACCTCCGGCATGTACGGGCAATCCGAACTGGTGAGGATGGCGACAAGTCCGGCATCCCGGGTAATGAAATCGATACGTTCTCCCGGAAATCCCACATCCATGGGGACAAATACAGCCCCGGCTTTAAGAATGGCCAACAGAGAAACATAAGTCTGTAGGGAACGATGCAAAAGGATACCCACCCGGTCACCGGGATGAATGCCCAGGGCAAGAAGATGCCGGGCCAGCTGATTGGCGCGCCGATCCAATTCACCGTAAGGTATCCGGCGGGTTCCACAGATAACCGCTGTCCGGTCACGGAACTTGTCGCAGCTCTGTTCTATCAGGGTGTGGAGTCTGGATCGACCGGAATTGAACATCTCCTTGCCCCCGCTGTACAAGGACCGTTGGACATCTCCTCTCCTGCACACTGCCGGGCGGATATCAGAGTTTTTGAGAAGTATCGACATGGGTATCTCCTGCGTTGAAAATACATTGCACTGCGTAGGTACCTTTACCTGTCCACGGTACGGGCGGATCTCGCACGCTTATGCATCAAAAATTAAAAATTAATTCTTCTGACAGGAGAACGAAGGAAGGAGCGTTTTATTCCATTTTTTTTCAGATACGCTTCCGGATGTGCTACACAGCCAGGCTGCAGGCAAGACTCAGCAGGTATTGCCGCTGGTACAGTTCAACGCATTGGCAGGTAAGAGAAATATTCTTTAAAAAATGGGAATTGTGAGGGTCGAAAAGTAACGGTTTATCCGACGGCTCAACCGTCACGGTGGCGAAATCAAGATGCAGACCAAGCCCGACAAGTTTGCTGTACGCCTCTTTGATTACCCAGATCATCAGCGTCCTTCGAGAACGCTCGACAGCAGGCAAGGCAAAGAGAATCTCCTGCTCCCCAGGTGACAGGGCAGCTGTTATTTGGATATCTTCGCCATCCCGAAGCCGGGCAATATCAATTCCTATCCTGTAGCTGGAGGATACGGCCAGCACAACAAGCCGGCCGGCATAGGAGAGATTGAAATGCATAGCCGGCAGGCCGGCATCAGGATCAATTATGGGTTTGCCCAGATCGGTACGGGTAAATTGCCACTGTTCAGGCGTGATATGATCTGCAACTGCCCGGCTGAGCGCCCGACAAAGCATGAACCTGCCGTATAGAAACTGCTGACGCATAAACTCCGTGCGCAGACGCAAATAATGGCGCCGGTCTCCACCACTGAGCTGCATGGACTGCTCCAGAAGCCTGGTATGAAAATATTCCGGCACCAAGCCTGCCCGGATACATATTTCCTGCTGCATCATACCCCCCGATCTCTTCTGTCAGTTAACCCAAAGAGCCAACCTTTCAACAGGAGAACGGATGAACAGCAGATTTATTCCCTCTGACTTTCCAGCACCGACTATCTGTACGGTCTTAAGCACTCACAACATTTCTTTACCAATCTGATCACAACGATTTGATTTTTTGGCTGTATTGTGTGACAATATCTCATCAGCTATGATTATTAAATGGCAATATTTTCCCGGAATTTTAACAGAATTTTTAGAGAACAACCCGGTT
>JANTGH010000136.1 GCA_024763055.1 Desulfobulbaceae bacterium
AATTCTCGATCACAAATTAATGGAATTTGTCGCCCGTCTGCCGGCATCATTGAAATTAAAAGGGAATGAGTCTAAATATATTTTCAAGAAGGTCAATGAACCGCGTCTGCCCCGTGAAATTCTTTACCGGAAAAAACAGGGCTTTAGCATTCCTTTAGCGGCCTGGCTGCGGGGTGATTTGCGGGATTATGTTAATGATAATTTGTTTGCTTCCCGTTCAGGTTTTTCTGAGCTCTTCGACATGGATTATGTCAAAGGATTGTGGGGGCGTCATCTGGCGGGCAAAGAGGATAATGCGACCCCCCTGTGGGGACTGCTGATGTTTGCCCTGTGGTGGCGGCGGTTTTATTGAAAAAATAAACCGGCCATAAGGAAGAATGGGGGATATGATGATTAAAAGGATATTGTCCAGATCTTTGCCGATACTGTTCATCCTTGCCTTTTTCCTGTCGTTGCCATCCCCTGTGTTTGCCGGGGCGAATAATATTACCATTGCCTGCGATCGCTGGCCATCTACCTGTTCGCTGGAAAAATTTACCAGTGACTGCATCCGCCTGGCCGGCGCCCGGGATGACGAGGCTAAAGCCCTTTCCATATGGCAATATATTCAATACCTGACGGTGACCGGCAAATCGCCGAAAGAACCGGCCCTGAGAAAAAATTACATTCTTGATCCGCTGAAGTTGCTCAATGTCTATGGGGTTCACTGGTGTGACGGCTTGTCGAGAATCATGACCATGTGCTGGCGGAGTCAGGGTTGTCGGGCCGAAAAACTTTACAAGTTCGGCCATACCCTGGCTGACTGTTACTGGCGGGATCGGGATGGTGTTGGCCGCTGGCACGTTTTTGATGTTTCTCAGCATTGGTATGTTTATGACCGCAGCGGTGGCCATATAGCATCTGCCGATGAATTGGCGCTTGATTATTCCCTCCTGACTTATCCTTCACGGACACCGGTGCCTTCCTGGCCTTCCCTGATGCAGCCATCCTTTGTCCATGCCGGCCACCTGTGGTCGCTGCCATACCGGAAAATGTCTTTTTCCCTGCGTCCGGGGGAAAGAATGGTGTTTCTCTGGGGTAATGAGGGGAAACCTTATTATGATCTTCACCGTGGGGCGCGCCGGGATTTGGCCCTTACTCCTTATCCCCGGACTTACGGCAATGGTCGCCTGAGCTGGAATCTTGATTTTGCAGATTTGTCCGAAGCGGCAGTTGGAGTGACGATGGATGGTCTGGAAGTTGTGCGGCAGAAGGAGCGAATATTGTTGCGTCCGGTGCAGGGCAGTCGGGTGTCGAGTGTGATTATCCCCGTTTCATTGCCGTATATCATCAGCGATGCCTGGGTTGTGCTGAGTGGTCGACTTGGACCAGGTGATCACCTCAGGTTGCTGGTGTCCCTTGATGATGGAAAAACTTGGCATACCTGTGGACCTGAAAAGGAGATCAAGGGTGAACTGGCGGCGCAGCGGGTGGATTTTTGCCCGAAATTCAACCCCGCTGCCGGGGAAAAGCCTTCCCTGGCGACTCCTTTCGGGCGCTATCATTATTCCTTGAAGCTGGAACTGACCCAGGGAAAAGATTCCTCTGACTGTTTTCTTGAACAGGTGGCTTTAACCACGGTTTTTCAGCATAATGTGATGGCTTTGCCGATGTTGTGGCCAGGCAAAAACCAGGTGGAGGTCAACGGTGAATTGGAAAAGAATATCCACCTCAAGGTTTCTTATCGTTGGGCCGAAGGTAAAAGGGGGAAGGTACGACACCAGTCGGTCATCCTCGATTCCCTGCCGGCGGTTTACGAAGTCAAAACCCGGGGGCGGCAGTGGAGCGACTGTCGCTGCCTGGCTTTGGAGATTGCGGCGTTGAAAATGGATAAGACCGGTAGCCGGGATTTTTTTGATCCTGATTACGGTTTGCGGCTTCCTGCCGGAAAAAGAGATGTGAAACTACTTCCTCCTGCCAGGCTGGTTGGCAGGGGAAAAAGACCTCATTTGCGGACCGTTGATTTCTATTTGGAACGGCTGGAAAAACTTCTTGATGCTGCCGTTGTCCACCAAAAGGATGACCGGTTTCTGAAAAAACAGGCCGGGGCGATTGGTGGGAGCATCCTGATGCTGGGCGCTCTTGGCGACCCTCGGTCGGCGCCTTTGCTGACCAGGGTGATCAGGGAAGATAGAACTCATCCCTGTGCCAATAAAATAAAAGCCTGCCAGGCATTATACCGCTCGGTTGGCAGACAGGCAGTGCCGGTAATGCTTGATGTGTTGCGCCATGCATCAGCGATTACCTGGTATGATACCGGCCATCGCTGGCCGGCTGACACCATGTGGCTGCATACGGCAGCCATGGCGGTGGCCGTTTTGGCCGACGTGGGTAACTTCCCCGAGCGGGAAACAGCGGCCGGCTTGGTTGAGGAGATCTTACGGGGGAAGAAAAGTCAATATCAGCCTGCCAGATTGTGGCGAGGTCGGGAAATCTGCTGGGGTTTGATCAAAAACTTGGGAAAATTGGGCAGCGGCAAAAACCTGCCGTTGCTGCTGCACTACCTTGAAGACGATGGTGATGCCGGTTCCCAGGCGGCCCTGGCTTTGGGGGATATCGGTGCCGGAAAGGCTGTCCCGGGACTGGTGAAACGTCTGCAGCATTTTGACTATCCCCCGGTCGGTCTTAACAGTATCCGGGCTCTTGGAAAATGTAGTACTGCTGCGGCGGGTCACTATCTCTATCCTTTTCTAGAACATTGGGACGAGGATTTTCGCGGGTTGAGCTCCAAAGTACTGGGTGAAATTGATGATCGGCAGGCAATTCCGTACCTGGGAAAACTGCTGGCTGATGAGTCGTTCCCCTGGGTCAGGGAAGCCGCTGATGAAAGTCTGCGATTGTTGGCAGGGCAATAAAAATATTGTAACCATCAAGATGGGGGATGAGACCATGTATGAGAAAATCGTCAAAAATATACTGTTTCCGCTGCATGAAAAGGTTGTGGGGCGCAAGACTTATCAATACCTGGAGGAACTGGAGAAGTTGCAATGGGCTCCGGTTGACGAACTGGAGGAACTCCGTTTCAGAAAATTAAAGAATTTGCTGCAGCATGCCCGGCAGAATATCCCTTTTTACCAGCGCCGTTTTGCCGAAGCGGGTTTCGATCCGGACAAGATGACCAGCATCGATGATTTCAAGGTGCTGCCCCTGCTTTCCAAGGCTGATATCCGCCAGAACCTTGATCAGATGACCTGGAAAGATTGTCCCGGCGGCCTGCATCGCTACAATACCGGGGGATCGTCGGGGAAACCCCTAGTCTTTTATTTTGACCGCCGCCGCCAGGCCTATGATGCTGCCGCCCGCGCCTTGACCCATCGCTGGTGGGACATCGATATCGGCGACCGGGAACTGTATCTCTGGGGCTCGCCCCTGGAAGTGACGAAACAGGATAAAATCAAAGACCTGCGGGATAGGCTGACCAACGAGTTGTTGATCAGTGCTTTTGAAATTTCAGCAGACAAGGTGCCGGAGATTGTCAGCCAGTTTCGCTCGTTCAAGCCAAAATGTCTCTTTGGCTATCCCAGTACCATTGATCTTTTTTGTCGGATGGCCGGTGAGCAGGGGTACAGCCTTAATGACCTGGGTTTGAAAGTTGTTTTCAGCACTGCCGAGGTGCTGTATGACCACCAGCGCCAGGCGATCAGTGAATTTTTCGGTGATATCCCGGTGGTTGATGCTTACGGCAGTCGTGAAGGTGGTTTTATCAGCCATGAATGCCCCGGCGGCAATTATCATATTATGGATCCCAACTACGTGATTGAATTCCTGGTCGATGGCCAGCCGGCACCGGAAGGCGAGGATGGCGAAGTCGTTATTACCCACCTGGATGCCTGGGGGATGCCCCTGATTCGTTACCGTACCGGCGACATGGCCCGGCCGGTGGCTGGAAAATGCAGCTGTGGCCGGACTTTCAGCCTGATGAGCAAGGTACAGGGGCGGACAACTGATTTTGTGCTTACCCCTGACGGCCGCTGGCAGCATGCCCTTTCGGTAATTTACGTTGTTCGGGATATTGAAGGGGTGGATGAATTCAAAATCATCCAGGAAGAAGTCACCGAAATGCGGGTTTTGCTCAAAATCCACGAGAATCTCTACCCACCTGAAGGCAACCAACGGATTGTTGCCGGCTTCAAAAAGCGCATGGGTGACGAAGTCAATGTTAGCGTTGAAATAGTTGATAATATTCCCCGGGAAGCCTCCGGCAAGTACCGTTATGTGATTTCCAAGGTAGACGGTACGAGCGTTTGAATGATGTACCGTAGGCCTGCTTTTTGCGCCCTGCTGGTCATTGCAGCTTTTCTGCTGTTGACGACGGCTTTTCCGGGAGTGCCGTCGTCATGGGCAGGCAGCCAGCGGACCGGGATGCTGAAGCCGGTGCCGGCCGTCCCTTTGCCGGACTGCTGGCAGCATTTTCGGGTGCTGATCTGGCCGTATAAAACGGATATTATCGGCGATTTACCGCTCTATCGCCGGCTGGGCCTCGGTGGGTTCCAGATTGACCGTGGTGCCGGCAAGAATGATCAAGTGAAGCTGGCCGGTGCTGAACGGTTTCCTTATTACGTTGGCCATGTTGCCAACAAAGGAATTCTCTATCTGACCGGGGACAATATAAAAAAGGTAACCGGTCGGCGTGACCTTTTGCAACGGCCTTACAGCCTTGCCGATCCTGAAGTAATCAAACTCCTCAAGCACCATTTGCAGCGAAACATCACCGATACCCGGACCGGCCCGGTTTTGGCCTATGCCTTCGATGACGAAATTTCTCTTGGCCGGTTTACGAACCCCGCGGATGTTGATACTTCTAAAGCATCATTGGATTGGTTCAGGGAGTGGCTGCGGGATTCGTACGGCTCTATTACCGCACTTAACACTGAATGGGGCGCAACCTATAAGACCTTTGCCGAGGTTGTGCCGATCGGGTTTGAGAAAGTGCGCAAGAGCGTTAGCAGAAAACCACTGAGTCACTGGAATCTGGCTCCGTGGATGGATTTTCGTCACTTCATGGATTTTCAATTTGCGGCGGTGCTGGCTGATCTGACGAAAGAAGCAAATCGACTGGATCCTCTGACTCCGGCCGGCTTTGTGGGTGGGCAGGCCCCGGCTCCATGGGGCGGCTACGATTATGCCATGCTGTCCCGGTCGGTCCAGTGGATGGAGGCCTACGACCTGCTCGGCACCAATGAACTGCTGCGCTCCTGGTGGAATCGGGAGCGGCGGCCGCGAATGCAGACTTTCTTTTCCAGTGGTAATCCAAAGCGGGATTCCTGGTTTCTCTGGTATTACTATCTGCATGGTAATCAAGGGGTTATCTGTTGGCCGCAAGGCTGGTTTACAAGGAAAGGCGGGCGTAAAACCATAGCCCCCCACATCCGCGAACTCGAAAAAACCTTTCGCGAACTACAGGGACCGGTGGGGGGAATACTTGCTGACCGGCGGGCGAGATTTGCTCCGGATCCCATCGGCATCTATTATTCCCACCCGAGTGTCCAGGCCTCATGGGTGATGGATGCCCTGGTACATGGCAGAACCTGGCCGCGGCGGTTCAGTTCCATTGATAATGAAAATCAGAGCACCGGCCTGCTGCGCAACGTTTGGGGTAAAACGCTTGAGGACCTGGGGTATCAGTATGATTTTATCAGTTACCTTGATGTTTTGGAAGGGCGAGCTGATCTGAGTCGGTTTCGGGTTATTATCTTGCCTAAGACGGTTTGTCTTTCGCAAAAAGAGGCCCGGGCTTTGGAAAGTTTTGTTCGGCAAGGCGGAATTCTTGTGGCTGATTACCTGTGCGGGGTGATGGATGAACATGGCCGGGGGCGGCAGTCGGGTGTGCTGGACTCGTGCTTTGGGCTTGTCCGAGATGAAATGGCCGGCTACTTGGGCGGATCTGGCCTCGCTGAGATAGATGGCGAGCAGTGGGAAAAGCCCTACGAAAAGCGATTTCCGGCTTATCAGGGGGCTCTACGATATAATGGATTGCCGATTTTTGAGAGGGGCCTTAGGGGTGAAGGATTGGCACGGCAAAACAAAAAAGTGAAGTCGCATATTCGGTCTGTGGTGCCCGGTTTGAATTGTATGGTAAAAAATAAATTGGATAAGGGGCGGACAGTGTATCTCAACCTGGATCCACTGTTGTACTGGTCGCCGAAGTATCGCTTTGGGGATTTTGGGGATGTTTGGCGGCAGGAGGTGGGGTGCATCCTGAAAAACGCGGGGCTGCAGAAGCGGGTGGTGATTTCGATAGATGGCAAGGTGGAACCTGCCGTCATGCTGGAGGCCCTCTGGTGGAAGAATGATAATAAGCGATATCTTGGCATTATCAAAAATCCGACGCTACAACAGAAGTTGGATCAGGAGAGGAAAAAGGGAAAAGTTGATTTTGGGGTCACCGGCCCGGCAACCGTACTGCAATTGCACTTTCCTGAGTTAGTGCGGCTGATAAATATGCGAACCGGGAAGGATATGGGTGTTGGGACGGTGTTTCGCGATGGTTTTCGTCCGTGTGAGGGGAATCTCTACGAGGTGAAAGAGGAGAAATCTAGAAAGATATCTGCGGTTGGCGAATGAACCTGGTACACTACAGTGTATTTTAAACAATGGTGAGTGTGATTTAATGGTGTTTTGGCACGAATGCGCGATCCTTGGATGTAAAAATAGTAAAAATCACTGGAATTCCGATATAAGGATAAAATGTTTTATGATCTTTGGGACGTTGTTAATTAGTTGACTAACATAATGGTAAATTAATGTCTCTATAGTAGGATAATGACGTTTAAACGAAATTTTGGAGCTATGATATAAAGCGTTAGTCAACTAATTAACAACGTCCCTGATAATGACGATCGCAGATGGAAAATCCTTATATCGGAATTCCAGTAAAAATCAGGACGTTGTGACGTTGTTGCATAAGTTTCCTGTAAGAATCACAGCTCACGGTGTTGGTTTTTTGACAGAAACCATCTTTTCATGTGTCTGCTTGTGGCCATTTATAAGGATGGTAATTTGAAATTCATGACAATCAACATGATGACTATTTGTCGTAGCAGTTGCTGGGTTTTATTGGTGCTTTTACTGGCGTGTGTGCCTGGAATGAATATTTATGCGGCGCTTGGTCCCGGTGAGGTGCTGGTGATTGCCAATTCCCGGGCGGCGGACAGCGTTTCCCTGGCCAGGTTTTACCTGGAAAAGAGGAAGGTGCCGGCGGAAAATCTGCTGAAACTCCGGGTGAATTGGAAAGAAACCTGCAGCCGGGAAGAATATGATGATCATATCGCCCGTCCGGTGAAAAAATACCTGGAGAAGCGGCAACAGGAGGGAAAACTGGAGCCCATTCGCTGCCTGCTGTTGGTTTATGGCATGCCGTTGAAGGTAGCGCCGACGAAGATGACTGCTGGGGAAAAGCGGCAGCAGAAAAAACTGCGGCAGCTAAAAGATGCCTGTCGGAAAAGGATGAAAGATCTGGACAAGAAAGACAAAGTATATCGAGAGGCCGCTTCCCAGTTGAAGAAGACGGGGAAGCAGCTGAAATCTTTGAGCCATGCCATGGAGCTGGCCTCCGTTGATTCAGAACTGTCTCTGGTGATGGCCGGCAACTATCCCCTCCCTGGTTGGCTTCCTAACCCGTCCTTCCTTGGCTATCGGGGCAAGAAAATCAAGAATGAACCCCGGATTGCCTACATGGTCGCCCGCCTGGACGGGTCGAACCCGAAGATTGTCAAAAGGATGATTACCGATAGCATCACTGCGGAGAAAAACGGCCTGTCGGGGACGGCTTATTTTGACGCCCGCTGGCCGATGCCGAAGCCTGAAAAGGGAAAGAAATTGAGCGGCTATGCCTTTTATGACAATTCCATTCACCTGGCGGCAGAGCAGGCGAAGCGCAGCGGCCGTATGCCGGTGGTCGTCAATGACAAAGGCGAGCTTTTTCAGCCGGGTGACTGCCCTGATGCCGTCCTGTATTGCGGTTGGTATAAGTTGGCCCACTACGTACCGGCTTTTACGTGGCGGCCGGGAGCGGTGGGGTTTCATATCGCCAGCTCCGAGTGTGGCACGCTGCATAACAAAAATAGCCAGGTCTGGTGCAAGCGGATGCTGGAGGAAGGGGTGGCGGCCACTATCGGCCCGGTGGCGGAGCCTTATGTCCAGTCCTTCCCGGTTCCGGCGCTCTTTTTTGGTCTGCTGCTGGACGGGCGTTTCAGCCTGGCGGAATGCTTCGTTCTTTCAACGCCCTTTCGTTCCTGGCGCCAGGTATTGGTGGGTGATCCCCTCTACCGTCCCTTTAAGCGAAAGGTTCAAGGGGTAAAGTAATCCGTAGACTATGAACGGTCCTTGGTATTGGGAGAAAAAGCGGACAACCCGGCCAAAGGATTTTCTGGGACGTTGTTGATTAGTTGATTAACTTTCTTGAAAGGTTCACAGTTCACGGTTTATGGTTTTTGGACAGGATGAACAGGATTGTCAGGATGAAAAAAGAAATTCAGTCTTTCTTTTGATCTTGTCTGAAAGAATTTTTCAGATAGTTTTTTTGGGGGGTGATATTATTCGTTAATCTTTGCTCTGGATTCTCTCACAGCATTAATAATATCTTTGGTGGTCGCTTTTGTTTTGATTCCCGGGACATCAAATGGAGATTTAGATGATTTTTTGAATACTAAGGTAAAGGTTTCTCCTCCTCGCCGTTTAATAATCACTTCTTCAGAGCGGGCGATGTCGAGAACTTTGGAAAACTTTTGACGAGCTTCAGAATATGTATATACTTTCATGACATTTACTCCCAAATATGCAGGCCTAGATTTTGGCCGACTATTTTCATCCGCCGGTCCAGGGTCAATAATGGGCAACGCAGGCTGATAGCGCATTCAATAAAATATGCATCATAGGCATAAATGTTACATCGAGAGGCGATCTCTAAAGCCGAGCGAATGTCTATCGGACGCAATTCAACCGGTATTGTTTGAACTATATCCCAGGTCGATTTCATTTCATCGGTTTTAAGGGATCGCTTCATCATCATAGCCGTTAAAGCGTTGCCAATTTCAAACGGTAAAACTTCCGGCGCGACTAAGTCATGCCCAACTGTAAGACGAATAATCTGTGTTTTCTCGGGCTCATCTAAGGCCACAGCGAGAAACGTGTTTGTGTCGGCAACTATTTTCATAAGTACAATTGTACTGATTTGAATTTGATATGTCAAGTAAAACTATTCTTTACTGGAATTCCGATATAAGGATTTTCCATCCGCGATCGTCATGATCAGGGACGTTGTTAATTAGTTGACTAACGCTTTATATCATAGCTCCAAAATTT
>JANTGH010000137.1 GCA_024763055.1 Desulfobulbaceae bacterium
GTAATAAAAAACAAGAAAATAAATGACCCTAAACCTCGAATGGTAATGACAGCAACAAGGCACTTATGCCGGCTTACCGTTCATCACCGGTGTTAGCTTTTGTAATGGAGCAGCTCCTGGATGGTCAGCACAGCTTTCAGGACCGCAAACCGGTACAACAAAGAACCGGAGGACATCTCCCTATTTTTTATGATACAACACCATTGCCTGTGATCAATCAAAGACCGCAGGATAAACAATGACAGGTCACATCAATGGCTATGATTTATTAAAATTACAATCCGTGAGGCATCCTGTTATGACAGATTCAGTTTTTGCCGCAACCTCCACAAACAAAGGTCTCAGTTCATCTGAGGTCCTTCGCCTTCAACAGCAGTACGGTCCCAACTCCCTTGAAGAAAAGAGAGTTTCTCTGGTCAAAAAAATGCTCGGATATTTCTGGGGACCTATTCCCTGGATGATTGAAATCGCTGCCATCCTATCGGCAGCCGTTCGTCACTGGCCCGATTTTTTCATCATTGTTGCCCTGCTGATCTTTAATGCCGGGGTGGGATTCTGGCAGGAATATACAGCCGGCAACGCCATGGATGCTCTGAAAAAAGAGCTTGCCCAAAAAGCCAGGGTTCTCCGGGATGGTGTCTGGGGAGTTATTGATGCCGCAGGACTTGTACCCGGGGACATTATCCGGGTTCGACTGGGTGACGTGGTACCTGCCGATGGCCGCATTATCGAGGGTGACTATCTCAGTGTGGATCAGTCGGCTCTTACGGGTGAATCTCTGCCTGTGACCAAAAATCGTAAGGAAGACATCTTCTCCGGCACCATTGTGAAACAGGGAGAAGTGGTGGCTGAGGTAACCGCCATCGGCAAAGATACCCGTTTCGGCAAGACTGCCGGACTTGTCGAGCAGGCAAAAACCGTTTCTCATTTTCAGCAGGCAGTGCTTACCATCGGTGACTATCTCATCTATGTCAGCCTGTTCCTGGTGACGATCCTTATTCTGGTTCAGCTCCATCGTCATCAGCCATGGATTGATTTAATCCAGTTTGCCCTGATCCTGACCGTTGCCTCCATACCTGTGGCCATGCCTGCAGTCTTATCCATGACCATGGCGGTGGGTGCCATGGTGCTCTCAAGAAAAAAGGCCATTGTCACCCGACTTGAGTCCATCGAGGAAATGGCCTCTATGGATATTCTCTGCTCGGATAAAACCGGAACCCTGACCAAAAATAAACTGACCCTCGGCGACATAAAAGTCTTTGCTGCAAGAGACGACCAGGAAGTCTTGCTGATGGCCGCCATGGCTTCACGGGAAGAGGATAAGGACGCCATTGACGAGGCCATTTTTCAGGGATTGCTGGATAAAAGCACACTGCAGTCATACAGACAGATAAACTTCATCCCCTTTGATCCTGTGCATAAACGTACCGAGGCAACAGTGCAGAATGATGAAGGGGGAACTTTCCAGGTGAGCAAAGGTGCACCGCAGGTAATTATGGAGCTTGCAAACCTGAACGAAACGGATCGGGACAGGGCAGGCAGGGTGGTTGATGATTTCGCCGGCGCAGGATATCGGGCTCTGAGTGTTGCTGTAAAGAAAGAAAAAGAAGAACAGTGGACATTTCTCGGTATTCTTTCGCTGTTCGATCCGCCACGGGAAGATTCTGCAGAAACAATCGTGCAGGCAGAGAAATATGGAGTGCATGTTAAAATGGTCACTGGTGACAACCAGGCCATTGCCAGGCAGATTGCCGGAAAGCTGAATCTGGGAACCACTATTCTCAAATCGGAAATCCTGCCTGTGTCCGGACAACAAAAAAATATCGATATAAACATCGGGGAAGAGATTGAGCAGGCAGAAGGATTTGCCGAGGTTTTCCCGGAACATAAATTCAGTATTGTCAAAATATTGCAGAAAAGGGATCATATAACAGGCATGACCGGAGATGGAGTCAATGATGCTCCCGCCCTGAAACAGGCCGATGTAGGCATCGCCGTCAGCGGCGCTACCGATGCTGCCCGAGCTGCCGCTGACCTTGTCCTCACCTCGCCGGGTCTTTCAGTTATAATTACTGCCATTGAAGAGGCCAGACGTATCTTTGAGCGGATGAATGCCTATGCCATCTACCGTGTCAGCGAGACCATACGAATCATGTTTTTCGTGGTTCTGGCCATGGTATTTTTTAATTTCTATCCAATTACCGCCATCATGATCATTCTGCTGGCCTTTCTCAATGACATTCCGATCATGACTATTGCTTACGACCATACCGGTCTTGAGCAGAATCCCGTTCGCTGGGACATGCACCAGGTGATCTCTGTGGCGACAGCCATGGGGATTGTCGGGGTATTGGGCAGCTTTGGCATGCTGCTTATTGCCATCGACTGGCTTCATCTTGATGTGGCCCAGGTACAGACCTATGTTTTTCTTAAAATGGCAGTGGCTGGGCACCTTGTTCTGTTTGTCGCCAGAACCAAGGAACATTTCTGGAAACGCCCCTGGCCTGCCCCGATCATGATATGGTCGGCAGCCATCACAAAATTTGCCGCCACCTTACTGGCTGCCTACGGTTTTGGTTTTATCACGCCTATCACCTGGCAGGAAATTGCTCTGATATGGGCATATTCCATCGGATCATCCATGGTCACCGATCAGGTCAAAGTAATGGTCTATCGTCATCTGCAACATGACACCAGGATTCATCATAACTTTGTTAGAAAGCTCAGCCAGTCTTTTTCTCCCAGACGCTTCCGCAGGCGGAATGCGAAAACATTTAAAGAAATAAAGAAAAAACATGGTTACCATTGAAGCTCAGATTAATGTGAAATAGAACTGCAGGAACTCGCCCCCGCAAGCGATACTCCAAGCGTGGAAATGCCCTGAATAGTGCCCGCAGAGGCAGGATGCTTCAGCAAATACAGCTTACCTGTGCTTTGGTAGTAAGCACGTCAAAAAACAAAAGGTCCAGATCATGAAACAAAAACGGAAAATCATAATACCGATATTGCTGGTAGTTCTCCTTGCTGCCGGAGGATTCTACTACAGGAATCTGGTCAGTCAGCAACAGCCGGAGGGACAGTTGCAGCTCTACGGCAATGTGGATATTCGACAGATAGAGGTTTCCTTTTATGATACCGGACGCATCAAAAATATTACTGTCCATGAAGGTGACAGGGTCAAGACCGGTCAACTCCTGGCCGAGCTGGATCCGGTCAGACTGCAGGCGGAGATGAAACAGCAGGAAGCCGAACTCTTGCTTCAGCAGCAGGTCGTGACCAGGCTGGAGAACGGCTCAAGACCGGAAGAGATCAATGCCGCCCGGGACACGGTCAAGGCATTACAGGCTCAGGTCGATGATGCCAAACTTACCTATGATCGAATGGCACAAAGGTATGCCAAAAAGGGTGTTGCCCGACAGCAGGTAGATGATGCCCAGACAAAATATCTTGCCCTGGAAAGTGAACTGCATGCCAAACAGCAGGTTCTTGCCCTTGCCGTGAAAGGTCCACGGGTTGAGGATATAGCCATAGCCAGGGCAAAGCTCCAGGCAAAAGAAGCCGCTGTTATCCTGGCGAAAAACAAACTGAAAGACAGCAAGGTTTATGCCGCAGCAGATGGTGTGATCCAGGATCGGATCATGGAACCCGGTGAGATGACTTCTCCCAATGCACCGGTACTAACACTTGCCCGTACAAACCCCGTATGGATCCGCACCTATGTACCGGAACCAAATCTGGGCATGGTATGGCAGGGAATGAAAGCCACAATCACCACGGATTCCTTCCCCGAAAAGCAATACAAGGGATGGGTTGGATATATCTCGCCAACAGCCGAGTTTACACCAAAGAATGTGGAGTCTCCGCAATTACGTACCCGTCTGGTCTATCAGATGCGGGTCTATGCCTGTGATTCCCAGGGTGAACTGCGGCTGGGCATGCCGGCAACCGTGAGCGTTGATTTACGACAGTCACGAAAAGACGCCGGGAGCATGATAAATGCCTGCGGTGAGTAAAACACAACCAAAACAAAAGGGCGATATCATCCTGTCTGTAAGCGATCTCAGCAAACAGTTTCAGGTTGGGAAACATACCGTTCATGCCCTGTCCGAGGTTTCTTTCCAAGTAAAATCCGGTATTGTCACAGGTCTCATTGGACCGGATGGGGCGGGAAAAACCACATTAATGCGTCTTGCCTGCGGATTATTTCTTCCGGATTCCGGTACCGTTACAGTCCTTGGTATGGACGCTGCCCATGAAGCCATCAGGATTCAGCAGTCAATCGGATACATGCCCCAGCGTTTCGGTCTCTATGAAGATCTCAGTGTCCAGGAAAACCTTGACCTGTATGCCGACCTGCATACCCTGCCCGCCGGTAAACGCCCCGCCCGCTACGATAAATTATTACACATGACTGGGCTGACCCCCTTCACCGATCGTCTTGCCGGCAGGCTTTCCGGCGGCATGAAACAGAAGCTCGGTATTGCCTGTGCCCTGGTCAGTCCTCCTCCACTCCTGATCCTTGATGAACCGACGGTGGGCGTTGATCCGGTTTCCCGACGGGAACTCTGGGATATCGTTTATTCCCAGGTCGAGGAGATGGGTATGAGTGTTTTTCTTTCCACGGCCTATCTCGATGAGGCGGAACAGTGCAGCGAGGTCGTTCTCATGCATGAAGGAAAGTTTCTCGGTCAGGATAGTCCCGACACATTCAGTGCTGAACTTGTGAACAGGACCTTTGTCATTCACAGTCGTGGCAGCAACAGCAACAAACGCAAATTGCTCCGTGAACTCAGCTTCCATCCCCAGACAATAGATGTCATTATCCTTGGAGACACGCTGCGGCTTGTTACAAGGGAATCCATGGATCCGAAAAAGGTTGTAAATACCTTTGCCCTCGACCCGCAAAAATGGAAGATCAATGCCAGCAAACCCCGTTTTGAAGACAGCTTTATTGACAAATTGAAACGGCTAAAAGGGGCTGCTGCAGAAAACAAACGCACCGTCATTGCTGCCGCAAAAGTCGATAAAAGGGATACCGGGGATGCCATTCTGGTTAAAAACCTGCGTCGGGAATTTGGGGACTTCATCGCAGTAAAAGATTTGAGCTTCAGTGTCGGACGCGGAGAAATTTTTGGTCTGCTTGGAGCCAATGGTGCCGGCAAAACAACTACCTTTCGCATGCTTTGCGGTCTGCTGCCTGCCACCAGCGGCACGTTACAGGTTGCGGGTCATGACCTGCGAGCCGCCAGAGCACCAGCCCGGGCAAAAATCGGCTACATGGCTCAGAAATTTTCTCTGTACGGTGACCTGACCGTACGCCAGAATCTCAACTTTTTCAGTGCTGCCTATGAACTTCGCGGCAAACGGCAGAAAGAACGCATCCAGTGGGCACTGGACTCTTTCGGACTGGCTGAGATCCAAAACAGCGAATCCAGCAATCTGCCGCTTGGCTATAAACAACGCCTTGCCCTTGCCGCCGCTCTCATGCATGAGCCGGAAATTCTTTTTCTTGACGAACCGACATCGGGTATTGATCCCCTCGCCCGCCGTGAATTCTGGAATCACATCAATGGTCTGGCAGATGCCGGGGTCACAGTGATGGTCACCACTCATTTCATGGAAGAGGCAAGTTACTGCGACAACCTGATCATCATGGCACGGGGGCAGGTTCTGGCGACCGGTTCTCCCTCTGAGCTGACTGCCCGTTATCAAAGCCCGGACAACCCTGAACCGTCCATGGAAGACACTTTTATCCATCTGATCGAAGAGTTTGAACAACGAAAAAAAAGGCCGGAGAACACTACTCCATGAAAAACCCATCGGGAGGGCATCAATGAATTTTACACGGCTGCGTGGTCTGGTCCGCAAAGAAAGCCTGCAGATTATCCGTGATCCATCATCTATCGGCATTGCCTTTTTTCTGCCTGTGCTCCTGTTATTGCTTTTCGGATACGGGGTCAGCCTGGATGCCCGTCATGTTCCACTGGCAGTTGTGGTCGAGCAAAACAGTCCGCAAGCCATGGCTCTGGTTTCCGGCTTCAAGCAATCCGACTACTTCCTGCCCGTATCCATGCGATCCATTCAGGAAGCAGAACAGGCAATGATGCAGCGGCAGGTGGATGGAATTATATGGCTGCGTCACAATTTTGCCCAGGAATTGATGACGGGCAGCGAGGCTCCCGTCGGCGTTATCGTAAACGGGGTTGATGCCAACAAGGCCCGGCTGATAGAGGGCTATGTAACCGGAGTCTGGTACAACTGGCTGGAACGAATGACCGGGGAACAGGGACAGCAGCTGAAAATGCCGGTCACCGTCGAACACAGGATCTGGTTCAATGCAGAAGTGAACAGCAGAAACTACCTCGTACCCGGTCTGATTGCCATTATCATGACCCTGATCGGTGCCATGCTGACATCCATGGTTATGGCCCGGGAATGGGAACGGGGCACCATGGAGGCCTTGATGGTGACACCGGTCACCATCAGGGAGATAACAAGCAGTAAGATCATCCCCTATTTCATCCTGGGAATGGGGGGAATGCTGCTTTCAGTGCTCATGGCTGTTTTCCTTTTCCATGTTCCTTTGCACGGTTCCATGTGGGCACTGCTCTGTTCTTCCTCTCTCTTTATGTTTACCGCGATTACCATGGGATTACTTATTTCGGTGGCAGCCAAAAGCCAGTTCGTCGCCGGTCAGATTGCCATTGTCATTACCTTTCTGCCCGCTTTTATTCTTTCGGGATTTGTCTTTGATATCAGAACAATGCCGGTTGTAATCCAATGGCTGACCCATCTTGTGGCAGCTCGTTACTTTGTCGATATTCTCCAGACCCTGTTTCTCGCCGGCAATATCTGGCCGCTTTTTCTGGTAAATTCAGCCTGGCTTGCCCTGATGGCATTGTTTTTCCTGATGATTATCAAGAAAAAATCTCATAAACTTCTGGAATAAACGGTCCTATGCTACAAAAAATATTTGCTTTAATGAAAAAAGAATTCCGGACCATTCTCAAAAACAAAAAAACCAGAATGGTCCTGATTGTACCGCCGATTGCCCAGATCCTTGTTTTTGGATATTCGGCAAGTTTTGATCTCAACAACGTCTCTTATGCCGTCTACAATGAAGATCCGGGTATTGCCTCGCGGCAGCTGCTGGCTCGCTTTCAGGGAGCAAAGGTGTTTGATTCGTGTGTCACCGTTCACCATGATGGCGAGATAGCTCCGCTCATCAATGAAAAAGAAGTCATGCTGGTTCTCCATATCGGTCCCGATTTCACCAGAGATATCAGCAGAGGACGCCCCGGAAAACTCCAGGTTATTCTCGATGGAAGAAATTCCAACAGTGCCATGATCAGCCTCAATTATGTTCGTAATATCGTCATGGACTTTAACTCTCACTGGGCTGCCACCCACGGTGGACGACATATACCTGCCCGGCTCGTTGTCAATTCCTGGTTTAACAACAGTCTGGATTCCCACTGGTTCATCATACCCGGAATTATCGCTCTGCTGGCGCTGGTTGTTACCCTGGAAGTAACGGCGCTGTCTGTTGCCAAGGAACGCGAAGCCGGAACATTCGACCAGCTGCTGGTTACCCCCATGACCCCGCTGGAAATCCTGATTGGAAAATCTCTGCCGGGCTTTATCATCGGCTTTATCGAAGCAACATTTATCATCACCATGGCCATTCTCTGGTTCCATGTACCGTTTCGCGGCTCCTTTCTTGTCCTCTATTTCGGAATCTTCACTTTTCTCCTCTCCGCAATCGGTATCGGCCTTATGATCTCCTCCATTTCCGTTACCCAGCAGCAGGGACTGATGGGTGCTTTTCTGTTTCTGGTGCCAGCCGTTATCCTGTCTGGTTTTGCAACTCCCATCGAAAATATGCCACAGCTTGTGCAGTATATTACCTACTTGAACCCCATGCGCTATTTTCTCATTATTGTTCGTTCGACATTCCTCGAGGGGGCATCCTTTGATCTTCTCTGGAATCTGTACTGGCCCATGGTGCTTATAGGTCTCGCGACCCTCACAGCGGCAGGATTGTTATTTCGCAACCGGATGTATTAACAAAAAAAACACTCACCGAACTAATGATAACCACCTTAACCTACTGGCACAACAGGCAGAATCTGAGAGATGTGTGCTTTATCGGGGTCTGCTCCCGATTTTCATCCCCGATTTTCATCCTTGCGTCATCTCCAACTGGAAAGCAATTGCTTATCAGCCAGCAAGGAACACTCTGAGTCCCCCAAATGGAGACGCTCATCATTTTTATAGCAGACTTGCTTCACTGGAATCACCAAAAATATGACATTGAGCTTATAGTCGATATTTTCGGGCTTTTTATCTTTGTCACGTTCGTCTGCTGCCTGTCATATTTCGTTGAGAAACAAAAGAAAAACACCAGACTTGCAATAAAAGCTCTTGGGCTTGACTCGGCGACAAAGAAAGACTTCAAGCAGTGGGCACACCTTAAAAACTTCTCCATCCTGCGGCGAATGGGATTGTTTAGCATGAAGTCAGATTATTTCCTCGGCCGCTATCATGGAGAGGCAATCGGACTCTTCAGGTTTATTCTACCCCGTACAAAAACAAGTGCCAAAGAACATGCTGTCACTGTTATTGCACTGGAAAAGAACCTTCCTATATTTATTTTACGGCCAGAGGGACTACGAGATACGATTAAATCCCGACTCGGGTTTTCAGATATCAACTTCCCTGAAGACGCTCCATTTTCAAGACAATATTTTCTTCAGGGAAGATCTGAAAATCAGCTCAGGATACTATTTAACTCCCGGCTTAGAACAAAAATACTCTCAACCTCTACAAACCTCTGGATAGAAAGTGACGGAACCAGGCTCCTTATGGTCTGGCAAAACCGCTCCCAGTTAACAGCCAAAAGTGTAGAAACGACACTGACCCGGGCAATAGAAATAAAAAATATACTAACACCGGTGATGAACGGTAAGCCGGTATAAGTACCTTATTAGAAATTTTCTTGCGAAAAAAACAAGAAAATTATCTGTAAGGTACTAACACCGGTGATGAACGGTAAGCCGGTATAAGTGCCTTGTTGCTGTCATTACCATTCGAGGTTTAGGGTCATTTATTTTCTCGGAGTCTTCGCTTACCTGTTTTTTATTACAGCTTTTCAGCAG
>JANTGH010000138.1 GCA_024763055.1 Desulfobulbaceae bacterium
GGGTAGTTGTCTCGCGCGGGCCGGGCGGCGGCGACAGCTCGCAGAAGGCATCCAGCATTTCCTTGACCCCGAAATTATTGATGGCGCTGCCGAAAAATACCGGTGTCTGGGAGGCCTTGAGATATTCTTCATACTCAAAGGGATTGGCCGCGCCTTCGAGCAGTTCGATATCCTCCCGCAGCTGTTCCACATCAGAACCCAGAACTTCTTCAAGAATCGGGTCCGAAAGGTCCCTGACCACAATCCGGTCCTCCGGCCGGGTCGCCCGGCTCGGCGTAAACAGGTTGATCTCCTTGCGATACAGGTCATACACGCCTTTAAATCCCTTGCCCATGCCAATGGGCCAGGAAAGCGGCGTGCATTCAATCTGCAGCTTTTCTTCAATGTCCGCCAGGATATCCAGCGGATCAAGCCCGTCCCGATCAAGCTTGTTGATAAAAGTGATGATCGGCGTGTTGCGCATCCGGCAGACCTCCATCAGCTTGGTGGTCTGCGCCTCAACACCCTTGGCGGAATCAATAACCATCAAGGCCGAGTCCACCGCGGTCAACACCCGATAGGTGTCTTCGGAAAAGTCCTGATGGCCGGGGGTATCAAGCAGGTTGATCTCATAGTCACGATAGTTGAATTTCATGACCGAGGTGGTCACCGAGATACCGCGATCCTGCTCAATGGCCATCCAGTCACTGGTGGCATGGTTGGCGGTCTTGCGAGACTTGACCGCACCCGCCATCTGAATAGCGCCGCCAAAGAGCAGCAGTTTCTCGGTCAGTGTTGTTTTTCCGGCATCGGGATGACTGATTATGCCGAAGGTTCTGCGCTTCTCTATTTCTTTTTTTAATTGTCGACTCAAAGGATATCCGAAGTATCTGTCTCGTTTTCAGCGAGTTTTCTTGAAAAAAAAAATTTGAAAAAAAGATGGGTGCCCCGCAAGAGGCAGGCAAGATCGCTGTCTTACACCCTGCCGTTGGTTTTTGCAATACATTCCGGGATAGCCGGTGACAATTTTTTGAAAAACAAACAGGACTCTGTCGGTAAACGGTTACTCGAGATACTTCCGATTAAAAAGAACCCCGACCACTACTCCCAACAGACTGGTTGCCATACTGATCAGGTAGGCCGTCATAATGCCGAAACGGGCCCCAAGCCACCAGCCGACCCATCCAAAAACGGAAATACTCAAAAAAAGAATAATTTTTTTCATATCAACAGATAAAAACAGAACCCTGAACAGATGCATTCAGTATAAACAGACTCTTCACAAGAAAAATTAACCCGTAAATTTATATCCGACTCCGTAAACAGTAATAAAAAAACGCGGCGCATCCGGAGAGTCCTCAAGCTTTTTACGAAGCCTGAGGACATGATTATCTACAGTACGGGTGGTAATGGAATATTCCATGCCCCATACTTTTTCCAGAAGTTGATCTCGCGAAAGAGGAACGCCCTTATTGTGAATAAAAAATTTTAGCAATTCAAATTCCTTTGCCGTAAATGGTATGAGAGATCCCTTTCTCTTTACCTCATGATGCAGTAAGTCTATCTCCGCATCGCCCATGTGATATTTGGTTACCGGTTTATCCTGCCCGGAACGACGCAAGGCGGCATGAATACGGGCTAACAACTCCTTAACGCCGAACGGTTTTGCCATATAATCATCTGCTCCCGTTTCCAGTCCGAGAACTTTATCAACTTCACTATTGCGTACGGACAGCATGATTATCGGAACATGCCGTTGTTGATTCCGTAATTTTTTACATACCTCAATACCGTCCATGCCCGGCAACATAATATCAAGAAGAATAAGGTCCGGATGCTCTTTATCAAAAAGAAGCAGTCCTTCTTCACCACTCTCAGCACAAAAAACTATATATCCCTCATATTCAAGGTTATCCTGCAAGCCTAAACGCATATGGAGATCATCTTCAATGAGTAATATTCTCTTTTGATTAAAGATCATCTGGACCCTTCATGAGCAAGCGGGAACAAAAGAGAGAACGTAGTCCCTTTTCCAGGTTCACTTTGTACCCGTATCGTCCCATTATGAGCCTCTACGGCGTGTTTCACCAATGAAAGGCCAATCCCGGAGCCTCGAAATCGTTTCGACAGACGATAATATGGCCGAAAAATATATTGTAATGCTTCCGGCTTCATTCCTGTGCCATGATCTGTAACCTCTAAAAGCATTCTTCCGGCATCCCGCCGCAATGCCAGATGAATTTTCTTTTTTTCAGGACTGAACTTTATAGCATTATCCAGAAGATTGACGATAATTTGCGTCATGGCGACCCTGTCAAAAAGAAAAGATGGAATATCAGGGTCAATATCCGTATGCAGCGTGAATCCCTTTTGTTTGAGATAATAGTTATAGGATGCCATTATCTGTTGTAATGTCTCTACAATATTCCCCTTGGTGAAATCATACTCCTTTATTTCTTTTTCAATGTTTGAAAATTCCAGGGTATTATTAATGAGAAGATGTAACCTGTCGCATTCACTTAAAATAATCCGACAATATTCCTGCATTTTAGATGGATGTTTTATACGGCCCAGCATCAAAGTTTCCGCATACATACGGATAAGAGAAAGAGGGGTTTTCAGTTCATGTGAGCCGTGGAAAATTATCTGCGATTTCAATTGGGAGAGTTTTCGTTCCTGTTGCATCTGTTGCCATATAAAATAGATACTTAAAACGATAAGGAGGAAAACAAAAAAAATTATACCTGAATAGACGATAAACTCCATTCGGGCCCGTTTCCTTGTACCGGAGAGGTCCACAGTAGCGATTATCTTCCAGAAGGGAAAAAGTTCATGAAAAGGGGCTTCGACAAACACCATATCTTTGGATGTAGCATCCGGATCCAGCTCTATGGATTTTTCCACAATCTCCACCCCAGGCAACATACCATCGAAAAGCCGAACCTGTTCGGAAAACACCTTGGTTCGAATATAATCTTGATCAAAGGTGAATATGAGATAGCCAATTTTTTCCCCGGCAGAGGTACGCGGAATCGGAAGCAATCCGGCCTGAACAGGTTGGCCATTGTATCGGCCGGAAAAATGACGTAGTGCAAAAGGCTCTGTGGAATGCCCTGAAACGGTTGATTCCACTTTTCCGGCAAGCCAGTCTTCCATGTTTTCTGGGAAATTATTGTTTACGTTTGTGAATTTAATTGTAGGTAAGAAAAAAATTCTATCGATGATAGGATGGCGTCTTCGTAGAGCTACGAGGTCTCCATTTGATATATTTTTCGATCCTGTGAACGCTATATCAAGCAGCATCTTATTTTCTTTGGAAAAAAAATCTTTTTCCAAATTTTCTCTGAACATCCAGACTGATACCCTTCCACTTTTTTCGACGGCATCCTGCATGATGGCATTACGATAGGTCAGATAGTAGTAACCCATACCGGCAAACGCACCCACGCAAAGAACAATCAAAATAAACGAAAAAAAAAGCTGGTTTTTTTTCATGAAGTCTGACGGCGATTTGTTTGAATTCTATCCATACTCCTCCAGCGATTTTCTACTCTCTCCAAGGGATAAACCTTCCAACCGGGAAAGTACACGGCAAAAAAATGTGCCTGTCGTGCCCGGTCTTTCGTTGTTACGGATTTACGTTACCAAAAATTCTCAATGATTAAACAAAGATGTGAACTCAGAATATCCAGCTTTCTGCAAATCCGCATCGGCAATAAATCGTAGCGCGGCTGAATTAATACAGTAGCGTAGTCCTGTGGGCGCCGGTCCATCGGAAAATACATGACCAAGATGGGAACCCGCCTGTTTACTCTGCACTTCCGTCCGCACAGACCAGAAGGTACGTTCCTTTTGTTCGACAATATTGGCGGAAACCAACGGTCTGGTAAAACTGGGCCAACCCGTTCCGGATTTATATTTATCCAATGAACTAAACAGTGGCTCTCCGCTGACGATATCAACATAAATACCCGGTCGCTTATTGTCCCAGTACAGATTGTCAAAAGGGGGTTCGGTGGCTTTTTTTTGAGTAACCCGGTACTGCAGGGGAGTCAGTTTTCTTTTAATATCTTTTTCTTTGAGGGTCTTTTTTTCCAAGAAAGACCTGCCTGGTACAATATTCTTGGAATTCTTCCGCCATATGCGGGAAAGAAATTGATCACGACCGGATCTGAATCGATAATATCTATATTTTAAAGGATGCTTTTCCGCATAGTCCTGGTGGTATTCCTCTGCAGGATAAAAGGTGGAAAAGGGTACGATTTCCGTTACCAGTGGTTTGACAAAATATCCGGATGTTCCCATCGCCATCTTTGACTGTTCCGCCAAATCTTTTTGCCTATGATCAAAATAGACAATAGCCGTTCTATAGGCCAATCCACGATCAACAAATTGTCCACCGGCATCGGTTGGATCAATATGGCGCCAGAAATAATCCAAAAGTTCCTGATAGCTTGTTACGGAAGGATCAAAGGTTATCTCAACCGCTTCAAAATACCCATCCTGTGCATAGGTGGCATAGGTCGGATTTTTTCCGACCCCACCGGCATATCCGGAGATGACACTGACAACTCCTCGATGTTTTTCAAAATCCGACTCAACGCACCAAAAACATCCTCCGGCAAAAATCGCTTTTTCAACCCTTCCTGATCCCGGCCGTGTTTGACCTGCCAAAATATTCCGGTCAGTTTCCGGGAGAAAATAACAAGCGCCTACCAGTACAATAATGGCTATGATTATTTGTGAATATTTCTTCATGTCGTATTGCCGTAATTTTTATAAATTAAGACCTAAATCCTGCAGTCGTCATGCGGTCAAGCCGCATCACTGTCCATGCACCGAGAACGTTGAGACGGGTGCAGATACAAGGAGGCAGGTAAGCGAGCCCGAAGTCTTCACTACGTTCCGCTTATCTGCGAGACTCCGAGCGAAATTCGGCACAGGTGTACTGTTGGTACATCGAGCACGAAATTCGTGAAGCCGACACAGTAGATGTGCCAGTATCGACGTTCGAATGCCGGATAAATGCAGGATTTAGGTAATACTTTTACCGCCAACGAACAGGCTCACCTGCCGCTGTGGAGCACAGCATAATAGCGGTCAGGTGAAACGTTTTGTGCTGTTCTGTGAAATTATGAACCTTTATTTAGACCATCCTTCCGATCTGAAGATTTCATAAGCTTCTTTTCCATTAAGGAATTTGATAAATTCTGCTGTTGCAGGATCTGCCTTTTCGTTTGTTACAATGCTAAGATCCCGATAAATGACACGTTTCTTTGATAATTCTACTACATCAGCATCATTTGAATGAGTCAAGGGCCAGTGGATCCATGTTATCCATGCGTCTGCATTAAGTCCTTTAAATGCCTTAAAACCCGCTCCACTTCCTTTTGCAAAAGAGACAATGTTTTTACGTAATTCTTTAATATCACTTAACAAACCAAGTCGGCCCGCTACATCTTCCCATACGCCGGTGCCGGAAGTATTATATACGCCTGCTCCCTCTGTAACAACAATCTTCATCCCTGGTTTGAGTAAGTCATTGAATCCGGAAATATGTTTTGGATTCCCTTTTTGAACGGCGATTACTGCCCTTCTGATATAAATTGGTTCAACATCTTTGCTCTCAAACTCTTTATAGGTTTCAAGAAATGCAGTCATGGATTGCTCAGATGTCCCCCAAAGAATATCCGCATTTTTTTGAGCCTTTTCCGTCCATTTTCTTTCCGGGCCAAAGGTCACTTTTACAGGAACACCCGATTTTTTCGCAAACAACTTACCGACTCTGATAAATGCTGTATGAGGACCGCCGGCACCATAAAGATTGATTACACCATCACGAGGCGAATATGTGTTGGTGTCCTTCATTTGAGCAAATACCATGGTAGTGGTAAATGCAGTTATGAAAAAACTTAATAATAGTATTTTTGCTCTTTGGACTTTCATTTTTTTCTCCTCATAATTAGCCACACAGATAACAGCTGGAAGCCTCTAAATATTTCAACAGATTACTGAGGAAAGACCGCTGGTTGCGTAAAAACAAAATCTTGCTTTTCCACCGGCATATGACAGGAGATGCAACCCTTCATCCCCTTTGCAAAAGGTTTTTTATCCAGACCAACCCAGCGTGCCCAGCCCCAACCATGGCTTTTTGTATATTTGGCCGAATCTTTAAACATAAACTCAGCATGAACAAACTTGCCCGGAGCCGTTGCCTCATTCCAGTCCTGCAACTGTGTATCTTTCCACACGACCTTTCCCAAAATAGAACCATCAGGCCAGGGGGTTGTTTTTCCGGAGCGAGCCGCAGTAACGGCAATGGTGTTTCCCACAATAACACGCAGCGTCTTGTTATCGGTGCGATGTGAAACTCCTATTACCGCCCATTGTTGCCAACCTTCAGGATAGGCAATGCCATTTGATTGAGCGGGCTGGTTATCGGCGGCAAAGCCATAAACAGTCACACCGAGAAATAACAGCGATAGGATCCCGGTTAATACCTTCATAATTTTTATGCCTCCAAGTTTTTTTTACGGGTCAGCTCTCAAGATACTCATTACAGGGCTGAGGGGAAACGACAACCCCGGCTTACCATTAGGGGTTGTCGAGTGTAGTTTCAATTCATTGATCATGCCTGTCAACTGTCACTGTTATTGTCCGCCTCCCACTGATCAACCATTGCCTGGGAATATACCGTAACCCACTTCCCGTTCTGCTTCACCTGAAGAGTATCGGCGGTGATAGTTTTATATTTTTGGTTCACCAGACCGGTAAGTCTGACTTTTTCATCAAAATGCCTTGCCAGAACCGCTCGATCCAGGTTCGGAACAAGATAATGAGCGTCTGAACCGGTAACAACGACAAATGTCCGCTCTGTGGCGACCACCGGATCCCGCTTATCTATCGGACAACTGATTCCTCTAACCGCACAGTTCAGCCCCCTTACCACGCCCTCAACCTGACCGGCAAAGGACAGGACAGGTGTCATTAATAGGGCTGCGCAGACAAAAAATAACACTGTCCGACTCTGTTTTCTGCCAACTGAACATAAACTTTTCTTTTTCATTGTTACCATCCTCTCTATTGGAATTTTGGAATGACTTTCATTCCGTTATAATGGGTTACCACACATAATAACCCACTGAATAAGCGCTATTTATTTTAAAAAATTCTTGAGAAGTAAAGATATCTTCTCTTGTGTTGTTTAACTTATAAAGCAATTGGCCAAAGAAGTTGTCATGATGATGTCAAAAGATTGTAAAGAAATGTAAACTCGGAACAGAGATGGAACGTTTTCCATCGGGGAAAACGATTAGACGGGATAAGAGGGAGAAAATTCTTTAACGGAACGGTACAGACAATTTGGAGGAGGAACTCAGGATGGACGAAAAACAAACTGGGTATGCAAATCACCGGCGACAATGCGGTCATCGACTTAACCTGCCCAATCGCATTGGGCAGGATTCTTTACCAATGACACCGCTGTCCTTGATTTGTACTTACACTCTTGTTTCCCTGAATGTTGGAGATAAATTGTCGCAGATAAGTCCGCTTCCACGGATATATTTTCAGGGTTTTACCATGGGTGGTTTTAGCTGCGGAACATAACCTTTTCCCGCCGGTATTGAGCCATTTATTCTTTAACCCTGGAGAGGCCGGGAATCAAGGTCTGGGTACTCTGGACACCTCGAATGGGCCGGATCATTCCGTGGGTGAACTGGGAGATAATCTCGGCATCGGAGGACAACAGATCGCGCTGCAGCTGCACCTTGAGGATCAGGTCGATGGAACCGTGCACCGAGTGCATCTCCTTAACTTCCGGGAGAGCAAAGAGCTTATCCATGACCCGCTGTTCATGCTTGCCCTCCACATTGATCAGGACAAAAACCGTAATGGTCTGCTTCATCTCCGGATATTGCTGCTTTGTATATTCCGCCATTTTATCCCTGAATGCCTCCATGTCCCTGGGAATAAGTTTATCAATACCAATGCCGTAGTTGCGTGCCCTGCCCTCTTCCCACTGGTGCACCGAAATGTAGAGATACAGATCATCATCGGTTCGGCCGGGACATTTTTTCACCAGACCTGAATTTCTGATCAGGGTGACCAACGGGCGATAGATAGTCTGGTACCAGTCGCGGGCGGCCCGGGGATAGGAATATTTTTGCTCTTTTTCCCCCTGATTTAAAAAAGCCTGATGAATACGGATCTGCTGCTCAAGGTGGACAAACTGGTCCAGCTCGGTCAGTTCGATGGTGGCCGACAACCCGGCCCGGTCCCGAAAGTCCACCTTTTCCCGATACAGCTTATTTTCCAGGGTATCGGCGGAGGGCAGCAGCTCCAGAATGCAGGCGTTTATTGTCTCCATGTCGAGTTCCCGGGCGGCAAGCACCCGGTGATGCCCGTCAAGCACAAAAAAATCTTCTTTGATCTGGTACAGGGAAATGGGCGGCAGACTTTTCCCCTCCCGCATGGCCTGCAGGATCCCCGACAAACGCGGACTGTCTCCCTGGCGTTTGGGTCTGAATCGGCCGTCAAAATCATTATAGCGCCCAACCGTGCCGACAATTTTACTGATCGGCACCATCGAGGTTCCACGTTCGATGCAGTCCCGGGCCTGCTCCTGCTCACGCACGGCATGAAAGGAGCGGAGTTCCCCTCTTTTGCCGCCCAACAGACGTTTTATGGAATCAGAGTTCAAAAATGACATAGCCGCAGGTGTTCAGCACGAAAGTGGAATGAAGACGGGTTATCCGCTCTTTTTTCCCGGTAAAACGGGCATGAATATGACCATGGATAAACCATTGCGGCGCATATTTTCTGATCAGGGTGCGATAACAGGTAAATCCCTTGTGGCAGGGATCATCACGGTCGCCGACATGCCGGGGCGGCGCATGGCTGATAACAATATCCACCCCGCCCGCCAACCTGAGCTGCAGCCAGAGACTGCGCAGGATTTTTTTCATTTCCGACTCATGGTACTGGTTGACGCCGCCGTTGTACCAGCGTGAGCCGGAAAGACCAAGCAGCCGATAGTCGCCAACACGAACCAGCCGCCGATGAACATAGGTGCAGCCCACGGGCGATGATCCCTGATACCGGATATCATGGTTACCAAGCACATAATACAGGGGCGCATCCACCCGGTCACGCAAAAAA
>JANTGH010000139.1 GCA_024763055.1 Desulfobulbaceae bacterium
TTGGTATTCAGCTCAAACAAGGCGCGAAGATCGGGATATTTCCGGTAGGCCATCAGCACGCAATGACGCATGTAGTTGAGCTGCTGTTTCTTGGGTTTAAGGGTTGGGTCACGACGTTGCCAGAGATCTATTCGCTCAACCAGCATCGAGATTTCCTTAACTTCAGAGGCATCTTCCCGTATGGCTAAAATAATGGAGTCAAATCCGCCTCGAATAGTCTTGGAATACCTGGCTTCATCTTCAGGGGTGAGCAGATCAAACTGGCCCATTTCGCGCAAATAGGTCGTAGTGGTTTCTTCGGACTCATGCTCCTCACTGTTCGGAAGCACCTCAACATCTTCCGCGTCCTGTGTCTTTTTTCCTGTCCAGATTTCTCCGGATAGCGTCTTCCTCTTGCCTGATGTTTCTTGAGTAACAATCTCAATATCATTTTCAGTCAAGAAATCAAAGAGTTCTTCAATATCCTGAGGATCTTTAACCTCGGCCGGTAATAGCTCATTCAGATGTTGAAAGGTTATACATCCTTCGCCTTTGCCGGCCTCAAGAAGGTCATTTTTGATACTCTTCAGCACCTGCCTTCTCCCTCCAATCGGTTCTTCCATTCAAACACAAGATGCGAATTCTCTTCGAACAACAGCACGATAAATACATTTCTTAAACGCTTTTCGAAAGATTTCAGACAGCAATGCCCGAAATGTACAGTCCACCTCATAAAGAGTATTAAATCTAATACAGATTGCCCCAAAAAGCAATTAAAGATTGAAAAATACGCTTCCAAACAGGAAAAACCAGTGTCTTCACGCTGTAAATAGGATATATTTGAAATTTTATACAGGCATGTTCCTTGAATATACATTGCAATCGGCTGCTGCACCCGCGTGTTGTCCATGCCCCCGGACCGGTATGCCTGGATTAAGTCTTTAGCCCGTATATTTTACAGGGGTCGTCGCCAAAAGGACTCGCAGTATACTGTGAGCATATCGAAAATGCTTTTGGCGCTGTAGCAAAGTAGGCACAGTGCTTCCAGACTTTGTAGCAGATTCCTGTAAAATACTGGTTAGTTCCGGCCCTAACAAAATTAAAAAATGCACACGTGAACAAGGGATTAAACAGTCGCAAAAATCGAAGCAGCGGTATCCTGCTGCCAGTAAGTTCGTTGCCCGGCCCTTATGGTATTGGCGACCTTGGTCCCTCGGCATTTTCTTTTATTGATTTTCTCAGCCGGGCCGGCCAGAAATACTGGCAGATCCTCCCTGTCGGACCGACAAGCCCGATTTTTGGCAACTCACCCTACATGAGTTTTTCCGCCCTTGGCGGCAATCCGCTTTTTATCAGTCCGGAACTGCTTTTCAAGCACGGCCTGCTCCAGCTCTCAGAGCTGCCCACAGCTGACTTTTCCGAATATAGCGTTGACTACGGCAAAGTTATACCTATAAAAGACACCCTTCTTCATCTTGCCTGGCAGAGATTTCAAGTTAGTGGCGACCATCAGGGATTTGAGGACTATAAAAATAAGAATCCATGGGTCAATGACCATGCCCTTTTCCTGGCCTTAAAAAATCGATATAATTTTGCGCCCTGGTACAAGTGGCCCAAAAAAATCAGGCTCAGAGATCGGGATGCGCTCCAGCAGGAAGCAATTGAACTTGCAGGTGAAATCGACTACGGCATCTTTACACAGTATCTGTTTTTCCGGCAATGGAACCAGATGCACAACTATGCGACAGACAATAATATACATATTATCGGTGATCTTCCGATCTATGTGGCCCTGGACAGTGTTGATGTCTGGGCAAATCAGGAAATTTTTGACCTTGACAGGAGAAGCGGCCGCCCGAAGGCGGTTGCCGGGGTGCCACCGGATTACTTCAGCGCTACCGGTCAGCTCTGGGGTAATCCCCTTTATCGCTGGAACACTCGATCAAACGCGGTAAAAGACCGGCTTTATGCCTGGTGGCAGCAGAGACTGGCATCCATCAATACCATGGTGGACATGTTCCGCATCGATCATTTCCGCGGATTTGAGGCCTACTGGTCAGTGGAGGCAAAAGAAAAAACCGCGATACACGGCAGCTGGGAGAAAGGTCCGGGCCTTGAATTCTTTCGTGAAATGGAACGCCGACTCGGCCGGATGTCCATTATTGCCGAAGATCTCGGCGTCATCACCCCGGCTGTTGAAAAACTTCGGGACGCACTTGGGTATCCCGGCATGAAGATACTCCTCTTTGCCTTTGACGGCACCCCTGACAACAGCTACCTGCCCCAGAATTTCATCAATAACTGCGTAGTCTACACAGGCACCCACGACAATGACACGGCAGTCGGCTGGTATCTAAGGCCCGACGTCCTTCCGGAAGTACGCCGCCAGGCAAAACGACAGGCAAATCAGTTCAATGATGACGCCTCGACTTTTCATCGTGACTTGATCTATCTCGCCCACTCTTCGGTCGCTGATATATCAATTATTCCCATGCAGGACCTGCTTGGTTTCGGCAATGATTGTCGCATGAATTCTCCAGGCACCAGGGATGACAACTGGCAATGGCGGTGTGCCGAGCGGTTCATCACTGATGACTTAGAAAACTGGTTTTGCGATATTACAAGGTTTTTTGGCCGCTTAAATACAATTCCGGCCCCAGACACCCCTGCCCCCTCTACCAAGGAAATCTAAACAGCATGGAAGCCCTTATCCTGACCGGCAGCCCGCGTCAAAACGGAAATACGGAGATACTCGCCAAGACACTTTCCGAAGAACTGCAGCGGCACGAAGCAACAGTTAAGCAGTTCCGACTTCCAGATCTTGACATACATCCCTGCATTGGCTGCGGCAATTGCGAGAAAGAAGGTATCTGCATCATTAATGACGACATGCAGATGCTGTATACACACATTGTCGAGGCAGACATAATCCTCCTTGCCTCACCCATTTATTTTTACGGGCTTACCGCCCAGACCAAGGCTTTTGTTGATCGCTGTCAGGCCTTGTGGAGCAGGAAATATATCCTTAAGAAACGCATTTCCCAAAAGGCAAACCGCAAAGGATACCTGGTCAGCGTTGCTGCCACCAAGGGTGAACGGGTCTTTGAAGGAGCAATACTTTGCGCGCGCTATGGGCTTGACGCAATGGATGCTCCTTATGATGGTGGGCTCTTTTACCCGGGAGTTGACGGTAAAGGCGAAATCAGAAAACACCCTGGCTTTCCGGATAAGCTGGAACAGCTTGCCCGCCAAATCGTAAAGGTGCCTTGAACAATATAATTTTGTAAGGCAGCCGTGAATAATTAACCGGCAGGCTATTATATTTTCTTGCCGCGCCAACGAAAGCAATTGACAAAGGCCCGGAGATATTTTACAAAGCCCTCACCAAAAGGCCCCATCGTCTAGTGGTCTAGGACACCGGCCTCTCACGCCGGGAACAGGGGTTCGAGTCCCCTTGGGGTCACCAAGTAAAATCAAAGGGTTAGCTCTAAAGAGCTAACCCTTTTTCATTTTTAGCGGGTTAATATGCTGCCAACCCTATAGCCTTCGACACCGTGGCAATCGGTGTTAACCCGCGTATTTCAACCAGGCTGAGCTTCATATACATGATATCTCTACAAAATTGAAAAAATATTTCAAAAAATTGTCATGTTAGTGCCCACTTTTTTCAGCGTACCTCATCTAGCATAACTCGCCTCACCGCCCATGCCGCATGTTAAAGGTGGTGCAAGCAGAAATTTTCGGGTAGAAACAGATGATGTGGAATGTTATGCAAATCGTTCTGCCGGTTTTTCTCATTATCGGCCTGGGCTGGGGAATTCGACGTGCAGGGCTGGTCGATGATACTTTTTTCCTGCAGATCAACAAGTTTGTCTTTTATGTCTGTCTACCGCTGCTGCTCATTTATAAAATCGGCACTGCCGACTTTTCCGTCAGCTTTAATATCAGACTGGTGATTGCCACAGGCAGCGCCATTGGCTGCTGTTTTTTCATCTCGTATCTCTATGGGGCAAAACGCGGATTTCCACCTCCGATTCTTGGCGCTTTTTGCCAGGGATCCTTCCGGGGCAACCTGGCCTATATCGGTCTTGCTATTGTCTACAATGCCTATGGCGACATCGGCCTGACCAGCGCCGGTATTCTGCTTGGTTTTTTGGTGCCGGTATTAAATTTCTTTGCCATCCTTGCCCTGACCCTGCCCCAGCAGCAACACCGCATCAATTATCAAAACATTGCCTGGCAGATGGCTGTCAATCCGCTCATTCTCTCCTCACTTATCGGCATTGCCTGGAGTTATTTCCATCTGCCCATGCCCGAAATCCTTGATCGCTCATTGGCTATTGCCACCGGCATGACCCTGCCCCTGGCCCTGCTCTCCATTGGCGGCAGTTTTTCAGCCGCAAACTTTCGCGGCGATTTTGGCAAAGCCGGGCTTGCCAGCACAATAAAACTTATCGTTCTACCCCTGCTGACGGCAGTCTTTCTCCTGCTTTTCGGTGTTACCGGCATGGACTTTGCCATCGGCCTGTTGATGGCCGGAGCGCCCGCTGCCGTTGCCACCTATATCATGGCCTGCCAAATGGGGGGCGACGGCAGACTTGCCGGGACCATTGTCGTTATGAGCACAGCCGCATCGCTGCTGAGTTATACGCTCATTTTACTCTGTTTACATCTCGCCTCCATTGGTCCGTGACCCCTATTCTATTTTTAAAGAAGCTGCCCGCCTCATGAAAACAACAGATCCTTTTGCTGAATCGCTGAACAATCCAAAGTCGTTTACGCTCACCTATGAACTTGTGCCCGGCCAGGGCGCGGGCGGCAAAAAGGTTGACCGATTACTTGAATTTGCCCGCCGGGCAAGAGAAGATGGCCGTATAACCGCCCTGTCCGTTACGGATAACGCCGGTGGCCATCCAGCGCTGGCCCCCATTGCCATCGGCGCCGAGATACAAAAAATCGGTTTGGAACCCCTGATTCACTTTTCGCTTAAGGACAAAAACCGCAACCAGATCGAAAGCCACCTCTTCCTCTACCAGCGACAAAAATTCCGCCATCTTCTCGTCCTGGGCGGCGACTTTCCCAAACCCACCTATTACGGCCAGGCCAAGCCGGTCTACGACTTGGACACCATCCAGACCATTGCACTGGTTGAGCTTATCAAGACGGGGCATTACCGACAGATGAAAGAGGATGAAATCTGCAATCATCCCTTTGATTTTCAATGCGGCTGCGTGGTCTCCCCCTTTAAGATGACCGAGGCCGAACAGGTCTGGCAATACGCAAAACTGCTGAAAAAAATCCGAGCCGGGGCGCAATTTATCATTACCCAGCTGGGCTATGATCTGAGTAAATATGAAAATCTGATTCGTTTTCTTAGACAGGAACATATTACAATACCCGTATTGGCCAATGTGTTTATTCCCAGTCCGGCAGTGGCAAAATTCATGGCCCGAGGTGGGGTACCGGGGGTTATTCTGCCAAAAAAAATGGCAGAGCTTATGCAAAACGAAGACAAAAAACAGCGATTACTGAGGGCGGCCGGGATGATTGCCGTACTGCGCGACATTGGCTTTAGCGGCATACATCTTGGCGGCAACGGTCTCAGCTTTGATGATGTCCGCTTTGTCCTCGACAAGGCCGAGCAGATACAGGGCGCCGACCTGCAATCAGCAAGGGAAAACGCGCATTTTCCCATCCGGGGAATCTGGTCACTATATAAAAACAACACAGGCAGACAACAAAAGCCGCATCCAGGCGCAAAACCGGGCTGCCGTCCTTTGCACCACCTGATGCACAGGCTGCTCTTTTCCCGGACAAACCCGGTTTCCCGGGCTTTTGGCCGTTTTTGCAGATTCTGTGACCAGTACCATACCACCCGCCTGATGCTGACGGGCTGTGAAAAAATTATTAAAGGGTTACTGTTTGGATGCAGAATGTGCGGAGACTGCACACTCAGTGAAAACACCTACCTCTGTCCGCAATCCGGCTGTCCTAAAAAGCTGGTCAATGGCCCGTGCGGAGGCAGCAGAAATATGGCCTGCGAAGTCTTTCCGGACCACCTTTGTTTTTACGTGCAGGAATACTGCCGACTGGACCCGAAAACCACCTTACACAAACTTGGCAGCGAACCGACGCTTCCACCCAAGGACTGGGCGCTTGAACAAAGCTCTTCCTGGATAAATTATTTCCAGGGCCGTGATCATACCGGAGGAAATTTTTAATTTTTCGTAACTATTCAGATAGATGCAAAAAACTTGCACTTACTCCGGAATGTAACTGTTCAGGAGTGCCACATATTCGGAGTCTACGCTACCTGCTTATTTAGGTCTTTGAAGCATACTTGTGCTATTCGAGAAGGCCGAAATGAGTGAAGATGGGGTGCTCCTGTCAGTTACAATTATTTAAAGAGCGCCGACTGGTTTATCCGGCCTCTACGCCTGTGACAATTGTATCAAAAATACGGCTGCCGGCCGCGATTTCGGCCTGGTCCCAGACAACACAACGACTGAGTATTGCCAAGCTCCCGACCCTGCCGCCCTTCCCGAGACAGCCCCAGTCCCTGAGCTGAACAGCATCACCAAGTTGCACATTTTCACCAAGCAGCCAGCCGCCCCGCCGTCGTCCTTTACCGGTAAAGGCTATACCGGAATTGGAGTCCAGCAATTCCCGGTGCAGTTGCAGGTAATCCTCAGCTGTGCCGATGTCCCGCCAAAAAGCGCCGTCAATTCTTTTGAGCCCGACAACCCCCTGGACTGCCAGCTCCTCATAGAGATCAATGATATGAAAAAAAGATTGTGCAGGAATTTGATGCAGCACCTCCGGTTCCACCACATGGATGCCGGTAAAGGCAAGTTTTTGCGTTTCAGAGCCCGGATGAAAAGAAACCACCCGCTCACCCTGAACGCCGACCGTATTAAAACGGGGATAATTATGCATGGCAAGCGTTACCTTGTTGCCGGATCGGAGGTGATATCCATAGAGTTCGGTTAGATCAACGGTATGAAAAATATCCCCGTTCATGACCAGAATCGGCCCCTCGCTCAACTGCGCAAGGGCCAGTCGCAGACTCCCCCCGGTGCCTAAAATCTCCGGCTCTATCTGGATATGAACATCCGGGTAGCCCGTAAGAGCGTCCTGGATCTGCCCAGCAAGATGATGACAGTTAACCACTATTTTTTTGCAGCCGACCGCCTGCAGCCTGTCAAGCAGGATGTGCAACAGGGGTCTGTTTAACACGGGAAACAAGGGCTTGGGTCGAATGAGCGTGTAGGGGCGTAGCCGGGTGCCGAATCCGGCCGCAAGGAGTATTGCCTGCATTTTTTTTATTCTCTTTGCACTTTAGCAATTATCAGGAGACCTTAGCCATGGACAACTCTTTTCTCTTGCCTTACCGTTCGGGTGTGCGATACATTGCTATGTTTTGATAAAAAAGGGGCGCTGAGACTTCAACTTTCAGCCTATTTTCATTGTTCATTGTGGCTATGGTCTGAAATTCTGGTTCAGCCATGCCGGTTACATAAAAATGAACAAAAACAACAGATTTTACAAATGATGAGGATACCCAATGATTACTCTTCTTGATTATGGCGCCGGCAATGTTCGCTCGGTCATCAACGCCCTGGAACGACTCGGGGAAACCGTTGAATTGGTTGAAACCGGCGCCGACATAGCAAAAGCCCGGCGGCTTGTCTTTCCCGGGGTCGGTAACTTCGGGGCCATGATGCGGATTCTTAGCGATAAACAGCTCATCGAACCCCTGCTGAGCTACCTTCGGGAAGACCGTCCGTTTTTTGGTATCTGCGTTGCCCTCCAGGCCCTGTTTGAAAGCAGTGAAGAGGCCCCGGACATGCCCGGTCTTGGTTTTCTGCCCGGCACTGTCAAGCGGTTTGACACCGATCTCTCCGTGCCCCATATCGGTTGGAACGGCTACAAGGCAAGGCAGCCCTCAAGGATATTTAACGATCTTAACGGTAATGAAAAGCTGTACTTTGTTCACTCCTATTACGTGGACTGCGAGGAAGAGGGTGCAATTCTGACCACCACAGATTACGGCACGGAATTTGTCAGCTCGGTACAGAAAGGTAACATTATTGCCACCCAGTTTCACCCTGAAAAAAGCGGCCGGGTCGGGCTCAAGATTCTAAAGAATTTCCTTGATTCCACCCGGGAGAGTATCCTCCCGCAGAACTGCCCCCAGACCACAAAGCTGGCCAAGCGCATCATTGCCTGCCTTGATGTGCGTTCAAACGATCAGGGGGACCTGGTGGTCACCAAGGGCGACCAGTATGATGTTCGGGAAAAGGGCGACGTCCGCAATCTCGGTAAACCGGTGCAGCTGGCAGAAGAATATTACCAACAGGGCGCCGACGAGATTACCTTCCTCAACATCACCGCCTTTCGTGATTTTCCGCTTGAAGACATGCCCATGATCGAAGTGCTGCGGCAGACATCGAAAAATGTCTTTGTCCCGCTGACCATCGGCGGCGGTATCCGCGACTTCACCGATCGCAACGGCAGAACCTACAGCGCCCTGGAGGTTGCCTCGGAATATTTCCGCTCCGGGGCCGATAAAATTTCCATTGGCTCGGACGCGGTTCTTATTGTGGAAGAGGTGCTTAAAACCGGCAAGGCAACCGGAATGAGCTCCATTGAGCAGATTGCCCGGGTCTACGGCAATCAGGCGGTTGTCATCTCCGTTGATCCCCGACGGGTTTATGTTGATTCCCCGGACGCGGTCAAGCACCATGTTATCAAAAGCAAATTTTCCGGCCCGAACGGCGAAGAATACTGCTGGTACCAGTGCACCATTAAAGGGGGCCGTGAGGGCCGCGACCTTGATGCCGTTACCTTGGCTAAAGTCTGTGAAGAACTGGGCGCCGGAGAAATCCTGCTCAACTGCATTGATAAAGACGGCACAAACTCAGGCTTTGACCTGGAACTGATCAACAGTGTGCGAGACGCGGTGACCATCCCTGTTATTGCCTCAAGCGGGGCCGGATCGGCCGAGCATTTTTTAGAGGTTTTTCTCAAAACCGATGCCGAAGCAGCGCTGGCCGCCGGGATCTTCCATAGAAAAGAGGTGCCGATCAGCGAAGTCAAGACCTATCTGCAGGATACAATTGAAATCCGACCGGTGTAATTAAAGCCGA
>JANTGH010000140.1 GCA_024763055.1 Desulfobulbaceae bacterium
CCCTGCTGCACCCGAAGACCCTGGTTGCCGGTATCGGCTGTAATCGAAATACCCCGGCAAGAGAGATTGAAGAGGCCCTGCAGCAGGCCTGCGAGGAGCATGGTCTTGCCCGGCAATCGGTTGCCCGGCTGGCCTCCATTGATCTCAAAAAAGATGAACAGGGCCTGCTTGCATTTGCCGGTCAGCACCAGCTGCCGATTGATTTTTTCCATCGGGACCAGTTGAACGGTGTGGACGGGGTGTCAACCTCTGCTGCCGTACTCAGGGCTACCGGGGCCAAGGGGGTGGCTGAGCCGGCGGCCGTGCTTGGTGCCGGTGGCGGAAGACTCCTGGTGAAGAAGATGAAATGGCCCAACGTCACCGTGGCCATTGCTGAAATAAAAAATCCCTGGAATGCCAACCACGGATAGACACGGATTTTTTACTTTTTTTATAGCCGTATTCGTCTGTAGTTCCTTTAAATGTTAGAATAAGTAATGAAGAAAACAAAACAATTCGGAAGTCTTACCGTGGTCGGTACCGGTCCCGGAGCCATTGACCTGATTACCCCCAGGGCCGGGCAGGTTATTAAACAGGCTGACGTGGTCGTGGGATATACAACCTATCTTGATCTGGTGACGACGTTTATATCTCCTGCCCAGGAGGTGATTTCCTCGCGCATGATGCAGGAGATAGACCGCTGTCGAAAAGCGCTGGCATTGGCCGATGACGGCAAACAGGTCGCGCTTGTCTGCGGTGGTGATCCCGGCATCTATGCCATGGCCGGGCTGGTCTATGAACTGGCCCGTGAGACCGGCAGTCCAAGCCGGGTTGAAATTATTCCTGGAATTGCGGCCCTCAATTCCTGTGCCGCTATTTTGGGAGCGCCGCTTATGCATGATTTTGCTGCTATCAGTCTCTCGGATCTTATGACCCCCTGGCACGTCATTGAAAAACGGTTGCAGGCTGCGGCCATGGCTGATTTTGTCACCGTGATCTATAATCCGAAATCAAAGAAACGAACAACCCAGATCGTCCGGGCCCGGGAGATCATGCTTGCATATCGAGAGCCCGATACTCCGGCGGGCATAGTCACCGGCGCGACCAGGCCCCATGAAACCGTTCAGCTTACGAGTCTTGCGACTATGCTGGATGGAGAAATAGGAATGCAGAGCACGGTTATCATCGGCAATTCGACGACATTTGTTTTTGGCGACAGGATGATAACACCGCGTGGGTATGGGGATAAATACGGATTGCGAGAACCGGCAATGAAGAAAAATGACTGAACCCCTGATCCTTGTCACCAATGATGACGGTGTAAATGCGCCCGGTATCCGGGCCCTGTTTGAGGCCGTGCAGTCTCTTGGCCGTGCGGTCATTATTGCTCCGGAGCGGGACAAGAGTGCGGTCAGTCATTCCCTGACCATGAATCGGCCGCTCAGGGTGCGGAAGCTGGAGGAAAATGTTTATACCCTGGACGGCACACCCACCGACTGCGTTACCATTGGTATGAATAAGGTATTGGACAGGAGACCGGATCTGCTTGTCTCCGGCATCAATCCCGGCCCCAATCTTGGTGATGATATCAGCTATTCCGGCACGGTATCGGCGGCCATTGAGGGGACTATGTATGCTATCCCCTCCCTGGCCCTCTCCCTGGCCGGTGAAGCGCCCTTTGATTTTTCCATTGCCGCCGATGTTGCCTGGAAACTGGCCTCCATGGCCCTGCAGTTTTCTCTACCGGAAAATACCCTGCTCAACATTAATGTCCCGGCTTGCGGGCCTGCCGATATCAAGGGTATTCGATTCACCTGTCAGGGGCGCAGGGTCTATAAAAATGCCATTCAGGAGACCTTTGATCCCTGGGGGCGCAAGCATTACTGGATCGGTGGTGGTACCGTGCAGTGGAGTGGTGGTGAAGATACCGATGAACAGGCCCTGCGGGCAGGTTATATCTCGGTTACCCCCATTCAGCTTGATCTCACCAACCACGCCGGGATTGATTTTTTGAAAAAATATTGGCAGATGTAAAATAAGTATTCTTTTGGTATCCCTTAATTAACCCTGAACCCAAAACCCTGAATCAAAACATGCCTTTTCTTGGAGCCCATGAATCAATAGCCGGCGGTTTGCATTTAGCCTTTGAGCGTATTTTACAGGTCGGCGGAGAATCCCTGCAGATTTTTACCCGCAACCAGCGGCAGTGGAAGGCCGCGCCGCTTTTGGAGACGGAAATTGCGGAATTTACCCGTGCCTGGAACGAGGCCGGCAACATGCCCGTCGCCTCTCACGCCTCGTACCTGATCAATCTCGGCAGCAGTAAGCCTGAACAGGCGGAAAAGTCTGTTGTTGGCCTGGCCGACGAGTTGCAACGCTGCGCCCTGTTAGGTATTCCCTTTGTGGTCTTTCATCCGGGCAGTCATGGCGGAGCGGGAGTGGAAAAAGGGCTTGCCAATGTAACCGCCCATCTTGACCAGGTGATTGAACGAGCAGGGGATGCGTGTAAATCGGTAACAATTCTTCTTGAAACAACAGCAGGGCAGGGGACCGGCCTTGGCTACAGATTCGAGGAGTTGGCGCATGTTCTTGAAAATACGCAACATTCAAAACGGTTAGGCGTTTGCGTTGATACCTGCCATATCTTTGCCGCGGGCTACGATATCCGCACTCCCCAAACCTATGCGGCTACTTTTGCCGAATTCGACAGGATCATAGGCATCAATCGCATCCGTTTTTTTCACCTCAACGATTCAAAAAAGGAATTAGGTTCGCGGGTGGACCGGCACGAGCATATCGGCAAGGGGTATATCGGCCTGGAGGGTTTTCGATGTCTGCTGAATGACCCACGTTTCAGTCACCATGCCATGACTCTGGAAACACCCAAGGGCAAAGACCTGGCCGAGGACAGGGAAAATCTTTCTGTCCTGCATGGTCTCATGGTTGCTGAATAAACAGCCTATTGCGGAACAATGACCAAAAGAGATTCCGAGTACTCACTTTCCAGGCCGTCGTTGTCGACTGCCCGTACCTCAAAGCGTAGTTCCGTTCCTGGTTTTTCTTTCTGCTGATAGAGGTAATACGGTTCTTTCGGCCGTCCGAGCAAACCGCTCAGAAAGCCGCCGCTGCTGATTTCGTAATGGTTAATATCCTGTTCGGGATTCATTTTCCAGGAGAGCATGATTCCCTTGTCATTGGTTTCGGCTTTCAGTCCTGTCGGTCGAACAGGGGGTTGTTTTGTTGTTGCCTGGGTGACCGAGGAACGTTTTCCTGACAATCCATCCTGGTCAACGGCACGGATCTGGTACCAGTACGTTCGATCGTCTTCCAGGGAGGTATCCGTGTAGCTTGTCTTTTTTGGCTTGACGGAATTGACCTTGGTATTGATATTGCTCACTATTATTCCGCGATAAATTTCATAGGCCTTGATATCCGGCTCCGGGTTCGGCTGCCAGCTCAGTTTAATCTGCCGGAACAGATCGCTCGTTGCCTGAACGCCGGTAACCGCCTGCGGTGCCGCTTTGGTGGTCGCGGAAACAGTGCTGGAGTCAGGTGACTGGACCTCGACCACATTGACGGCATGGAGACGATACCAGTAAGTGGTATCGTTTTTCAGTGGATGATCCCAGCTGCCGTCATCCACATATTGCTGATTTTCCCGGCCGCTTACATAATCAATTTGAGCGAAAGGACCTTCGGGATTGGGAGCTCTGTAAATAGCATAACCGACAACCTCCGGATCCGGGGCGGCAGACCAGGCCAACGGGATTTTTTGGGGTTGTCGATCAATGGCCTGGAGGTTGGTTGGGGGCTGCGGCGCTCCTTTAGTCATTGCTGAAACAATTTGTGCGTCACAGCTTTCGACACCGACGATATTTCGGGTGCGAATAGTGTAAAAGTATTTACTGTTATCCTGCAATACTCCGTAGCGGCTGTACCCTGAGGGTTGGCCCTTGTCGACATAGGTCTGCTGATCACGGCCGCTGACAATGGCGATTTTTTCAAAAGGACCATCAAAGACGTGGCTGCGAAAAATGACATATTCTTTGACGGTAGGATCCTGTGATGGTTCCCAGAACAGTTGAATATGTCGGAGGCTCCCCCCGGCTGCATGCAGGCTGTTTACCGGTTCAGGTGCGCCTGTGGTGGTGATTTTGAAGGGTGGAGCGGGTACATTGGCGAAACCTTCACTGCTCAACCCGATTACCGTATAAAAATAATCGGTTGCATCCCGCAACCCTTTATCAACAAGAATAAGAGGGGCTTTGTTGGCAACAGGAGGGCCCGCGGGCGTAAAGCTGGAGTCGGCACTATCCGCGTGGAGGAGTTGGTAGGCGGAAAAAATATGTGGCGGATCCGGCTGCAGGACTATTCGCACGGAACGGATATCACCCTGGGTGGAGAGAACTTCCGGCTGCGGCAGTTGGGTGGAAAAAATATCCCCTTTTTTTATCATTTCCGCACGCAGGATAGCCATGGCCCGATGTAAAGTCGTCGCAGTTTGATCAGGGCCGTTCGTCAGCGCTCCGTTGTCCTGCCGGGAGACAGAGAGATTCCAGACGGGTTTTCGGTTTCGGGTGTCCCACATGGTCAGAGTGCAAGTCGTAACCGGGGCACCCTGGATACCCGTTAATAATGCCCCGACTTTATAATGGATTTGTGTCTCCGCGGTAATAACCGCGCTTGCCCGCAGGTCGATCCCGGCCTGATGGCTAAGCTCCATAAGCGATAGAGGTATTGTCGCGGGCATTTTTTCTGCAAGCCAGCTTTCGGTGGACTTCAGTGGGAGAAGATGATATTTTTTCAGGTCAAGAAGGGCCTGGTACAAGGTCCGGCTGAGCGATTTGTCGATTGTTTTTCCGTCAATCAGAGCGGGGAGCATGGCAACAGTTTTATAGATAGTCAACCGGGCCTTTGGACTGACCTTGGCAGTGATGACAGGAGCGATAACCTTGGATTTTTCCGGTGAGGTTCCGCCTGTCGCCGGAGAAAAGATGAACAAGGTGAAAAAGAGGGTTGCGACAGGAATTAAACAGGAAAGAGTTTTATATTGGCGGCTCTTCCTGTTGCGGCGTCTTGGCGTGCTCATGAGTGTTCCTTAAGGTCATACAGTCAAAGTGGACGGATAGTTACTGTACAGTATATCAGATGAGGTTTCTTTTGAAAACGATGTGCCGGATTTTTTCATTCCAGGACAGCCGTTGCCAGTGTTCGTACCCTGCTCAGTACCTCTCCAAGGTCTATGGTGAGGAGCTTGCCGTTTTGTAAAACTATTTGACCATTGATGATAACCGTGCGCACATCGGCCCCGCTTGCCGCGTAAACAAGCAGATCGGAAGTATAGAAGGGACTGAAGTGCGGCTGTACAAGATCAAGCATGATCAGATCAGCCGGATTGCCTGGTGCCAGCATGGCGCTATGGTTGGTGAAACCACTGATGAGCGCGCCTTGGGTTGTCGCAAGTTCAAGTATCCTGTCTGCCGGTACTGCCACCGGATCAAGTGTATGCAGCTTCTGCAGCTTGGCGCAGATATCCATCTCCCGGAACATGTCCAGGCTGTTGTTGGAAGCGCAGCCATCAGTCCCCAGGCCGACCCGCACCCCTTTTTCAAGCATCAGGGGCAGGTTGGCCATCCCAGAGGCCAGTTTCAGGTTGCTTTGCGGACAGATTACCACCGGGCTCTCCTGTCCGGCCAGGATTTCCATATCCCTGCCGTCGGCCCATACGCAATGTACACAGATCGTATCCGCATCCAGGATGTCTAAGGCATGCAGGTGTTGTACCGGGGTGTGGCCAAGGGGTTCCCGGATCATGGAAATTTCATGTTCTGTTTCCGCCACATGGATAAACAGCTGCACTCCTTGCTTTCGGGCAAGCTGTTTTGCTTTGTGCAGGGTAGTGTTTGAGCAGGTATAAGGAGAATGGGCGAAGAGTGCCGGCTTGATCAACGGATTTTTTCCCTTCCAGGCATCCAGGAAGGATGACGCTGCTGCGATATTTTTTTCCGGGTCCGGCACTCCGGGCGCGGGGAAGTCAATTATGCCCTGGGCCGCGACTGCCCGCAGGCCGGCATCGGCAAAGGCCCGGGCCACATCATGTTCATAAAAATAGCCGTCAGCTATAGTCGTGGTGCCGGAGAGGATCATTTCCGCAGCGGCAAGACAGCTGCACCAGTAAGCCATTTCGGCGGCCACATGACGGGCCTCGGCCGGGAAGATATGGTTGGTTAACCAGTCGGCAAGTTCGAGGTCATCGGCCAGACCACGAAACAGGGTCATGGGCGCATGCCCGTGCAGGTTGATCAGGCCCGGCATGGTGAGCATATTGCGGCCGTCAATGGTTTGTTTCGCCTCAAGATCATCATATTCTGCCATGGGACCGGCATACATGATGCTATCTTCCCGGATGGCGATACAGGCATTTGGAATCAAGGTGTTTTTGCCGGGGTCCGGCAGGAGAAGGGTGTCGGTAATGAGGATGTCGGGTTCCATAACTGCTTGCAAAATAAAGGATGTATGTGTATCAACATGGGACAAAATGAGTAACAAAAATCCAATATACCCAAATACTCTGCATTCGTATGAAAAAAATGGAGAAAAATAACCCATGGGATTTCGCTGTGGAATAGTCGGGCTGCCCAATGTCGGCAAGTCGACCATATTTAATGCCTTAACTGCTGCCGCCATTGATGCGGAAAACTACCCCTTCTGCACCATTGAGCCCAATGTCGGCGTGGTGGCCGTACCTGATGAACGTCTTGACCGGCTGGCCGATCTGGTCAACACCAGGAACAAGGTGCCCACCCAGATGGAGTTTGTCGATATCGCCGGTCTGGTCAAGGGGGCAAGTCAGGGCGAGGGGTTGGGGAACCAGTTTCTTGGCCATATCCGGCAGGTGGATGCCATTTTGCACGTGGTCCGCTGCTTTGAAGATGATAATATTGTCCATGTGGACGGCTCCATTGATCCCCTGCGTGATCTTGAAGTCATCACCATGGAACTTGTCATGGCTGACCTGGACACGGTGGAAAAACGGCTGACCAAGGCAAAAAATCAGGCAAAATCAGGGGAGAAGAAATTCTTAGCCGAGGCCGGGTTTCTTGAAAAAATCCAACAGATCCTTGATGAGGGGCAACCGGCCCGTAAGGCCGTGCCGGAAAATGATACTCAGGAGATTCTATTACGCGAATTATGCCTGTTGACCACCAAGCCGGTGCTTTACGTGGCCAACGTCAGCGAAGAAGACCTAGCCGGTGGTAATCCCTTTGTTGACCGGCTGCGGGCACAGGCGGAAACTGAGGGGGCATCCGTGGTGACCATTGCCGGCGGCATTGAACAGGAATTGAGCCTGCTTGATATCGAGGAACAGCGGGAGTTTTTAGCCGAAATGGGGATGGAGGAGCCGGGTCTCAATCGTTTGATTCATGCCGGATACGATCTGCTTGGCCTGATCACCTATTTTACGGTTGGGGAAAAGGAGACCAAAGCCTGGACCATTACCAGAGGGACGAGTGCTCCGGGAGCCGCCGGTAAGATCCATTCCGACTTTGAGCGGGGCTTTATTCGGGCCGAGGTAATTGCCTATGAGGATTACATTGCCTGCGGTTCCGAGGCTGCTGCCCGTGATAAGGGGCTTATGCGGTCGGAAGGGAAAGAGTACATTGTCAAAGACGGGGACTGTATTTTATTTCGGTTTAACGTGTGAGGCTGCTTTGTCACATTAATTGTTAAATGACACCAACAAACAGCCCCACGTCATCCCGAGGTAGTACGTTATCCCCGAGATCTGCAGTCGGGGACGGGGATCCAGCCAGGCGGAACCGCTCTGGATCCCCGCTAAAAGCATGCGGGGATGACGGAAACAGGGAAATGTGACAAAGTAGAAGTAAACGGCTGTCCGCAAACATGTGTCGTAAGGAGTAATGATGTCCGGGAAAAAGATTTTTGTTAACGCCCTGCGCGAAGGGCAGCAGGTTCGGGACATGTTTCTGGTCGCCCGAAAAAACCTTGCCGAAACCAAGGCCGGGAAACCTTATTTGTCCCTGACCCTGATGGATAAGACCGGCGAGATCGAGGCCCGGGTCTGGGAAAACGCCCGTAGTTTAAACGATGCGGCCGATGTCGGAGATATCATTATTCTGCAGGCGGTGGCCAAATCGTACCAGAAGCAGGTGCAACTTACGGTTTCCGGTTTCCAGCAGGCTGCAAAGGCGGAGGTTTCCCTTGCCGATTTTATGCCGGCAAGTAATCGCCCGGTGGCCGAGATGCAGCAGGATCTGGCCTCTCTGATCGCGACAGTAACCGATACGGGGTTGGGGAAATTGTTAGCCGAGCTTTTCCAGGGCGATCTTCTTGAGCAGTTCAGTATTGCCCCGGCAGCAAAAAGGATGCATCACGCTTATATCGGTGGTTTGCTGGAGCATACTCTGTCGGTCACCGGCATGGCCGTGAAGACGGCCGGGCATTATCCCGGGCTTGACCGGGACCTGCTTGTCTCCGGAGCCCTTGTTCATGATATCGCCAAGACCAAAGAGTTCAGTTACAACTCCCTGCCCTTTGATTATACGGATTGCGGCAGGCTTCTCGGCCATCTTGTCCTCGGAGTGGAAATGGTACGGAAGGCGGCCGCAAAGGTTGATGAACTTTCATCGGCCCGGGTCGATGCGCTGGCCCATCTTGTGCTCAGTCATCACGGCCGCTATGAGTTCGGGGCCCCGGTCCTGCCCATGACACCGGAGGCCATTCTGCTGCATCATCTCGATGATATGGATGCCAAAATGAATTATATCGACCAATTACGTGAGAAACAGGAGGAGCCCGGCTGGACGGATTTTCAGCGGCCGCTTGAGCGGTTTCTTTACCTGCGGCCAAAGGAAAAAGACGCCGGTCTGGAGCTTTCATCGCATACAGGGGCGAAAATTTCCGGTCCATCTTCCTCCGATCGCCGGACAAAAGCGCGAACTGGTCAAGAAGCCGCCGCGCAACGCCAGCCGAGCCTGTTTGGTTCCATTGCGCCCCGAATAGAGTCGGATGAATAACGGCTGATTCTGCCGGGGTCTATCAACCTTTGAT
>JANTGH010000141.1 GCA_024763055.1 Desulfobulbaceae bacterium
TTTGACCGGATATCGACCCATTACAACTGTGAAAGAATGAAAACCATAGGCGATGCCTATCTTTTTGTCTGCGGAATTCCCGACCCCGATCCCCGGCACGCCGAAAATATTGCCCGATCCGCCCTGCAGATGATTGACTTCTTAGACAAACGAAATACCGATGCTCAATATAAATGGAAAATTCGAATCGGCATACACAGCGGGCCCGTGGTCGGCGGTGTGGTCGGTACGGAAAAATACCTCTATGATATTTTCGGCGACACCGTAAACATTGCCGAACGGATGGAAGAGTTCAGCGCTCCCATGCAGGTCAATGTTTCAAGCACAAGTTATGCCTTTCTGAAAAACAAATTCCAGTTTACGGAAGGTCAAGAGATGGAGATAAAAGGCAAAGGCAGACAGATGATGTATACACTCATCAGCGGTAAGGCCGATATATGAGAATGTACATCATAACGCAAAAAAATACCGGTTTCAGGACCGATCATTTTCCACCAATACCCAGGGACACTGATTTTTCAAGGTGACCCGGAACCACAGGCACGGCAGAGCATGCACACAATCAGCGGACTTGCCTTTATCGGCATGGGAACAGTTCTTGTCCTGCAGGGGTAAATGCGGTATAAAAAGGCAATGAATCTGTTCACTGCAATCACTCTTGCCGGGGCCATATTTATCCTGGCCGTCATTCCGGGCCCTGGTGTTTTTGCCACAGTTGCCAGATCCCTGGCTTCGGGCTTTTATCAGGCCGCGATTGTTGCGGCCGGTATTGTCTGCGGTGATCTCTTTTTTCTCTTGTTAGCTATCTATGGTCTATCAGCCGTTGCAGAACTGTTAGGCGATTTCTTTCTTCTGGTCAGATACGCAGGCGGGCTCTATTTGATCTTCTTAGGGCTGCGTATCTGGTCCTCGTCGCCTCAACCGGCAGATATCAGAAAGGTACAGGAGCTTTCCTGGAAAAAAAATTTTTTGAGCGGCCTTGCCATTACTCTGGGCAATCCCAAGGTCATTCTCTTTTATCTCAGCCTGTTGCCTACATTTCTTGACCTGAGGCATCTCAGCAATACGGAAGCTCTGCTCACAGCGGCAATCGTCAGCCTGGTATTGGGATTAGTTCTGCTTGGATACGGGTACGGGGCCGACAGGGCACGATCCCTTTTCACCGGCGCCCGTTCGCTGAAAAAACTGCATCGTGGCTCCGGCGCCGTTATGATGGCCACCGGCTCACTCATTCTCACCAAATCATAACCATGAAAGGCTTTTTCCAGCTGATCAGTTCCAGCCGATTTTACCGGTTGTTTTCTCGTTTTTCCCCACTGCCCGAAGAAGTCCTCCCGGTCCCGGATTGTTTAGGCCGGGTGCCGAGCGGAGACAAATTAACCGCCGAAGAACGGCTGCCGCCCTTTTCCCGTTCCACTATGGACGGCTTTGCCGTCCGGGCCCGTGATACCTTCGGCTGTTCGGAATCAGAGCCGGCCCTGCTTGAAATAATCGGCGAAATCAACATGGGCAGCGCGGGCACGAAGTTTACCTTAAAGACCGGCCAGGCCGTCCATATCTGGACCGGAGGTGAACTCCCTCATAAGGGCGATGCGGTGGTCATGGTGGAATACAGCCACCTGATGGATAGACAAACCGTTGAAATTTTCCGCCCCGTGGCCCCCGGCGAAAATATAATCCGGGCCGGAGAGGACTTTGAAAAAAATTCGACAATTCTGCCTGAAAAAAGAATGCTCAGGCCGCAGGATCTCGGCGTACTGGCCGGTCTGGGCACGACCAGGTTAAATGTACACCGGCGGCCAAGAGTCGGTATCATCTCTACTGGTGACGAGCTGATTGCCCCGGACCAGCCGCTTGCTCCCGGCAAGATCAGGGATATTAACTCTACAACCCTGGCAGCGCTGGTCACGGAAGCAGGTGGTATCCCGAAATGTTACGGTATAATAGAGGATAATCTGGACAAAATGCTTGCCGTCTGCGAGGAAGCGCTTACAAAAAACGATATGCTGCTCCTTTCCGGCGGTAGTTCCGTCGGGCGGCGGGATTTCACCCTGCAGGTACTTGAGGGGCTCAAGGGAAGTGAACTGCTGGCGCACGGAGTGGCCATTCGACCCGGCAAGCCGACCCTGCTGGCTTCAAAAGGCAACAAGGCAATTTTCGGGCTGCCCGGCCATGTGGCCTCGGCCATGGTGGTTTTTTACCTTTTTGTCCGCCCCTTGATGCGCCTGTTCTCCGGCCTTGCACCGGATCATGGTCTGCAAAACATACAGGTTCGCTGTGGTGAGCAGATTCCCTCCGTCATTGGGCGCGAGGAATATGTCCGGATCAGTCTCGCGCGGAAACCGGCGGCCGAACTTCCCGTGGCCACCCCTGTTTACGGCAAATCCGGCCTGCTGCATCCACTCATTGCGGCAGACGGCCTGCTCGTTATCGGCCGTGATGTGGAAGGACTGGATGCAGGCGCCAGGGCCGAGGTTCTTCTTTTTCCCTAAAACCTGCTGGTTATCTGCCCCATGACCCTACACATCCGCAAGGCAACAGACCGTGATTTTGAAACCATCTGGCCGATCTTCCGCGCCGTTGTCTCTGCCGGCACAACCTATCCCTATGCAACGACAACCACCAGGGAGCAGGGCTTTCACCTGTGGATGGAAGTACCGCTTGCGACCTACCTTGCTGAAAAAGACGGCAAAACTCTGGGCACCTATTATATAAAAGCCAACCAGCCTGAGCTTGGGGCTCATATCTGCAACTGCGGATACATGGTTGCCCCGGAAGCGCGCGGGCAGGGCCTGGGAACAAAGCTCTGCCTCCATTCCCAGCAGACAGCCCGTGACAACGGCTTTACGGCCATGCAGTTTAACCTTGTTGTCTCCACAAACACAGCAGCCATCCATCTCTGGCACAAACTCGGTTTTTCCCGAATCGGCACAATTCCCGGGGCTTTTAACCATAGCCGGCATGGTCTGGTTGATGCCCTGATCATGTATAAACAACTCACCCCTGTTCTTTGATTTCAATATTATGAAACGAAAAATATATCTCAACATGCAGTCAAGAGAAGAGGCCCGGTCCCTCTTCCTGTCCCGCTTCCATGACAGTCTCACCGGAGAGGAAGATGTTCCGAGCAGGGAGGCGGCAGGTCGAATCACGGCCGAACCGGTCAGGGCGCGGCTCTCCTCCCCCTCTTTTCATTCAGCGGCAATGGACGGACTGGCAGTCGACGCCAAAGACACTTTCGGCGCAGCCGACGATAATCCCGTCACCCTGGATATCAGCTCAGGTCAGGCAGTCATGATCAATACCGGACGGCCCCTGCCCCCGGAGAAGAACGCGGTCATCATGATTGAAAATGTTCTCCTGGATAAAAACGAAACCAGGGGCACAATCAGGGCGCCGGTCTATCCCTGGCAGCATGTACGCAAGATGGGGGAGGATATTGTGGCCACCGAGCTTCTGTTTCCCAGCCACCACAAGATTACCCCGCCGGACATGGCCGCCTTGCTTACGGCCGGTTGCCCGACAGTGCGGGTCCGGAAAAAACCGAGGGTAACCATCATCCCCACCGGCAGTGAACTTGTCGATCTGCAGCCGGCAGGCGACCCGCCCCCGGCAGGGACAATCATTGAATCCAACTCGGCAGTGCTTGCCGGACTGACTGAGCAGGCAGGCGCCCTGGCCACGGTCACGCCGATCATTGTTGACGATTTTGCACATATTAAAAAAAACCTGCTGCAGGCGGTACGTTCCGAAGCCGACCTGATCGTGCTTAATGCCGGATCATCTGCGGGCAGCGCCGATTATACGGTGCAGGTGATTGAGGAATTGGGCGAGGTGCTGGTGCACGGGGTCACCATCATGCCCGGCAAGCCGACAATTTTAGGCATCATCGAAGGCAAGCCGGTCATGGGCAATCCGGGCTATCCGGTTTCCGCCATCATCTCCTTTGAACAGTTTGCCCTGCCGCTGCTTGCCCGAATGCAGGGCATGGAGCAGGAAACCGTCCCGTTACTTTCCGCTGTTCTTGCCCGGGACATTCCATCCCGGGGCGGGATAGAGGAATTTCGCCGTATGATCACCGGCCGGATCAACGATCATTTTGTCACTGTTCCTCTAAAAAAGGGAGCCGGGGCCATAACCACGCTTACCCGCGCTAACTCCATATTACGCATTCAGGCAAGTTCCGAAGGAGAAACAAAAAACAGCAAAATCAAGATTGAACCCCTGCGCCCCCTGGCCGTCCTCGAAAAAACCATCCTCTGTACCGGCAGTCACGATCTCTGTCTGGATGTACTACACGATTTTCTAAAAAAATCCACGCCGGCCTATCCGCTTGCCTCCACCCACGTCGGCTCCCTTGGCGGCATCATGGCCATTAAAAATAACATGACCCATCTTGCCGGCTCCCATCTCCTTGACCCGGAAACCGGCGGTTACAACACCAGCTATTTAAAGCGGTATCTGCCGGAGCGGGCAGTCACCCTGATTACACTGGTTTATCGCCGGCAGGGACTCATGATCCAAAAGGGAAATCCAAAAAACATCCGGACGATCGACGATCTCGTCCAGAAAAAATTACGTTTTATTAATCGGCAGGCCGGATCCGGGACCAGAGTCCTTCTGGACTATGAATTGAAAAAAAATGACCTTGACGCTGATGAAATCCGGGGATATGACTACGAAGAGTATACACACATGGCCGTGGCCGTGGCCGTTCTCTCCGGCAAGGCTGATGCCGGATTAGGCATCATGGCTGCCGCCCGGGCCCTTGATCTGGATTTTATACCAATCACCGAAGAGCGGTATGACTTGATTATTCCAACGGAATTTCTTGATCTTCCCATGATCAGACAAGTGGTTGAGATCATAGGTTCCAAAAATTTCAAGGCAGTTGTTGAACGACTCGGTGGATATTCTACTCGAGGAACCGGAAAAATCGTCAACGCGGGGTAATAAAGAATGAACAACACCTCGAAGATATTACTCCTCCGAATTTTAACTGTCAGCTTCCTGCTGCAATGCACGCTTGCAACGTCTCCTGCTTTTGCCATTCAATTACATGGTCCGCCGGAGGGGCTTTACGTCCATCAAATCGGGCATGTTCTTTATGGTCTGGCAATGCTGGGCTTTGCCTTTCGTATTCGCGTTTCCCGTTTGGCACACATGACGGCATGGAAACTCATGACCCTTGGCGCGTTTCTCCTCGCCTGCTGGAACGGCTGGGCCTTTATTGCCCACATCCTTGATATACGAGTACCATCTATTGATTTTTTGTTGAACGAACAGGGCATCAAAATGGGACTTATCCTGCGCACACCTGTTGACTGGCTCTATTATCTGTTTAAAATGGACCACCTCATTTGTGTTCCTGCGCTCCTGTGCATCTACCTCTCCCTGCGACGCATGAACGAACAGCCTCCTCTTCCCACAGAGATGGAACAGGAATAATGCATATTTCTCTTGTTCCCGTATACATAATCGACATCTGCGGCAGTCTGGCCATGTTATTCTTGTCGGCTCTCTCTCTGCGGCAGGCCTTCAGGTTGTATCACAGTGATCCGGAAAATCCCCTGCACACCTATATCCTCTGGTTGATAATCGCCCTGTTTTCCTTCTGCATGAGTCGTCCCATGGGGCATCTGGTTAAGCATATTCTCGTTTTTTCCAATAATGCCGCTATCTGGAGTAAAATCTCTCCCTACTCCGGAGGATTAAATACCATTACCTTTGTCGTCATTTTTGCCTCTACTCTGTTTTTCGGCAATATGCTGGTGATCATGAACAGAATGACCAAAGACCGACATAAAGTTGAACAGACCAGCGCTCAACTTCTTGAACTCAACAAAGATATTGAATCAGTGGTCAGTGATCGCACCCGGGCTGAACTCGCCCTGCAGCTTGCCCATGAAATACGCAATCCGGTCATGGTCATCAGCGGCTTCCTCCATCGCATGTCCTTTCGTGAGAATAAAAGAGAACGAAATCGAAAATACAGGGAAGCAGTCCTGGATCAGACAAAAAAACTTGAGGCTATTGTCTATCGATTTGAGCAATTACAGTCCGGAGAACATGAACATTTCTCCGTGATCGAGATTAATGCGCTCACTGAAGATGGGGTAAAAATACTGCAAGCTGAAGCAGACCTCAAAGGCGTGGGAATTTCTTTTCTGCCAACGGAAAACAACCTGTTCTGCCAGGGAGATACCCGTTATTTAAAAGTGGCCCTCCTCCATATTCTACGTAACGCACTCGAAGCCTGCAAGGCCGGTGATAAGATCAGGGTTGAGACACAGCAGATTCCGGAAGGAGCGGCCATCATGGTGTCCGATAACGGGCCGGGAATCCCCGCTGAAGTACTGGAACATATTTTTGAACCGTTTTACAGTACAAAAGCCGGCTATACCGGGCTGGGCCTGCCTTATGTCCGCCAGATTATCCGGGAACATCGTGGTGAAATACATATCGACTCAACCTATGGCCACGGCTGCACGGTTACAATAACCCTGCCCAGCCACCTGAAGGAATTACAGCGGGGTATTATTGCTCCTGAAAAACCAGATACGCCAACGTAAAAATCATCTTTGCATGGGTTTTCCCCGGTCTTCAAGATTTCGTGCGTTCTTCACGTCTTTCAGGCCTGCCCGATGCCCTCTATTATCCGGTAAAGAAAATTTAAGGCCGGATAACAAGAGTAGGATACACTCCTTTTTTGTTTCCTTCAGAGTATGGCTGAATGATGTTAAATGATATGTTCTGGTTTTTTTGTGCATGGCCCTTGTTGCCTGCCCCGTCATAAAAGGCTCCGTTTGCATCAAGAATGTGGTGAATACGATTTTGAAACACGGACACAAAGGTATTGCCGCTGCCTTCAAAGACAAGGTTGCCCCTGGAAAATCCGTCTTCGAACTTACGGAGCGCTTTAAGAGATATGGAGTTTGTTGCCATCTCATCCGTCCCGTAATTTCCGTCATGTTCAGGGAGAAGCCGATACATATCAATGTGCGGCAACAAGTTCTTCAAGGTAGGAAATCCATTGATCCATACCAAGTCCTGCTGGAGCGCCGACTTCCATAATCCGTAAATCAGGGTTAAGACGCAGGGCCTCATTTTTTGCCTCTTCAACGGAAAAATCAAAGTAGGACAAAAGATCGGTCTTGGTAATCATAAAGGTGTTGGCGCCGTGAAAGGTGGTCGGGTATTTTGCCGGTTTATCCGATCCTTCCGGTACCGAAACCAGGATAATGCGCTCATGCTCGCCCAGGTCAAAGGTGGCCGGGCAGACCAGGTTGCCCACGTTTTCAATAAAGACCAAGTCAAACTTTCCGTCTTCACTCTGATGCTCAAGCGCATGCAACCCTTTATGGACAAGGGGGGCATCAAGATGACAGGCCCCACCGGTGGTCAACTGGACTACAGGAACGCCTTTTTTTCGTATGCGGTCGGCGTCACGTTCGGTTTCGATGTCGCCCTCAATGACGCCGATCCTCATATTCCTGCCTATTCGATCCAGGGTATGCTCAAGCAGAGTGGTTTTCCCGGAGCCCGGGCTTGAAATCAAGTTGATAGCCACCGCGCCCATGGCCTCAATGTGTTCCCTGTTTTTATCCGCCTGCTCCTGGTTTGCCGCCAGCAGACTCTGATGAACTTCAACAATTTTACTGCTTGTATCATCCGATATATGACAGCCGCATGTATCACACATTTTTTCCCCGGAGTTGAAAGTTATAAAAAGTACGCTACAACACTGAAATTTCAGTCCTCGCAGACGAATACCGGCCCGCGTGAGATAAAAATAATCATTCCATTTCCACCTGCATCAGTATGAGATCGGAGCCCTCAACCTCGCTAATTTCCAAAACAGCATCCCGGCTCAGGGCAAGAGTCGTCTTGATGGCATTAAAACCAAAGACAAAGGAATCAATGACTATTCCGGATTGAGCGCCAATGCTCACTCGCACCAATACAATTTTTTCCGCGCCATGCTCCTTTGCCAGTGCCTGCAACTGGCTCAGCAAGCCCTGGGCCAGGGAAAGCTCATGCATCGCTATCCTTTCATTAGTTGTGTTTCTGCATCATTTTTTCTCATGATTCTTGATGGCGTCGTAAAAACTTCGATCTACTGCGTCGTGTGTCCCGTGGCGATTCTCAACATACTACATGTATAGTTAAGACCCGCCACGGAACACTACTCCTTGTATATCTGTGTTTTAACTTAGCCATCATTAACTATTGTCCCGTCTTTTTACGAGTTCATCATTCTTGCTTTGTATGACATTTTTAAACGGACATATCTGTTCCTCGGACTGTTCATGGGCAAGCGGCCAGATCACTTCCAATGCGGCGGCAAGAGTAGGAAATATATGATCCTCTCCTATTTTTTCGAGCAGGCCGGACTTCCGCATCATATTGACTATTAACACTTTTAAACCGCTGAAATAGACCTGATAACCAGCAGAATGAAGTTGATCCACAAGCAGGGAAAGAGCATGCTCTCCGGATGTATCTATTTCATTGATTCCATTACATTTAAAATGAATAATTTTAAGTTCCGGCAGGTTACGGACAATTTTAAGCACCTCGTCTTCGAGAAAGCTGATATTGCCATAAAAAAGAGGGCCATCAAAACGGATAACTGCGATGTATTTGCATTGTTTGAGATGAAAAAGCTTTGTACTTCTGTAATGGCCATCTTTCCATAACGAAAGCTCGGCAATCACCGGTCGCATTTTGCGATAAAAAAACAATGCTGCCGACAAGATAACTCCAATCAAAATACCCTTGTCAAGATGAGGGGCAAAAAACAGGGTGGCCGCAAAGGTGATTAAACTGATAATCCCATCAGACCTGCTGACAATAAAGGCATGCTTGACATCACGAATATTTAACAGCCCGACAACAGCCATCATTATTATAGCAGCCAGTACGGACTGAGGAAGATGATAAAGCAGAGGGGTGCAGAAAAGCAGGGTGAGCAGTACGGCAATACTTGTAAATACCGATGACATCCCACTGATGGCCCCGGCCTGAAAATTGACGGCGGATC
>JANTGH010000142.1 GCA_024763055.1 Desulfobulbaceae bacterium
GGCGGCAATCAGATGACGCATATAAGTAAAAGGTAAAACGATCACAAAAAGCAGCACCAGGAAGAAATGAGCGCGAATCACCAGTTGCATAAACATAGGGGAAGCAGGCAGAAAGGAAGACAATAACGAGCCCACCGGGGTAGTCCAAGAAAAATCCGGGGCAGTAATTTTCAAGCGTAATCCTTCAGCCAGGAACCCAGACAAAAATATCGCCAGGATAATAACCAGCGGCACTATTACCCGTCGGGGAGCAAAATCATCGGCTGATTTTTTCAATCTCCTGGCCAGAAAAAAGAACAGCGCCACAATAACCAGCACGCCCAGAACATCCAGAATGAGGGACAACACCGCTGCCGCTTGCGGGGCAACAACAAAAGGGAACTGGGCAAGAATGACAACAATCAAAGGGAGTACAAAACCCAAGAACAGGATAAGATGAGCCAGCCCGGGACCGGGATTGCGCAAAATTTTTTTGTGTCCGAAAAGATAGGCCAGCAAGCCACTCAGATCACCGGAAATATCTCCATTCTTATTTGGCAACCGCGCCAATCGCCTCTGAGCAAACCCAGCTGTCATGACCAGAATGGCAACCACGACAAGGACAGAATCAAGAACTGTGATCAACAATGTTTTTTCCCCTTTGGCTGCCTTTTTAGGTGAGAAAACTTCCTACTGTAAAAGATGAATCCGCCAACAAAAAACAGAAAGATCAGGAGAAGATACACCAGTTCAATAGCAATAAATCCTGGGGATTTAACACTCTTCTCCCGGGGATGAATATAACCCAGCAGCAGAGGTTTTCCCACGAGAGAAAGATGACATTGATAGCAGTTGTCCTGGGTAATAACCTTAGCTTCCCCGTGGGCACCCCGCCCCTGATGACAATCAAGGCACTTATATTTACTGTAAGAACAGCTGAAGTTTCCTTTTTTATGTGAAGAAATCCGAAAGGACGCCAGTTTTGCCAAACAGCCGCTGTTGCCGCATTGGACCGGATGACAGTTATTACAAGTTTTCCTGAGATTGAGAGTATTAAGCGACGACAAAGGGTTGTCCGGGGCAAAAATCGCATGTTTTGTATGGCATGAGTAACATTGAGGGCGAGGTGCGGAATCCCCGGCCACTCCATGGTTGTTTTCCACTTCATGGCAGACGCCGCAGTCTACCAATCCCTGGGATTTGTCGGTTTCATGGTTTTCATCTCTTATCCCTTCATGGCAGTCAAGGCAGGTGGTTTCGGATCCATGGACAGATGCCTTGAAAAGTTCCACGTCTATATGGAGTTTGCTGCCCTGGCTGCCATTGGCATGACACCTGACACAATCTTCCGGCGTAAAGCCCCAGGCATTGGCAACCGAAACAATGATCAGCAACCAGAAAAAATTTAAGGCTATTCTTTTCACTGACTACTCAATCCTTTCATGACGCGGATTTTTTAATATTTTGGAGGCGTTCGATCAGCATTGGCAGCAGTTCATGAACATCCCCCACTATCCCTAAATCAGCAAAGCGAAAAATTCTCGCCCGTGGATCCGTATTGATTGCCACCACCGTCTGAGATTTTTCCATGCCGGCCGTATATTCATTAGCGCCGGAGATTCCGCAGTTGATGATTAAACGCGGGAGGACCGTCTTCCCCGTCTGTCCAATCTGGCGTTCATAAGGCAGGATCTGCCAGTCGATGACCGGACGCGTCCCGGCTACTGTTCCCCCAATCGCCTTTGCAAGCTCATGAATGGCAGCGAAACCCTCACCCTTGCCAACGCCACGTCCTCCAGCGACAATAATGTCAGCCTCTTCAATATCCAAATCTCCGGGGTCGGCTTCAATGGTTCTCAGCACTTTGGTTTTAAGGCTAAAGGCCCCTTCTTCAAGGGTTTCAAACCAGAGTTCCGCTTGTTCGTCCCGATCAGGCTCCTGGGAAGTAAGCACTGCCGGCAGAAAGGCAATCACAGGAGTATCCTTACCTGCGAAACGGATGTCTTCAAAACGGTAACCATTATCCAGGGGACGAACCACATGAAATGTACCCGTTGAATCGATGTCAAGATCCATGGCGCAGGTTGCCAGCCCGGTTTCCAGCAGTGCCGCCAGTCTGGCAGACAAATCCGCAGTTTCCGCGGTTTGCGCCATGATGAAGCAGACAGGCCGGTGTTTCCTGACCTGGTCGGCCAGTACCATCGCAAAAAGTTCACCCTGATATCGAACCAGCAGTTCACTTTCCACGTAACGAACCCGGTCGACCCCATAGGCGCCTAAATTGTTCAACTCATCCCGTAAATCCTGTCCCAGGGCAACCGCAGTGACCATGCCCTCTGTCCCGAGGGTGGCAAGAATTCGCCGGGCTTCGCTGATCAACCCGAAAGTATTCTCTTCGATGCTGCCTTCCCGATGTTGGACTAACAACCAGATATCATTCATTTAACAACTCTTTAGGCTCGATTAAAGGCACTTGCATTCAACGACAAATCGCCTTTTCCAGTCCCGCTCAAAGTTTTCTGCCTACCTGATGGCCTTCAACGATTGCCATGTCGGTTTTCCGAGGCGCCACGCAATCCCCTATCCGATAAAGTTCCTTCACTTTTCCTTTAAGGGCAAAATAAAGCTGGTCGTCGGCCACGTTGCCAGCCGCCAAAACCACCGTATCGTAACCGGTAAAATCCATCATTTCATTGGAATAGACATTGAGCCCTTTGACCAGAGTACCCTGGATCTCCAAAACCGCGATATCCGGGGTACAAGTCACCCCCTTTTTTGCTAACCTCTGTCTGGCGAGAAAAAGATCCTGCAATGGCCCTAAAGCAGATCCTTGAAAAAGAGACGGGGTCAGAACATGGACTGATTTTCCCAAGTCAGCAAGAAATTCACAAGTTCCGGTACCTTGATGGTGGCCGTCCAGATCAATGAAAAGGACTTTTTCACCAACCTCAACCTCTCCGGTCAGAACCTGCTGCGTGTTGACCACTTCCGGAAAGGAGTATTCGCCTGGGAACGGTTTTTCCTTCGGCACGGAACCGGTGGCAACAACCACGGCATCCGGGTTTTCCCGCAGCACGGTTTCCTCGTCCGCTTCCACTCCCAGTCGCAAATCGATATCCAGCTTGTTAACCTGACTGATCAGCCAGCGGGTCACACCCTGAATTTCCTGACGCCCGGTAACTTTACCGGCAATGATATTTTGCCCCCCCACTTCCTCGTTTTTTTCCAACAGGATGACCTTGTGCTTCCGCAAAGCGGCCACCCGGGCAACCTCGAGACCGGCGGGACCGGCCCCGACCACCACAACTTTCTTGGGTACCTCACAGGATTTCAGCGTACCGGCGCCAAATTCCTTTTCGTTGCCGGCGGCCGGTGTCTGCATACAACCTATAGTATAGCCCAGGCCCATCCTGCCAATACAACCCTGGTTGCAGGCGATGCATTGACGAATATCATCATCCCGGTCTTCCCAGGCTTTGTTGGGCAATTCTGGATCAGCAATCAGGGCCCGGACCATGTTAATCATGTCTCCCTGGCCGTTTTCCAGAATCTTCTCCGCCAGATGGGGATCATTGATGCGGTTGCTGCAGTATACCGGAATATTGACCACGGAACGAATCCCGGATGACAAAGGCACTGTATAAGCCAGCGGGGTATGCATAGAACCTTCCACTAAAAATAAATTGTGAAAAGTGCCCAGGCTCAAGTCGATAAAATCCAGCTGTCCGGTATACTCCAGGTGGACGGCAATCTGCTTCGCGTCCGCCAGGGTCAAACCACCGCGGGGATACATTTCATCGGCATTGAGGCGAATGCCCAAAGTGAAATCGTCACCAATCACTTTCCTGACCGCCCTGATAACTTCCAGGCAAAAACGCAGGCGGTTTTCAAAATTTCCACCATATTCATCATCACGGCAATTGGTCGCCGGGGAAAGGAACTGTCTGATGAGCGAGCTATGACCCAGTTGCAGTTCGATGCCGTCAAAACCGCCTTCCACCGCGTGGGAGGCACTGAGGGCAAAATACTCGATACATTCCTCGATATCCTCGATCTCCATTTCCTTGGACATCTCACGGAAGAGAGGATCGACCCCGGGAGAAGGTCCCCAGACCGGCAGCCGGGACAATTTGCCGTCAGCTTGCATGCCATTGTGATTCAACTGGGCAAAAATCCTGGTGTCGTACTCATGAATGGCCCGGGTAAGCCGCTGGAAGCCGGGAATCACTTCAGGCACGAAAGCATCCACCAGCCCGGCGTAAGCCAGGTCCGAAGGATGCACCGTCAGTTCTTCAGTGGTAATCAAGCCGCAACCACCTTTGGCCCTTTCCCGGTAATAATAGATATGTTTTTCGCTTATCCGGTGGTTTTCCGAAAGATTGGTCAGGTGGGCGGCAAAATTGATCCGGTTTGGCACCACCACAGAACCAATTTTCAAGGGAGAAAACAAATATCGGTAGTCGCTCACAGCTTCTCTCCCAACTTTCTGCCTTCAAAAATGGCCATATCAATTCCCCGAGGAGCAACGCAGTCACCAACCCGGTACAGCTCCGCCACCTGCCGCTTCATCCGGCGATAAAGATGATCATCAGCCCGGTTCCCCAAATCGAGAACAATGGTGTCATAATCGTCAAAGAGAATCGGCTCGTTGGTATAAATATTCCTGGCTTCCACCCGGTTGCCAACGATCCGGTCAACCCTGACATCAGTGGTAAAGACCACCCCTTTCTGCAGCAAACGCTGCCGGGTTAAATAGAGATCGCCGATTGAAGCCAGCTGGATACCCACAAAAAGATCACCGGTGACTATATTTACTTTTTTACCCTGATCAGCCAACATTTCGACCGTAGCGGTGGCGTGATGGCCACTGTTCTGATCGATGAAAAGGACTTTTTCACCAATAGGAAATTTTCCTTCGATGGCTTCCCAGACATTAAGCACAACGGGCGGTGCGTAGTCCCCGGGAATCGGCTTGGCAATCGGTTGCGAGCCGGTCGCCATGACAACCGCATCCGGTTTTTTCTCCGCAATCAGCTCCGGGGTAACCTCTGTACCGACTACAATAGGGACCTGGAGTTTCTCCAGGGCATGAATGAGATGATTGACCACCCCGGCCATGGCCTGCCGACCGGGACGATTCTTGATGAGATTTATCTGTCCACCTACCTTTGGGCCCCTTTCGTAAAGCGTAACCTCATGCCCCCTCTCCCTGGCCGTTCGGGCAGTTTCCAAGCCGGCAGGGCCACCACCGACAACCATAATCCGTTTGGTTTTTTCCGGTTTCTTTTTGCCGGCAATAGCTGATTTTTCAAAACCAACTTCCGGATTCTGAATACAGCTCAAAGGTTTCGACTGATTGATGCGGCCAAGGCAGCCATAATTATCCCTGATGCAATATCGGATATCTTTGAGCGTCCCTGCCTTCGCCTTGTTGGGTGCCTCGGGATCAGAAATCAACTGTCGCACCAGACCAACAGCACTGGCCTGGTCTCCCTTAATGATTTCATCGGCCACGGCTGGGAAAGGAATCTGGTGGGCGGCAATCACCGGAATCGATACCGCCTGGTGAATCTGCTCAGATGCTTCAATGGCAAACTTGGCTGGCGTATGCATCGACGCCATTACCAGGTGCAGGTTGTAATACGTACCGATGGAGACATTGATGAAGTCAATTTTTCCTGCGTTTTCAAACCGCTGAGCAAACTGCCGTGATTCATCCAGGGAAATGCCTCCCCAGAACTTTTCATCGGCACACAATTTGATACCTACCGTAAAATCCGGACCTACAGCGGCACGAACGCTTTCGATGACTTCCAGGGGCAGACGCATTCTCTTGTCCAAATCGCCGCCATAATCATCCTGACGATGATTGCTAATCGGAGAAAGAAATTGCCGCAGGAGCGATTCTGGCCCCATATCGATTTCAATGCCGTCAAAACCTCCCTCCCTGGCCAAGAGGGCCGCCCGGGAAAAAGCCGCCACCACCACGGCAATATCCTCTGTTTCCATTATTTTGGCCGTTTCGCCAAACACCACGTCGGAGATGGCCGAAGGACCCCAGACTGCCTGGCGGGTAATCGCTCCATTGCTTTGAAAACCATGATGACAGAACTGGGCGAAGATTCGGGTATCAGATTCATGCACCACTGCAGTCAACTTCTGGTAATCTGCCAGCACATCAGGATCGTAGGCATCGATCATGGTTTGCCAGGGACAATCATTGGGATGAATGGACAATTCTCCGACAATAATCAAACCACAACCGCCGGCTGCTCGCCGCTGATAGTAGGCAAGATGGCGATCATTAAAACGGCTTCGATCGGCAAAGTTTGTCCGGTGGGCCAAAAAACAGACTCTGTTCGGCAGGGTCACCGTTCCAACAGCAAGGGGATTGAAAAGGTTAGCAAACATGGGGGGAAGCACTGTTGAAATCAATGCCCAGATTCATTAAACACTCAGGATCAGCCATATTAATATCATTGTAAGTATGATAAGCCATTGCCGGACAACCGCCGCGGCAGACCTCAAAACGGGGACAGTCTACGCAGGTTTCAACTTTCAGGTTACGAAACTGCTGAAAAACCAACGAATTGTCCCACATGTCCTTGAAACTGTTATGCCGGATGTTGCCAACCAGAAAAGGCTTCTCCTGCATGAAAGCACAGGGGTAGACATCCCCGGTGGGTGAGATGCAGCAAGTCATTTTAGCCGCCCCGCACATATCAAGACCTTTGCGCCGCCGATTTTCGGAGGTCAGACTGAAAAAAGAATCTCCGGTGCGCACCAGATCATGGCCGTTGAGCCAATCGGCAAAAGCTTCCAACTGGTTTTTGTCTGGACCCATGGTATCTTTGCTGTCTTTGCCGCGACCGGATGGGCGAAATCGGGAAACCCGCAGTTCCGCCCCATATTCGGCCGCCATTTGCCGCAGGTCATCAAGTTGTGGATAGCTGTAACGTGTCAGGACGGTGTTGATGCTGAAGTCAACATTATGACGGGCAAAACATTCAATGGCTTGCATGATTTTTTTATAAGTCCCTTTGCCCCTTACCATGTCGTTTACTTCAGCTGTAAAACCGTCAAGACTCACTTGGAGATAGAGCATCTTAAGTGCTGACAATTCCATTGCCAGCTTATCATCAACCAGCATGCCGTTCGTGCTGACACAGGTTACCAGGCCCTTTTCATGGGAATAACGCAAAATATCAAGAAAATCATCCCTGATAAATGGTTCACCACCACCTATATTTACCTGGAAAACTTTTAAAGCAGTCAGCTGATCAATCAAACTGAAACATTCTCTGGTTGTCAGCTCATTTTCAGCCGGGGCTCCGGAGCTAGAGAGGCAATGGACACACTGGAGGTTACATTTCAAGGTAATCTCCCAAGTTACATTCACCGGAGCACGTAAACCTATTCTTGCCATTTCAGCACTCACGGATCACTCCTTTCTTACAGAGATGATGTAATTTCCCCCTAATCTTCAGCATTTGTTTCTGTTCCTCTGGTAAAGGTTGCCGGTCAACCTTCATTTCCAACCATGCAGCCAAAGTACACTCGCCTAAAAAAAACTGGCTGTCCAATAAACTGCCACAGGACATGAAATAAAGGCGCGGCCCTTTCATGGTATAAAATAAGAGGCCAAAATCTTCTTCTCTGACCTGCGTTCCGGGAGATAAAATATATTTTTCCCCGTTCAACTCTTCCATCATTTCACCTCACCTTATCAACGCACCATACATTTACCCTCATGAAAAAGCCGCTTATAAAACCGACAAGACATGCATTACCCATAGCAATCACTATCTCATACACATATAATGATTGTTGCCGTTTAAACTATAGGCTACTAAGTCTCGAAACAACTAATAAACACCACATATTCCATCAATAGCCATCTCTTCAATCTCAACTTCTTCCGCAACCAAAATATCATCTTTTTTGCCTTCTTTTTGTTCATTTTTTTTCAGATCTTTGCTGTTGCCTTCGTTTTTCATGTTTCTCCTCCTAAATTAATGTTACGTTTCGATGTTACCTTGTTTTTTACACTCTTAACACAATTCCTGACAATTAAGATTCTCAATTATCCAAGCACTAACCATGCCATAAAAAACATTTAAGGTGGTAATTACCACTTAAGTTTCAAATATTTGAGTATACCAGGACGTCAATTGTTGCGTGGATTCTGATTAATTCTAGTTGGTTTTGCTTTATATATAGCAATACTTGTTAAAACTATTTTTGGCCATAAACAACTGTTTTTACCGAGTTTCCCTCTGGAACTAATGTCCTAGAATAGCCTGTCGGCAGTTAGCCTTAATCTCTCATCTTAACCACCTGTTTTTCGAATATTTTGCTGAAAGAGTTCACCAGGAAATGAACATTTCTGAATAAACACTACTGAGAAAAATAGCTTTACTCTATAATATATAGCTCATTCGATGACTATAGCACAAAATTGATTAGAAGAAAATTTTAACATTTGTAAATCATGTTTACGCCATAAAAGTGTATTGAAAAATTAAAACTTTTGTTTGTACACAAGGCTGGCGAACATTAGTATACGCTGAAACATATCAAATATTTTAAAATAATAATGTAAGCCTAACGCCACAATCGGGCTAAAAGACAATTTTTCATGGTACCCATAATATTTAGTGAAAACTATTGAAACACCTGTCACGGACACTTTACAGAATGAAGCTGTTGTTAAACAAATACGGAGATAAATCTCGACCCAGTAGACACGAACCGAAGACATGGTTTGAGTCTTTGCATTCGATGGCCCAAATCCTGAACAATGACAACCGGAAACTGCTGGAAATTATTTTGGAAAAGAAACCAGGCTCTTTGAAGGAATTGGCGGAAGTTTCGGGAAAAAAAGAAAGCAACCTGTCCAGGACCCTGAAAACCATGAACCGCTACGGCATTGTTGAGTTGATTAAGAACAAGAGAGCCATCAGCCCCATCGTCAAAGCTACTGACTTCAAAGTTGAGTTTGGCCTCAACACCCATTACCAGCCAATCCCCTAACCC
>JANTGH010000143.1 GCA_024763055.1 Desulfobulbaceae bacterium
TGCAAATGAATGCAACCCGATGGGATTTCCATTTTGGCACAATCTGCTTCGTCACCGGTTGTTCCATGTAGGCACAACTACAATGAAACAACCGAATTCTCGCATCTTGTACCAAAATGAAAATCGCTCAATTTAGGCGTTATACTGTCTTGACAGATATGTTTAATTTTTTCAGGCACTCTGAATATATGTATCATGGTGTAACTGTGTGAACACTAACGACCTTTTAAAGTCTATTGATTTCCCCTGAGCCAGAGGATCAAATTTGTGAAAATTCTTACAGCACCACGCATGGAGCGATGTATCGGTTGTCATTCCTGTGCCTTGGCCTGTGCCCGGCTGGTACATAAAAAACTGTCATGGGAAACCGCCGGTATCCGCATCCATTCAACCGGCGGCCTGTCCACCGGCTTTGCCGGCAAGCGGTGCCTTGCCTGTGAGGATGCCCCCTGCGCGCAAGCCTGTCCTACCGGCGCGTTAACTTTGCGTAAAGGCGGGGGAGTTTTCTTTCACGGCAAGCGATGCATCAGGTGTGGCGACTGTGTTCCCGCCTGCCCGGTGGAGGGCATTTTACAGGACCGTGACGGTCGTATCTATGTGTGCGTTCACTGCGGCCAGTGTGTTGACTACTGTCCCCATGATTGCCTGGAACTGCGTGATCCCCGAACCGTGACTTCCGGGGAGGTGATTGTATGAACAGAGAATATTTCAGAGTCCTGGAAGTCAACCTGAGCACCGGCAAAAGCAAGGTGCTGCAAATTGACGGGCGTAACATCGCTGTTGGTGGTTCCGGGTTGGCAGCCCTGCTGTTTGAGCGTTTTGGTCGTGTTGATCTGGTCTGGAGCGAGGAACTTCAACCCTTTATCCTTGCCATCGGCCCCCTGACAGGCGCCTTCCCGTTGATGAGTAAAACAGTTGCCGCCTTTAAGAGTCCCTACAACGATCAATATACTGAAAGCCATGCTGGTGGTCGCTCTGCCCTGGCGCTTCGGTTTGCCGATTTGGATGGACTGGTAATTATCGGTCGGGCAAAGCGGCTGTCAAGTCTTGAGATCGGATCACGCAATATCGCGATCAATGAGGTTCCCTTTATGGCGGGAATGGATGCTGATGTTTCGGGCAAACTATTGCGACGGATGAGCAGGGGCGGATCCGGGCATCGTTCCATCCTTCGGATCGGACCCTCCGGTGAGATCGGATCGGCCATGGCCTGCGTTAATGTTGACAGCTATCGCCATTTCGGCCGTCTTGGGGGTGGCACGGTACTGGGTAATAAAAATCTCAAGGGAATCATTATCCAGGGTGACGGCAGTTTTGATCTGCCCGAAGGCAGTGGGTATAAAAAACTCTTTGCTGAAGTGTATGAGCAGGTGACGGGCACCGAGATGATGCGAAAATATCACAACCTTGGCACGCCGGCAAATCTGCAGTCCTTAAATGACATTAAATCCCTGCCCTGGCGCAATTTGCAGCAGACCAGTGATGCCGGGGCTATTGCCGGGATCAACGGGCAGCGTTTTGCCGATGACGCCCTGTTGCGCAACGGCGCCTGTTCCGGCTGTCCGGTGGGCTGTATTCATATCGGCTATGTGCGGGAAAAATTTCATGAGGATAATCGCTACACCTATAAGCAGGTGGCCTATGATTATGAACCGCTTTTTTCCTGCGGCTCCATGCTGGGCATGGCAAACCCCTTTGATGTGCTCAAAATTATGGATGTCATGGAAAAGGTTTCCATAGATTCCATTTCCGGCGGCGTTGCTCTGGCCTGGGCCACTGAGGCCCTGGCCCGTGGAATTATTTCTGAAAAAGAAACCGAAATAAAACTGGCCTTTGGTGACGGGGCGGGGTACTGCCGCGCGGCTTTGTTGTTGGGGACCGGGGCCAATGACTTTTATCGGTTGCTCGGCCAGGGAACCCTGAAGGCGGCTGAAGTCTATGGGGGCAGGGAATTTGCCTGCGTTCTTGGTCAGGAAATGGCGGGGTATGCCACCGGTGCACTCTATTTTACAGCGCAGTCGCTGGGATTTCGGCATTCACACTTGGACACGGGCGCCTATTCCTATGATCAGAAACATGATGAAAAGGATATCAGCAAGGCCGTTTCTTTTCTGCTGAACGATGAACCGGGCCGGAGCCTGCTTACCTCCATGGTCTGCTGTCTTTTTGCCCGCTCAGTGTATAGTGAGGAAGTGCTGGCCCGATGTTCACAGGTCCTGGGGATGAAGCAGATAGCGGATAATCTGTCTGGGGCAGGTGAGCGTATCCGCGCCCATCGCTGGCAGCTTCGTTTTGCCTGTGGCTTTTCACCGGAAGATATTGTCCTGCCCAAGCGTTTTTATTCGGTGCGCACCTGGAAAGGTCCGGTGGATGGAGACTATCTTGATAAACTGCGCCGGGAATACGGCCGGAAATTGACCGAACTGGTCAAGGAAACCAACAGAACCGCTCAAGATAAACAGGGCTGAGCAGCCCGGTCTCTTGGTAATGAGGTGTCAAAATTGTCATCTGCTCTCAAGAACAACCACGCTGCGGGGGCTGACCAGGAGGCTTTTTTTATTTACAGGCTGCTGTCCTTTCGGTTCAATGATGTCTGCAGGGTCCTTGCGGGCGGTGTCAACACTTAGATACCAGTGACGAGTCTTGAGTTTTGGCAGATACAGCCGCAAGGTCTCTTTTGACATATTAAAGATCAGGTGCAGGTCTTCTTCGTCGGGTTTCACCCGGCTGAGCGTACAGGCAAGAACCTGGCTCTCGGGGCCATTCCATTGCGGCTTATGGAGTTTTTTCCCATGCCAGCAGATGTCCGGCATGCCTGACAGCGGTGTCACTTTCCCCGTAAGATAATGGCTTCGTGTCAATGCCGGATGACGTTTGCGCAATCGGATCATTTCCCTGGTAAACCGGAACATCTCCTGATTTTTTTCCGGCAGGCTCCAGTCGAACCAGCTTAAGGAATTGTCCTGGCAGTAGCAGTTGTTATTGCCCTTCTGGCTGCGCAGCACTTCATCTCCGGCAAGGAGCATGGGTACGCCCTGGCTGAGCAGGAGTATGGCTATGAAATTTTTTGCCAGCCGCAGCCTCAGTGCCCGGATTTCCGGGGCATCCGTCTCTCCCTCCACCCCACAGTTGCAGCTGAAATTTCGGTTTTCCCCGTCCCGGTTGCCTTCGCCGTTGGCCAGGTTGTGTTTTTTTTCATAACAGACCAGGTCATACAGGGTAAATCCGTCATGACAGGTAATAAAGTTGATGGAATTGGTCGGCAGACGGCCGGAGCTTTGATACAGGTCACTGGAACCGGTCAGCCGGGTGGCGAACTCGGCAATAAGACCCTTGTCACCTCGGACAAACTGACGGACCAGATCACGGTACCGGCCGTTCCATTCCGCCCAGCGGTAGCCGGGAAAACCGCCTACCTGGTACAAACCGCCGGCATCCCAGGCCTCGGCAATGAGGCGAGTGTGGGCCAGGATGTCGGAGAATTCAATATTCCAAACCACCGGCGCATGATACATGGGGGCGCCGTCCTCACCCCGGGCAAGGATGGAGGCCAGGTCAAAGCGAAAACCGTCCACATGAAATTCACGCACCCAGTATTCCAGAGACTCGAGAATGAAGCGAACCACCAGGGGATGGTTGCAGTTCACTGTATTGCCGCAGCCGCTGAAATTTTTGTATTTGCTGAGATCATCTTCTTCAAGATGATAAAAAGCCCGGTTCATAAGTCCTTTGAAGTTGATGACCGGACCGTCGGTCCCGCCTTCGGCGGTATGGTTGTAGACCACATCCAGAATAACGCTGATGCCTGCCTTGTGCAGGGCCTTGACCATGTCCCGGAACTCATCGCGCTGGTTCCCTGACAGCGGACGCACACAATAGCCGGGATGGGGACTGAAAAAGGAATGGGTGGCATAGCCCCAGTAGTTTTTCAGGCCCAGGTCCCGGACCCTGTCCGGTACATCCTGTTCGTCAAAGGCCATGACCGGCAGCAGCTCAACCGCGTTTATCCCGAGCTTGCGCAGGTAGGGTATTTTTTCAATAATACCTGAAAAAGTACCGGGATGGGGAACCCCACCACTGGGATGGCGGGTGAAACCTCCCACATGCAGCTCATAAATAATTTCTTCTGAACAGGGCCTGCGCAGAGGTTTGTCTCCCTGCCAGTCATAATTGTTTTCCGGAAGGGCCAGGGCCCGCATCGACGGCCCTGTTTGTTTCGATTTGGCCTCCCGGTTATAGGGTCGCTTCCAGAGGACATCGGTGGTCGCCCTTGCCCAGGGGTCAAGGAGCTCGATGTCGGGATCAAAGCGATAGCCGATTGCAGGATTGTTGGGCCCCTCAGCCCTCCAGGTATAGGTTATTTTCTCCATGCCGGTCAGGCCCTCTACAAAGACATGCCAGAAGAAAAATGTACGATTGATTTCCGGATCAAGTTCAATGATTTGAAACGGAACAAGGTCACCTGGTTGTTCATAGAGCTGGAGATACAGCCGGCGGGTGTGTCGGGAAAAGACACAGAAGTTTGTGCCGTCGCTTGAAGCGGTGGCGCCAACCGGATAACGATGGCCTGGTTTTGTGGAAAAAGGACGCATGTGGGTCGTTGCAGGGTGTTGGATGGTTAACGTCTTTCCTTGAAAAAGTTTTTTCTTGAATATTTTAGTCTACCGTCAACAGACCTGAGGATGCAAGAGAATTGTTTGGGATATTCCCAGGCCGAAACGCCGCCCATGGTTGTGGACATGGACGGCGTCGTCAGGACATCATGCGGCCGGATAGGCTGCCATGCTTACGGATAGTGCAGGATGGCGGTTTTTGTATTGTTGTGTTCATTGCTCTCTTTTATCCTGCCGCCGTTGGAGACAGGAAGATCTACCTCCACCTTGACCTGGACGGTTCCATGGCAGGTAAGAGTTCCCGGAGCTTCCGCCGAAATCATGCCGCCCGGATTCATTAACTTCCCTGTCCGATCCAGATAGCTGAGTGTATATCCATTATTTCCCCGGCGTGCTATGGGGCCGGTAGTGGGATTGTTGTTGCCCTTCAGATAGGAAAGGTAAAAACGCAAATCCGCCTGTTTGAATTCTTTTTCCGGAATCGGTCCGCCGACATTTTTTATATCGGCCCAGACACCCAGGCTTCCCATGTGCTTCTTGCTGTAAATGCGGGTGATGACCAGGTCGGGACGTTTGACGATCCTGGGAAGATGCTTTGGTATGCTGCCAGGGATTCTTTTTCCCTGGTAAACGCCATTTTGACCAAAGCAAGAGGTGGTTCCCAACAGGAAAAGTGAAAGCAGAATACAACCGGTGAGTAAAAAATAATTCTTTTTCATTTTTGAACCTCCTGTTTGTTTGAACGTATATTTTTTTCTGATGACCATTCAATTTCAGCTCCGGTGAAGTCAGAGGATAGCATCACTGATTTCAGGTCAATAATTTTTTACACTGGTGAGCGATGGTATCCCTTGTTGTGTGCAATGCCGGCGCTTCTTTTGCCTCCGTCTAATCGGTTTCAACGGAGGCGATATGTGTTGCCTGTTGCCCCGTCTGCATCCGTATGTTGGCCACCAGGCAGAAGCAGGAGAAAAGCAGACCAATGATGATCGTGATAAAGGTAATTTTTAATAACCTGTGCCAACTGTTCCGGCTGTCCATGGTTTTTCCCCCGAAGAAAAAGTTCGGTTACTGTTTTGAGACAACAGAGGTTGCGCTCTTGTCCATGGGTGCCGTGTACAGGAGAAGAGGTTCAAAAAAAATGATTTTTTTAGTTACGGGTTTTCCTTCTTGGGCCATAAAGCAGTGTTCGAGTCGGAATCTTGCGGTCAGTACGATATTTTTGTGATTGGGAAAAATGCTTGACACGTCGGCATTTTTTCTGCAATAGTGCCGATTATGTTTGCACGAAAATTAAATAAAATTCAAACATCAGCCTTTTTACTCGGCCCCAGAGGGACTGGGAAGTCAACCTGGATCAAGGAAAATTACAGAGATGATACTGTAATGTATGATCTCCTGAATACCACCGAGTTGATCCGACTTAGTCGTGATCCTTCTTTACTCTACAGGGAAACAGTTCATTTGCCCGCCGGATCGTGGGTGGTTGTGGATGAAATCCAGAAAGTTCCTGCTCTGCTCAACGAGGTTCACAGGATAATAGAAGAAAAAAAGCTCAGATTTATTTTATCCGGATCCAGCGGGCGAAAACTGAGAGAGTCCGGTGTCAATCTGTTAGCCGGCAGGGCATTGACGTATAATATGTTTCCGTTGGTATCTCAGGAAGTTGGATTTGAGCTTGATCTTGAAAAACAGATATCGCATGGAATGCTTCCTGTTTCCTATGTGTCGAAGAATCCGAAAAAATACCTCCAGGCCTATACGGAAACATATCTGAAAGAAGAAATCAGGGAAGAGGCCTTAACCAGGAATTTCGGCAGTTTTGCGCGTTTTCTTGAGGTGGCCGCCCGGCAAAATGGTCAACTCACCAATACCACCGCCATCGCCAGGGACGCCGGGGTTGCCCGGCAAACTGTACAGGGATATTTTGATATCCTGGTGGATACCCTGATCGGATTTTGGCTGGAACCCTGGAAGCTGAAACGAACCACCAGGCAGGTCAGCCATTCAAAATTTTACTTCTTCGATTCAGGCGTGGTGCGGGCATTAACCGGCAGGTTACCGTACCCGGCTGCGCCCGAGGAATCAGGCCCCCTGTTGGAGTGTTTTCTTCTCAACGAAATACGGGCATATCTTCATTATACGGAACTGGATTACCCCTTATATTTCTGGCGGAGTCAGGGAGGTGTGGAAGTCGATGTTTTACTGGAAACCTCCAGGGGCTTTGTCGCTATTGAATTCAAATATGGAAGCCGGTGGGATAAAAGATTCAACCGGGGAATGCATAGATTGACAGATGAGTTCGGTGCAAACAGAATCAATTGTTTTGGTGTGTTCATGGGAGCACGACAACTGAGCATTGATCCTGTTACAGTGTACCCTGCCCTTGATTTTCTTAAGCATTTATGGAGCGGCAAGATTATCAGTTGAAAAAATGACTCTATTGTGAGCATTCTGATTCTCCTGTTTTTGATTTTTGCGTACTGTTTTTGCAGGATCTGCTTGTTGAATATTGCGTGTCCCTGGAATATTTTCTTACGGTTTCGGATGTCTCGGGATGGTTTAAGGATTGAGATGTGGGCGGACAATCGCGGGCAGGAACATGGGCCAGGAAAAGGGTTTGTATTCATCGGCGCCGATGTCGCAGCCGAACAGCTCGCCGTCATTGCTGGGCCGCTTGTCGCCGTCTATATCATCCAAGGGGGCCAGTGGTATATAATGAGAGTCGGGTGGTGCTGTGTAAACTCCACATATCCCGGCATCAATGGCCGGTGAGTTTGCTTTCAGGTGCAGATTTCCGCTTGCCTCGTTTACAAATTCAGGCGCAGATGCAATGTTATTTCCGTTACTGATTCCACAGGCACTGTTCCAACTGCCGCCGACGATGCATCCCTGAATGTCACTGTAGGATATTATGGGATTGCTGCCGTCATTATAGATTTGGGTGGTCCCGCTGTTTGTATCCCACATAATGATGTTTCGGAGTATGGAGTTGCTGGAGTTTGCGTTATACATTCCATTCCCGCCTGCGGTATTTGGGGTGATGTTATCGGCAAATGTGCAGTTGATAATTGTTGGTTGACTGTTTTCAGTATTATACATCCCACCGCCTGAGTCGTCCGCCTTGTTTTTTTTGAAAATACTGTTAACCACTGTCGGCTTGCTGCGGTAGTTTTCCATGCCGCCGCCAAAGTTGGCCCTGTTGCTGCTGAAAGTGCACTTGCTGATAGCAGGGTCTTCAACATTACTCATGTTAAACATGCCTCCACCGTGACCGGCCGTGTTGTCACTGAATGTGCAGCCTGTCAGCCGGGAACCGCTGTCATAGTTGAACACTCCTCCACCTGAGCCGCCTTCTGCGCTATTGTATTGGAAGATACAGTTCGTTACAGTCGAGCCACCATAGTAATTCTCCATTCCAGCGCCGGTACCATTTTGGGTGTTATTGAAGAGGAATGTACAGCCGGTCACGCTTAGACTGGCGACATAGTTGTACATGCCGCCGCCCGAATTACCGGCTTCGTTGTGGCTGAAAATCGAGTCGGTCACGGATGCACTGCTGTGGAAATTGTACATGCCGCCACCTGAGCCTGAGGCCCAGTTGCCGATAAATGTACAGTGGGCCACTATTGGATGGATATAGTGGTCTGGATCTGAATGAGGATCTCCACTGTTGTACATGCCACTACCTATTTGATCAGCACTCCCATCCGCCTGACCGGCGGTGATGATGAAGCCGTCCAACGTGGCCTGATTTACTCCGGTCACCACATGATAGGCATTATTCCCTTTGATATCTTCCACGGTTTCGGCGATATTGTTGCCGTCCCCATTGTCGTCGTTTTGATCAATGTCGCCGCTGAGAACAGTGGTGTTTATTTTCCAATTTCGCTGGTTGCGGTTTGTTTCCGTGCCGTTAAAGCCGCCATAAACAGCAACTCGGTATTTGAGCAGGAAGGTCGCTGTTCGCGGATCCGACAATCCGGATGTGACAGGATAATGTACACCTGCTTTTACCCAGACTTCATCACCGGAACTTGCCCCAGTAAGTGCGATGTGCAGGGAGCAGGTTTTTGTCCATGAAGAACAGTTGCCCCTCCCTCCGGACGTTACATAACGCACGGCGGCTCCTGTATTCGTTACATGGATAAATGCAGACAGTATGCTGACTACGATGGTCCAGCAAAGCAACAGTTCTCTTTTCTTCCCTGTCTTTTGTTTCATAACTTGTTCCTCTCGTGGCATTAATTTCCAAAATATGGAGTTTACGTTGA
>JANTGH010000144.1 GCA_024763055.1 Desulfobulbaceae bacterium
CCATCTTCACCCGTGCCCAACTCATCGGCTAATCCCATGCAATGTAGGAAATGTGGGAAAAAGCTGGAAGTAGCCCGCAGATGTCGTCAAATAAAACTTCGCTGCAGGGGCTGTGGCCATGAATATCAGATCCATGAAGTCGCGGCTGATCTGGATGCGGAAACGGAAAGCATTCTTGAACGGTATACCTGCATCATTTACGACTGATTACCATGGCTGAAGTCAAGACATTTGTTCGCAGCAACAACACTGCCACAGTTATCTGCCCCGCCTGCAACACGGCCAAAAACATCTCCGCCGCACCGTACCGCTATAAAAAACATGCCATTAAGGTACGCTGTCGATGCGGAGAGATATTTACCCTGCGTCTCGACTTCCGTCACCACTACCGCAAGCCTACCAATCTACCGGGCACCTACTCCATTACCACCCCCAAAAAAGCCGGTGGCGGAGTCGCACAGATTCACAACATCTCCCGCAGCGGGATAGGATTCACAGTCTCCGGCCGGCACCACATGGAAAAAGGTCTGACAGTGATGCTGGAATTTCACCTCAACGACAGGAACCAGACTAAATTGCGTAAAGAGGCGATCATCCGCTCAGTCGAGGAGAATTACATCGGCTGTCAATTTCCGAAAAACGACCCCTTTGAAAAAGCCCTTGGTTTTTATCTGCAACGCTGAAATTAGAGCAGCGCGGAACGTCGCAGCAGCAACTCAGCCCGTTCAAGCAGAGGCGGTAAAGTTTTCGAATCGGTGGCGCTTATTAACACGCCCTCATCGTCCACCGGTAGATTGCCGTGTCCCTCCTGAACACGATCTATTTTATTATACACCCTGAGACAGGTAATCCGTTCAAGATGAAGCCGTCGCAGCAAATCTTCCACAACCGCCTTTTTTTCCCGCCAGGATGGGCAGGATATATCAATTACATGCAAAAGGAGGTCCGCCTCCTGGAGTTCTTCAAGTGTTGAAGCAAAGGCCTTGAGAAGCTCGACCGGCAGATTACGAATGAATCCTACAGTATCGGTAATAATCACCTCCCTGTCTCTGGGAAAACGCAGCCTGCGGCTGGTCGGATCCAGGGTGGCAAAAAGAAGATCTTCAGCCTGAATATCACTGGCGGTCAGGGTATTAAGCAGGGTGGATTTGCCGGCATTGGTGTAGCCGACAAGTGAAATCACCGGCACGTCCCGTCTACGCCGCTGGTGCCGGCGATGATAACGCTGTCTGCCCACGGCTTTTAATTCTTTAGCGAGACGGGCAATCCGATCATTAATCCGCCTGCGATCAATTTCAAGTCGGGTCTCTCCCGGCCCCCTTGCTCCGATGCCACCGGTCAACCGTGAGAGGGCGTCATCACGGGTGGACAGCTTGGGCAGCATGTATTTCAACTGCGCCATCTCTATCTGCAGTTTTCCTTCCCGACTTTTTGCCCGTCCGGCAAAGATATCGAGGATCAACTGGGTACGATCTATAACCCGAAGATCGGTATGGTCAGTGACCGAACGGACCTGGGAGGGACTGAGTTCCTGGTCAAAGAGCAGCAGGTTGGCATCAAGACGCAGGCTCGTCAGCATGATTTCCATCAACTTGCCACGGCCGAGGATAAAACGAGGATGGATTTTCCTGCGTCGCTGGATAACCGTATCCAAAACCAGGACCCCTGCAGAATGGGCCAGTTCCGCCAGCTCGGACAGGGACTCTTCGGCCATGGCCCGACTGCCGGTAGTCACCGAAACAAGCAGGGCCCGATCCCTGCCCTTATCCACATCAATCGTTGGCCGCAGGCGGACAAACTCTGTTTCAACGGCCTCAATCAACTCGATACAGGATTGCTGCCTGGCGGCTGGATGGACGGATGGAAGCTCGAGCCAGCCCCGGCCCTCTTTTTTTGAGGGAAGGAGATGAACAGTATGGAGTTTATCGGGCAAATCGTCCTGGATAGTCAGAACGGAAATCAGATCAAGCCGCAGACAGACCATATCCATGATATCCTCTTCGCTCACCCCGGAACCGGTAAGGGTGGTATGCACGCAGCGCAGGCCGCGCAGACGACCACCGGCAGTACGGATATTAGTCAACACGGGGATAACGATCCGGTTGAAATCCCCGACAATAACAACCTCTGTCTTGCCGGAACGATGAATCAGAAGCGCCAACTGACGATTGAGTTCCGTTGACAATGTGGCAAGGCCTCGCGCCTGCTCCCGGCTGATAATTTTATCCGGGGAAACCGTTTTCCGGCTGAGACGTTCAAGAGCCTTCAGTTGCCTGGTCTTCAGTCCGGCTTTATTTCCGACAACAGCGATGTATAACCTCCATGTTGAAGTTTGTGTTTCAGATATGGATCTCAGGTTTGTTCAGCAGGATGCTGAACCGGGGGTACGTGGAAATGGAATCACATCCCGAATATTGGCCATCCCGGTGACAAGCTGGACCAGCCGCTCAAAACCGAGTCCAAACCCGGAGTGAACCACTGAGCCGTATTTGCGCAGGTCGAGATACCAGGCATATTCATCCACATCAAGCCCGGCTTCTATCATGCGGGCAAGCAACTCATCATAGCGCTCCTCACGCTGGGAGCCACCCACCAGTTCACCGATCCCGGGCACCAGGATATCCATTGCGGCAACGGTTTTTCCCTCTTCATCCAACCGCATGTAAAACGGCTTGATTTCTTTGGGATAATTGGTCACGATAACCGGACATCCGGCCACCTCCTCGCAGAGAAAACGCTCATGTTCGGCCTGCATGTCCATACCCCAGAAAACAGGATATTCAAACTGCCGTCTTGAATCCGTCAGGATCTCAATGGCCGATGCATAGTCCATGTGCGCAAAGTCAACATCCCGCACGGTTTCAAGTTTTTTAACCAGCCCCTTGGACACAAAACGGTCAAACAGGGCCAAATCATCCGCACAGGTCTCAAGAACACGGGCAACAAGGTTTCGGATCAGGGACTCAGCCACTTCCATGTTGCAACCGAGATCACAGAAGGCCATTTCCGGCTCCAGCATCCAAAACTCGGCGAGATGGCGGCTGGTATTGGAATTTTCAGCTCGAAAAGTAGGGCCGAAGGTATAAACCCGGCCCAGGGCCAGGGCATAGACCTCAGCCTGAAGCTGACCGCTGACCGTAAGTCCGGCCCGACGGCCGAAAAAATCTTCTGCAAAGGAATTACCGGACTGCAGGCGTTCCGGCTTCAGACTGGTCACGGTAAACATCTCGCCCGCACCTTCACAATCCAAGGTAGTAATCACCGGAGTATGCACCTGATAAAAATTACGCCGGACAAAAAACTCATGAATACCGAAGCTGAGAACGCTGCGTATTCTGGCCACTGCACCGAGGGCGTTGGTCCGGGGCCGCAGATGGGCAATTGAACGCAAAAATTCGAAGCTGTGTCGTTTTTTCTGCAGCGGATAATCGGCAGGATCAGCCCAGCCAAGCACTTCAATGGACAAAGCCCGCAGCTCAATATCCTGCCCTTTGGCCGGTGAGGAAACCAGCAGGCCGGATACTTTTATGGCGCAACCGGTTGTAAGTTTTTTCACCTCTGTCTCAAAATTGGCCAGGTCGGATTCGGCAACCACCTGTAGACTGGATAGACAGGAGCCGTCACTGAGCTCGATAAAGGTAAGACTGCCTGAATTCCTGCGAGTCCGCACCCATCCGCAGACGGTGATTTTTTTATCAAGGGGCGGATTTTTGAAAATTTCTGTAACGGTTTGCTGTTTCATAGTTTCTGTGTACTCATATGTCGGCAACACAACGATGACACTGTCCAGCCGTTATACAATCAAACGGCCGATATTTAAATTAACCATAATCATTTACCGCCGGCAACAGGCTGATCTGTCTTTTGTTCCCTGTCTTCCATCCTCTGTCTACATATAAATACCATCTCGCCTGTACCATTAATTTCCTGATCTTTTAGATTGATCACTTTCCGTAAATGAGAGGCGACCCGGCTGCACTTTACCGTAAAAAGAAAAAATAAGGGGGCATCAATTTCAGAAAGGGTCTCAAAATTTCCCATGCCCTTGCTGACAATAATATCGGCCGCGGCAAAAATTATGCGAAACTCATTGCTGCAGCAGGCCAAAGGCGTGCCCGGGCAACTGGTGCCGTTATCAATGACCCGGCAGATGGATGTCAAACCGCAGGTAATGGCATCATCCATGACGGCATCGTTGATGATTGCCGCCCCACGAACGGCAAGGGTTACCTCGCAGCCGATGTTCTGCAGTTCGCGGATCACCAGACCGTCAAAAACAATTTCTCCGCAGTTATCGGCAAGATACAATATCTTTGGCTTTCTCTGGTTCTGCAGCCTATCCACAAGAGAAGAATAATCATCAACAACAAAAGACTGACTTACGCACTCAGCCATGGCCTGACCCGCATCAAAGCTGTGCTGGGCGCCATAATCAATAATATTTGCGCAGGCGGCAAAATGGATAGCCGCCCGTAAGGAATCCCCGGCACCGGCAATCTGCTCGCTGATCCGATCCCGAATGGAAAGCGCAAACGCGTTGCTCTGTTTTTTCAAATCGACAAAAGGATCTCTCTTTCCAGTTATTTCAGCAATCAGTCTGTAGAGAAAAACAGCATTTTCCGGCGGACTCTTGTCCAGCTCAACATGGGCCAGCATTTTCCCGGCTTCATTAATGACCTGCCGATGCAGTCCCGGATCATCAATACTGAGGCGAGCCGCGGACAGGGCCTGACGCATAAAACAGACAAGACAGTCAAGACCTGTTTTCATGGGCGCTCCTGTACTTGGGATTAAGAAGATAGTCGGGACGGACATTGCCCAGGGCCGCGAAAATGTTCTTCCGCACTTCAGGGACTCGACGTTCTATTGCACCCAGGACATCCGATACCTGCCGACGGCTGGTTTTTTCAAACAACGGACAGACAGTGCGGACTTCCTGTAAAGACAGCTGATAACCAAGCTGTGCCACTTCCTGTTTATCAAGGTAGGCAAGGGGACGGATAAGAGCAAGTCGACCGGAAAACAGTTCCTGCTTAGGGACCATGGTGCTGAGATTACCTGCATAGAACATGTTGAGAAAAAAAGTCTCGATAATATCATCACGGTGATGGCCCATGGCCAGCTTATTGTAATGATATTGGTCTGCGTAGGAAAAAAGCTGGGTGCGACGGCTACGGGCACACCTGAAACAAATATTTTTTGTTTGGTCATTCTCAAGTATATCTCCAGCAGAGCGCCAGGCAGCAGCAAGGATATGACAGGGAATCGAGAGTTCCTCAAGAATGGAGGCGACTTTACGGGCTACAACACCAGGCCGGTCTGCTTGCGGCTGCATATCGATATGAATGCCGTGGACAGTATAAGACAGAGGTACTTTTTCCTGCCAGAGCTGTAAAACCCGAACAAGGGTCAACGAGTCAATACCGCCGGAAACGGCGCACAAAACCCGGTCCCCATGGGTCAACATCAGATAGTCCCCCATGGCCTGACCGATTTTTCGTCTGAAACCGGGCGAAATAAGAGACTTTTTTTGAGACAATATGTTATAGTGCTCTATACAAAAAGAAAGCTACTTTGCAGACCGCAGGTACGAACATTCATCCAGTCTGCTCTCCAGGCCTTCCCGCAACAACTCTTCAGCAGTGACCCAGGTGAACCCGCGCTTTCTGGCATTTTTGAAATTATACAGATTTTCCATAACCGACTGCTGAGCCTCGTCAAATCGACCCCGACAGAGCACAGTACCGCTGTTTACTTCCAGCAGCCGATAGATGAAAGAAACCGATGCCGGTTCCTTGGCGGTATAAGCTCCTCCGACCCTTTTTTTGTAACGCAGGAGCTTGGTTTCAAGAATACCGTTACAGCTGAGGAAACTCGCTGCCTGCCTTGCCCGGGCAAGTGCGTTTTCCGTGCCTGCATTTTTCAGCCCATTCATCTGTGCAGGTGTAATAAAGCGCACATCGTCCCTGCCCATAAACTGCTTATGCAGCATATTATCAAGCTGTTGGACGCCATCCTGCAAGCCCTTTGCATCACCAAAAGAAACACCGGAAGCTTCATCGACACCGGAGACAACCGGCAATACCCCGATACAGGAAAGCGACATCTGCGGCTCCTGAACTGCGGGTTGTTTATGCTTCTTACTGCAACCACCAGACATAAAAAATACACCAATAACTACCAGTGCCAACATCTTCCGTAATCCGATCATATTATTTCTCTCTTCTTTTTATGAGCCTGCAAGAGTCAGATATTAAGAACAGGCAATACTAACTCAACAGATTTCAAAACCATCTTATGGATACCTTATTATTACATCAGCATTTTCTCAGGGCAGCCTCTTCAAAACAACTTGCTCACAGCAGTCCCTTTGATGAAAGTTGCCCCTGTAAATCAGCACGAATTGCAGTCGCAAGAGCAAGAGTTCTGGCCAACGCTTTAAAAACAGCTTCAATGATATGGTGAGAATTCTCACCATGCAGAAGATCAATATGCAGGGTCAACCCGCCATGCAGAGCCAGTGCCCGCATGAACTCTTTGGCAAGCGCTGTATCAAATCGTCCTACCTTCTGGTCCGGTGTACTTGCCCTGTAATGAAGAAAAGGCCGGTTGGAAATATCAACACAAACACGAACCAAGGTCTCATCCATGGGGACATAGGCGTGTCCATATCTACAGATACCGGATCGATCGCCCAGGGCCTTAGCCAGGGCCTGCCCAAGGCAGATTCCCACATCTTCCACGGTATGGTGATCATCAACTTCCACATCACCGCGGGCCCGAATACGTAAATCGAAAAACCCATGCACTGCAAACAGGGTAAGCATGTGATCGAGGAAGCCGACACCGGTGGAAACCTCAGCTTGCCCCCGGCCATCCACATTCAATTCAATGAAGATGTCCGTTTCCGCTGTTTTACGTTCAATCGTTATTTTTCGATCCACCCTTTCCATCATAGGTACTCCACGCCAATTTATTCACAAATCAACCATAAAATTAGCATCCCGGCCGATTTTCATACTTTACTGCATACAAGATCAACAACCCCGGAACCCTGCATAATAACGAACACTTCGAAATCGCTTCCCCTGGCAGGAAAAGCCTGCAAAACATTCATTACACCTGCTGATCCGTAGACTTTACATTTCTATTATAATCTTATTCCTCTTCCGTATAATTCGCAACATTTCCATTAAAAAGACTTCTTTTTCCTTCAACTCCACAAACACACGCCATTCATTTCCTCTCTATAACTCATTACCCCTCCTGCATGTCGTAATGGGGAATTCGAGGGGTTGACCTTTTTCCGGATACCAGATAATTTTTTATTGACAGTGTCTTGAAAATCTTATTATAGTCTTCTGCTGTTTGTGGTTAACGTTCTATGCGGGAATAACTCAGTGGTAGAGTGCAACCTTGCCAAGGTTGAAGTCGCGAGTTCGAATCTCGTTTCCCGCTCCACTGAGAATTCAAGGTTCGAACCTCGTTCGGACCTTTTTCTTTTTATTTTTTATTTCAACCGCTTTGAGGCTTGAAAATGAAAACCTATTATACTCCGGTCAGTGAAATAGACCGGAAATGGTATGTTGTTGACGCGGACGGCAAGGTCCTTGGACGTATCGCCACCGAGGTCGCACGATACCTGCGTGGAAAGCATAAGCCTACATTTTGTAATTTTCAAGATAATGGTGATTTTATCATTGTCGTCAATGCTGATAAAATTCATTTGACCGGCAATAAATGGGACAATAAAACATACTATCGCCATAGCGGCTATATGGGTGGAATCAAATCTCAGACGGCAAAAGAGATTAAAGAAAAAGCACCCGAAGAACTGATTCGCAAGGCTGTAAAGGGTATGCTTCCAAAAAATAAACTTGGCCGGGCTCAGTTGAAAAAATTAAAAATATATGCCGGCAGCCAACACCCTCATAAGGCACAGCAGCCTGAAAATCTGGATATCTAACGGAGTAATACTATTATGACCCAGGATACGTTTTACGCAACAGGAAGACGGAAGACAGCGGTTGCCCGTGTCTGGCTGACACCCGGCAACGGTGATGTTGTGGTGAACAAACAGAATCCGGATGAGTACTTCGGCGGTATTTTTTTCCAGAACAAACTGGCCCGCCCGTTTACCGTCACGGAAGCTGAAAAAAAATATAATATTCAAGCCACGATAAAAGGTGGTGGAAAATCCGCTCAAGTTGATGCACTGGTACACGGTATTTCCAGGGCTCTGCAGGAAATGGACCCGGAAATGCGTCTGCCATTGAAAAAGGCCGGTCTCCTTACCCGTGACCCGCGTGCCAAAGAACGGAAAAAATACGGTCAGCGTGGTGCACGCGCCCGTTTCCAGTTCTCCAAACGTTAGACACGGAGAACCGACGAACCACAATTTCATTCATTATCACAATGAAAAAGGGAATAACGACAGGGTTCGTTATTCCCTTTTTTGATGAACTCGTAAAAAGTCACAGCCTACTCAAAGATGGCTAAGTATAAAACACAGATATACAGGTAAGCGAAGACTCCGAGGAGTAGTGTGTCGGAATGGGTCACGACTATACAGGTAGTATGTCTTGAGTCATCCCGACACACACGACGCAGTAGATCGAAGTTTTTACGACGCCATCTTTTTTTATATTACCTGAATTCTATGGGACATCCCTTTTCGAGGACCCATATTTCATCTTGAGGAATACACTATGCTGCGTGTCGGAATTATCGGTGCATCAGGATATACTGGTGTTGAACTGGCAAGAATTCTCTCAACTCATCCTGATTGTGAACTTACAGTGGCAACTTCCCGCCAGTACGCCGGCAAGCCTCTCTCCACCGTATTTCCAAGCCTGCGCAAGCGT
>JANTGH010000145.1 GCA_024763055.1 Desulfobulbaceae bacterium
CCCTGCAGGGATTGTTGAATATCAAGGAAAAAATGGCCAAGGCCTACCCGGATACTCCTGTCCGTTTTGCCTTTACCTCTAACATTATTCGAAAAATCTGGCAGAAACGGGCTGCAGATCCGGCCTATAGTAAAGAGCATCCGGAAATCCCCCCCGAAATTCTTCATGTCCAGGGCCCTCTTGCGGCCATCGCCAATTTTCAGGATGACGGCTATGATACCCTGGTCGTGCAGCCCACCCATATCGCGCCTGCCGAGGAGTTTCTCGATCTGAGCAGTTATGTTCGTGCCCTGGCCTCCATCAACACCATCAAGGTCAGGTTCAAGCCCTTTCACCGGCTGGTAATCGGCCGGCCCATGCTTGGCTTCTTTGGCGTCACCCATCCCTATGTCGAGGACATCAAGACTGCGGTCAGGGCCATGAAAGAGGATATCGATCGGGCCAGAAAAGAAGGGGCAGCCCTGGTGTACATGGGACACGGTAATGATCATTTTCCCTCCGGTGGCTCCTATCTGCAGTTTGAACATGAGATGCGTTCGGCCTACCCGGATGTGTTGACAGTTGTGGGCACCGTGGAGGGATACCCGGCGCTTAGCCAGGTACTGGAGCAATTACAGGCAGCGGACGTTAAAAAAGTTGTAATCCGCGCCTTCATGATTGTGGCCGGAGACCATGCCACCAATGACATGGCCGGACCGGACAGGGATTCCTGGAAATCCATCCTGGAAAAGCAGGGAATAACCGTTATTCCGTATCTGCATGGTATGGGAGAAAATGACAGGGTTGCGGAAATCTATGTCAATCATGCCGCAGATGCTGCTCAAGATGCGGGCATTGTCCTGAAATAGATGACAGGGCGGCCGGAGAATTCTCCAGTCATGGGCTTTGTCCTGTTTGCGTTATTGATCGCTGCCATGGTGTTTTCCGCGACCATGGGCTATATGAGCCTCTCCGCCGGCGAAGTAATAAAGGTTGTTTTACATCGTTTGATCGGATCCGGTGTCTATCCGGATCCGGTTGCCGCAGCAGTGGTGGTTGATGTGCGCCTTCCCCGCATACTGGCTGCAGCTATTGTAGGTGGTGTGCTCGCCGTTTGCGGCGCTGTTTTCCAGGCCATTCTTCGTAATCCCTTGGCAGACCCGTATACCCTGGGTATCTCTTCCGGTGCCGCCTTTGGTGCCTCGCTTGTGATTGTGCTTCAGGTCTTCGGTCTGGCCCTGCCCGACGGATTGTCCATCCCTGTCTTTGCCTTTGCCGGCAGTATCGGAACCCTGTTTGTGGTGCTTGCCCTGGCAAGTGGAGACAGGCGGTTGTCTTCCACCAGTCTGATTTTGTCGGGTGTGATTGTGGCGGCTATTTTATCGGCTGCCATCGGCTTTCTTAAGTTTCTTGCCGACGAACAGGTGGGCATAATTATCTTCTGGCTCATGGGGTCGTTTTCCGGCGTTTCCTGGACAAATATTACCGTGCTGATTCCAATCGCTTTTCTTGGTCTGGCTGTCTGTATGCTCTACGGTCGCGAACTTAATATCATGGCCACCGGCGAGCGGACAGCGGCGACCCTTGGTGTCAATACGGTACGGCTGCGCTGGATTCTCCTGCTTACCTGCTCTTTAATGACGGCGGTTTGTGTGTCGGTTTCCGGGATCATTGGTTTTATCGGTCTTATTGTTCCCCATCTCCTGCGTCATCTCGTCGGTCCGGACAATCGCCGCCTTATCCTGTTATCATTTTTTGGCGGCGGAATTTTACTCGTTATTGCCGATACCCTGACCAGGGCCGTGTTGCCGTCAGAGGTTCCAATTGGTGTATTGACAGCACTCATCGGCGGGCCATTTTTTTGTGTAATCTTCAAAAAACGGCAGCAGGATGGAATCGCAGGACTCTGATCTTCTCTGGCAACTGGCTGGAGTCGGGTTTAGCTACGGCGGGCAGTCCGTGCTGCGGAACCTGGATTTAGCGTTCGCGCACGGACAGTGCTATGGTGTCCTGGGAGCAAACGGCAGCGGGAAAACCACCCTGCTTGATCTGCTCTGCGGCTTGCTTGCTCCACGTTCGGGAACAGTCAGGTTTGGTAACCGATCGCTCTCCGGATGGCGGCCGGGAGAGTTGGCAAAAAAAGTAGCACTGGTGCCCCAGGATTTTGTGGTTCGTTTCGGGTTTTCGGTGCGTGAAGTGGTGGAGATGGGCCGTCATCCCCATCTTGGTAGATTTGCCGCACTTGACGACCATGATCACCAGCTGGTGGACGGGGTGATGGAGGAGATGGGCATTCAAACCTTAGCCGACCGATCAGTGACCCGGTTGTCCGGGGGAGAAAAGCAGCGGGTAGCCGTGGCCCGGGCTCTGGCCCAAGACCCGCAGGTATTGCTGCTTGATGAGGCCACATCCAATCTTGATATTTTTCACACCCTGTCCATCCTCGGCGCCATTCGTCGCAGGGTGGATGAGCAGGGTTTAACGGTGATTGCGGCCCTGCATGATTTGAATCAGGCGGCTTTTTTCTGTGACCGTTTGATTTTTCTTAAAAAAGGGCATCTCATCTGTCAGGGATCAATTGACGATGTGCTGCAGGCCGACATCATCCATGAGGTCTATGGCGTGGATGCGCAGGTGCGATTGAATGAATTTTCCGGTTGTTATCATGTGAGTTACAGGATGCCGAGCCCGCAGTCTTCCGTTCATCATTTATAGTTTGTGAGTTTTAGATGCCAATGTGTGTGACGAGACGCTTGTTGTTGCTGTTGATATTATGGACGCTGACTGCCGGTTCTGCATGGGCATTTCCGATTGTGGACAGCGACGGTAGAGTGGTGATGTTGGAACGACCCTTTACCCGTATTATATCACTTTATGGGGCCCATACCCGTAATCTGATCGATATGGGAGCGGGAGAACAGATTGTTGCCGTCGGTCGCAGTGACCACCAGTTGCCCGATTTGCCGAGGATCAGTTTTCGGGATGATCCTGAACGCCTTCTGGCCTTGAAACCTGATCTGGTACTCATCCGGCCCATGATCAGTCGCGCCTATCCCCAGCTGGCGAAACGGCTTGAGCAGAGCGGTGTCAGCGTGGTGTCGCTGCAACCCGCAGCCGTGGATGAGCTGTTTCGCTACTGGGAGATTCTTGGCAGGTTATCCGGACATGAACAGGGCGCAAAACAGCTGATTGCCGGCTTCGGCGCCGGGCTTGCGGAAATCAGACTTAAGGTAGATTATCTCACCCGGCAGGAGCGGAGACAGGTGTATTTTGAGTCCATGCACAAGCAGATGAAGACCTTTGCTCCCGGTTCCATGGCTATTTTTGTGCTGGAGTCCGCCGGCGGCATCAATGTGGCGGCGGATGCCACGCAGGTACGGAAAACCAATATCGCCGCCTATGGCAAGGAACGGATTCTTGCCAGGGCGAACCAGATAGATATTTTTCTTGCCCAGAAAGGGCGCATGAATCCGGTAACCATTGAAATGATCAAAAAGGAACCCGGATTTCATGTGATCAAGGCCGTGCGCGAAAATCGGATATTTCTCATTGACGAAAAGCTGGTCTCCCGGCCGACAATGGGACTTCTTGAGGGAATACAAACCGTGCATGATATATTGTATCCACAAGCTGGTCGGGAAACGCGGTAATGGCAGGCAAGTATCCATCTGTGGTTATTGCAGGCACGAGTAGTGGTTGCGGAAAAACTACGGTCACACTCGGAGTTATGGCGGCCCTGTGTAAGCGGGAAGTCAAGGTGCAGCCGTTTAAGTGCGGGCCGGATTTTATTGATCCCTCTCTGCACCGGCAGGTGACCGGCCGGGTTTCCAGGAACCTGGACGTGCGCATGTGCGGGGCCGAGTATGTGCACAATGTATTTGCCGACCATGCCCCGGAGGACGGCATTTCCATTGTTGAAGGGGTAATGGGGCTTTTTGACGGCGGCTTGGGATCGGCAGCGCATCTTGCCGGCCTTCTTGACATTCCGGTACTGCTGGTGGTGGATGTCCGCTCGGCTGCCGAGAGTGTGGCTGCGGTTGTTAAGGGTTTTGAAACTTTTGCTGACGGAATCCGGGTAGTCGGCGTTATTCTTAACCGGGTAGGCAGTGAACGCCACCGGCAGATGATTGCCGATGCGGTACAGCTCCATTGCCGGGCGGAGATCATCGGCGCTCTGCCGAGAGACAGGAGAATTACCCTGCCGTCACGTCACCTGGGACTTCACATGGGAACAGAGGTACAGCTTAACCGGAAGCGTTTGATCGAGTTCATGGAAAAACATCTTAATCTTGACCGGCTGCAGGTCCTTGCCGCGCAAGCCAGGTACTCCGCCCCGGTTAATTCGAAACCTGAAATTGGGAAAGCGCACCCGATACATACTGTTCGCCTCGGACTTGCCCGGGATGAGTCTTTTTGTTTTTATTACCGGGATAATCTGGATATGTTGAAACAGGCCGGGGCGGAAATTGTGGTGTTCAGTCCGTTGCACGACAGGGAACTGCCGGCTGATCTGGACGGTTTGTATCTGGGGGGCGGTTATCCTGAGCTGCACGCCGCCACGCTTGCCGCAAACCGTTCCATGCGGGAAGAGATAAATAAATTTTCCGAATCCGGCAGGCCGGTATATGGAGAATGCGGCGGTTTTATGTACCTGACCGATTCGATTATCGATTTCCGGGGCACGGAGTATCCCATGGCCGGTGTCTTCCCTGTGAAGGCACGAATGGGAAAACGGTTACGCAGGCTGGGCTACCGGCAGGTGGAGCTCCAGGATGACACACTGTTTGGCCCTCAAGGGACGTTTTGTTACGGGCATGAATTTCATTATTCGGAAATCGACCCAATGCCCACCTGGATAGAACGGGCCTATGTTCTTGATGACGGACGGGCTGAGGGCTACCGGATCCGCAATACTTTAGCGGGTTATGTGCACCTGCACTGGGGGCGTACCCCGGAGGCTGTACGAAATTTTATCAACATGATGAAGGCCTGAGCCTTGCGTGGAATCGATATGAATATCTCCGAGATAAAAAAAATAGGGCCGCTGGAAATTGAGGCTGAGAGTTTTCGCCTTATTGAGGCTGAGCTTGGACCGACGGATTTTTCTCCCGAAGAGTTTGCCGTGGTGCGGCGTTGTATTCATGCAACCGGTGATTTTTCCTTTGCCGATACCATGCGTTTTGGCAGGGATGCCGTCGCGGTCGGAGTTGAAGCTATCCGGACCGGGAAAAATGTTCTGGTTGATGTCAATATGGCGGCAAGCGGCATCTCTGAAGGATTGCTGGAAAAGTTCGGCGGCCGGGTTATTTGCCGGGTCAGTGACCCCGCGACCATGGCCAGGGCAAAAAAGGAAAAAAAGACCCGGTCCGAGGTGGCCATGGAGCGCGCTGCCCGGGATAATATCGGTATTGTCGCCATCGGCAACGCGCCCACTGCCCTGCTTAAGGTCATGGAGCTGATGGAATCAGGTCGCTTTTCTCCGGACCTGGTGATAGGTGTGCCGGTGGGTTTTGTTAACGCGGCCGAGTCCAAGGAAATTCTGGCGGCTACATCCTCCCCCTTTATAACGGCCCTGGGGCGTAAAGGCGGTACCCCGGTGGCGGTGGCGGCGGTGAACGCCTTGCTGCGACTGGCCTGAGCATAAGATGTTATCAAAATAACCTGGAATTGTTCCATTGACCGGCAAACAAAAAAAACTACGGTCCGGTTTCACAACCGGTGCTTGTGCGGCGGCCGCAGCCAAGGCGGCAAGCCTTATGTTGTTGACCGGCTACGCCCTGGATCAGGTGGAGATTCCTTTTCCGACAGGTGAACGGCATGCTTTTACACTGCATTCCTGCGTGCTTCAGGATGGGCAGGTCACGGTGTCGATTATCAAGGATGCGGGCGATGATCCGGACGTGACCAATGGCGCCGAAATTATCGCCATTGTTGAGCAACAGGATCCCGGTGCGTCAGGGGAGGATATAACCATTCTTGGAGGTCCCGGAGTCGGTAAGGTCACCAAGCCCGGTTTGCCGATTCCGGTGGGGGAGGCGGCGATCAATCCGGTGCCGCGCGAGATGATCCGGGCTGCGGTCGGCGAGGCAATGGTAGAGGTGAAAATAGAAAACATCCCGCTGGCAGTCACCATCTGTGTGACTGATGGTGAGCTGCTCGCTGAAAAGACGCTCAACTCACGTCTTGGTATAAAGGGCGGATTGTCTATCCTCGGTACGACCGGTATTGTCCGACCGATATCGGCCAGTGCCTGGACAGATACCATTGAAGCCTCCATGAAGGTGGCCCGGGCAACAGGATTAACCGAGGTTATTCTGTCCACCGGCCGGACCTCGGAGGCAGCAGTGCAGCGGATTTTAGGCCTTCCGGAAGAGGCGCAGGTTATGATGGGCGACTACCTGGCCTATGCACTCAAAGCGGCCAGGCGGCATGGATTTGAAAATATATATCTTTCCGGGATGTGGGCCAAGGTGCTGAAATGCGCCCTGGGCATTCCCCAGACTCATGTGCGGCATGGGGCATTGGAAGTCGGGCAGGCAGCGGAGCTGCTTTTTAAGTCAGGTCTTGACCGATCGGCCGCGGATGCTCTGGCCACAGCGAATACGGCCAGGGAAATCTATCAACGCCTGAAGGCTGCCGGCCGAGATGATTTGATTCATTCTGTTTGCGAGCAGGCTAAAAGATACGCAATGAAGCGTTCCGGGCTCCCGGTTGAGGTCTTTCTGGTCACCTCGGAGGAAGGAGTGGTGGCACATGTCTGAACTTTTTGTATACGGCATCAGCGGCGAGGCGCTGCCTCCTGTCTGTGTCCGGCAGCTGGAGAGTTGCACGGCCGTGGTCGTCTCGAAACGTTTTACTTCATTGCTGCCGGAGCAGGGTCCCCGCAGGATAGCTGTTGCCCCGGTGCAGGAGATGCTTGTTGCCGTGGCCGATGCTCTGCAGACGGGTGATGTGATGGTTCTGGCCTCGGGGGATCCGCTTTTTTACGGTATCGGCCGGACTCTCATTGATCGGTTTGGGCCGGAGAACGTCAATTTCTATCCGGCATTATCGGCGGTTCAGCTTGCCTGTGCCTGTTTCAAACTGCCCTGGGACGATCTGGTCCTGCTTTCCCTGCATGGACGCGAACCGGGAAGCCTGGCCGGACGCATTTTGCCGCATACCAAGGTGATGCTTTTTACTGATCATCGGAACTCTCCGGACAGGATCGCCGCCATTCTGCTGCAGACCCTGCGCAAATATGGAGATGAGAAGCGACTGGGAAAAATTCGCGTCCGGGTAGCGGAAAATATGGGAACCGGAGATGAAAAGTTGACGAGCGGCAGTCTGACCAAGATTGCTGCAACCCGTTTTGGTCCCCTGAACATGATGCTTGTTGAACAGGACCTTCCGGTGATGAATCTGCCGGTTTTCGGGTTGCAGGAAGGAGAAATCATTCACAGTCGCGGCCTTATTACCAAGGATGAGATCAGGGCGGTTATTCTTCACTGTTTGCGTCTGCCCGCCCGTGGGGTGTTCTGGGATGTGGGTGGCGGCTCTGGTTCCATATCCCTTGAGGCGGCCCGGCTGGTTCCTGAGCTCTCCATTTACACCATAGAAAAAAAGCAAGAGGGCCTGGAGAATATTCGGCGCAATATTGCTTGTTATACCCTGTATTCAACGCATTTGATTGCTGGAGAGGCGCCGGATGTGTTGGAAGCTTTGCCGGACCCGGACCGAATTTTTATCGGCGGCAGTGGTGGCAGACTGGCGGAGATTATTCATCATTGTGCGGCCCGCCTGGTCAAGGGTGGAGTGCTGGTGGCCAGTGCCGTGCTGGAAACAACCGCAGAGCTGGCGCCGCAATTGATGCGGAAGGATGGACTGAAGGTGAGTGTCAAAACAGTACACGTCAATCGACAGGGAACTTCAGCGGAAAAAGAAAAACAATTCAATCCTATAACGATAATAACCGGAAAAAAATGATAACCAATAACCAGCAGGGCAGACTGTATCTTGTGGGGGTCGGGCCGGGTGATCCGGAATTGATGACCTGCAAGGCGGTACGGATCCTTGAACAGGTAGGGGTCTGGATAGCGCCTAAGGCAAAAAAAAACGGCAACAGCAGTGCCCTGCAGATAGCTGCCGCCCAGGTAGGGGTGGCCGGGAAGAGCGTGCTGGAGATGCGATTTCCCATGATAAAGGTGCATCTGGGGCGGGAGCAGGCGACCGAGGTGGTGCAGGCATGGCAAGAAGTAGCCGAGATGGTATGGACCCATCTCGATAAGGGCGCTGATGTTGCCTTCCCCACCCTTGGAGATCCGACCCTGTATTCCACGGCTTTTTATCTGCTGGATGCCCTGCAGGAGAAATGTCCGGAAATCAGGGTGACTATTGTTCCCGGCATCACGGCCATGGCCGCCTGTTCGGCCCGGGTCGGCAGTCCTCTCGGGATTGGTGATGATGTGGTTTCCATTGTCCCGGCCGCCTTTAATGATGACCGTTTGCGGACGATCCTTACCACCTTTGATGCCGTGGTCCTGATGAAGGTGTTTCGCAAGATGAATCGAATTGTCCCCCTGCTCGATGAACTTGGTTTAATTGACAAGGCCGTTCTTATAGAACGCTGCGGCATGGATGACCAGAGAATTTATAGGAATATCCGGGAGACTTTAGACAGAGAGCTGCATTATTTTTCAACGCTTCTGATCAGAAAAAAGGTTATAACAGGCTGATAATTATGCGTCATTCAATTATTTTTCTGGGTGCCGGGCCAGGGGATCCCGAGTTGATTAC
>JANTGH010000146.1 GCA_024763055.1 Desulfobulbaceae bacterium
AGGAGAATCCCATGAACACCAGTTTTACCCCACAAGGAAAGCAAATTCGGCAGGCAAAGATTATGACGGGATTTGCCGTTCTTTTTGCCGCCTGTCTCATCTCGGTCAATGCAATGGCTATGACCGTACCGGCTGCCGGCTCCTTTGCCTATGATCTGTACGATATCGGTGTCAACCAGATTCTGCTTGGCCCCATAGGTTTTATTGCCGGAGTGGCCTGCATGGTCTTTGCCGCCATCCTGGCTATCCGGCAGATGATCCTGCCTGCTGCCGGGGTCGTTCTTGGTGGTGCATTTCTGCTCAAGGCAGACAGTGTTGTTCAGACCATTGGTGCAGTGATCTGTTGACAAGGCAATGAGAAACGAGAATGGCCGAGAATAACTTCTCCCACAGGTTTCCACAGTATTTGTCCAAACCGATCCAGGTACTCTGGTTTGAGACCGATGAGCTGATCCTGTTTGTGTTTACGCTCACTCTGGCGCTCCTGTACGGCAAGATCATGTGGCTGATTTTTCTCGTCACCCAATATTTTTATACTCGCACCAAACGAGTGAAGTCCCGTGGATTCCTGAAACATATTCTGTATATGTTCGGATTTATCCAGATGAAAAATTATCCTGACTATTTTCAGCGTGAGTTTCACGAATGAAGACGAATATTTTTGTCCAGAAAACCAGCAACCTCTTTGTAGAAAATCGGCTGCTGAAGTTTGTCATCGTTGTCCTGTCTCTGGCCGTGATCTTCAATTCATTCATGGTGTACCGCTCGGTCAAGTATCAGCGAGTTGTCCTGATCCCACCTGAAATGACCGGTACTGTGGAATTTGTGCAGGGCAAACCCACGGATACCTACCTGAAGGATATGACCCGGAGGATCGTCAATCTGGCAGGCACCTATTCTCCGCCAACGGCAAGGGCACAGTTTGAGGAACTGTTGTTCTATTATGCCCCGGAGTCCTATCCGCAGGCTTCCAAGGTCTGGTACTCCCTGGCAAGCAGGGTGGAAGAATCGCAGGTCAGTTCCGTCTTTTACCTGGAGCAAATAAAACTGGGCGACAACTTTATCGAGGTTTTCGGCAACCTCAAACAGCTGGCAGGCAATACCCAACTTGAAAACACCAGCAAAACTTACCTGATCGAGTATCGGTTGCAGGATGGCAGGTTTTATATCGTGTCGCTGAAGGAAAAATTTGCCAAAGAGCAGGAGGGATAACAGGATGAAATATTTTGTACCATTAACGGCTGCTCTGCTGGTCATGATAGCCGGGAACTGCTGGGCGGACACCGTGATTCCGGCCGAGGTCCCCACTGCCGTAGAACTCTCCAATATGGATATCAACCGGATCGTCTGCCCCGGTCCGATGACGGATTTGATATTCTCTCAGGAAAAGGGCATAACCGGTCATTTCTCCGGCAATAACGCCTTTATCAAGTTCAAGATCGAAGATATGGGCGGGGAATACATCTATGCAGATGAGCCGAGCGAACTCTTTGTGGTCTGTAACAATACAGTTTACACCCTGATCGTCACCCCGACGGATATTCCGTCCGTCACCATCCGGCTGGCATCACCAAAGGGAGACCCATTCAAGAAAAATATTGCCCATTACAAGAACCTGCCGTTGGAAAAACAGGCCCTCCAGATCATCCGGGAGGCCTATGATGGCGTATACCCGTCCAGTTACCGGGTGAGTGAACCTGCCAAAGTGGAATCCCTGTCTCCTGATCTGGAAGTAACCTTGACCCAAGTCGTTGATGTGGACGGAGCAGGCCTGCGCCTGAAAAAGTATGCAGTAAAATCTCTTGGCCAGGATCCGGTTACTCTTGATGAAAAACTCTTTCTCTCCTCATCTGTCAGCCAGTCCATCCTTGCGGTTGCCATTGAGGATCATCGCCTACACAACGGCCAGGCAACAAGGGTATTTGTGGTGGATCAGAAGGAGCAACCGCAATGAGCCTCAAGGAAAGGTTCAACAATCTGGAGCCAAAACAGAAAAAGGTTGTCATCTGGGCAGGCATCGGGGCGATTTTTCTGGCTCTGGTGGCCACTGGCTACAAATCATCCAAAACAGATGATTCGCTTGGCTTTTTCGGCCAGAAGAAAACCAGGGAAATACAACTTGAACCCGATTTGATTCAGAAAACCATGCTCCGGGAACAACGACGGCAGTATGATGCTATTGTCGAGAATGTTGACAGGATCCAGGACGAAGTAAAGCTTATCAAGCAGACCATAAAAGAAAAACCACTCCCTGAAATACCCACTGCCGACCAGGTTGCGGCCAAGGCAGAAACAACAGGTCCTTCACAGGAAATCAAACAGCCCTGGCCCTTGCCACCTGGTGGATCGACTCCAGGTAACCTACCGCCCCATGCACAACCGGAAGCTCAAATAATCGGGGAGATCAGCGTTATCTCTAATCCCGCTGCAGCGACCGAGGGAATGGGTACCCCGGGAAATAAAAAAAAAGGACGGACAGTCTATCTTCCGCCTTCCTTTATGGAGGCACAACTGCTGACCGGTTTCGATGCTTCTACATCCGGGAAAGGAACCAATAATCCGGAACCACTCTTGCTCAGGATTCAAACTCCGGCAGTCTTGCCCAACGACATCAAGGCCAACCTGTCCGGTTGTTTTGTCATTGCCGAAGCAGTCGGCAGGCTGGACAAGGAACGAGCCGATGTACGGTTGGTGTCCCTTTCCTGCCTCAGCAACGAGGGCAAGGCCATCATTGATACTCCGGTCAAGGGCTTTGTCACCGATTCGGACAGCAAGGTCGGCCTATCGGGTAGGGTAGTTTCAAGAATGGGCGCAGCAACTGCCAGAACCATAGTGGCCGGTTTTTTCGGCGGCATGGGCGATATGCTTAAATCCGCTGCCACCACGCAATCAACCTCCGCCCTTGGCACAACAACCACCGTTGACTCGTCCCAGATTGCAAAATATTCCCTTGGAGGGGGCCTGTCGGAGGGTGCCGCCAGCCTGCATGACTTCTATTTGAGCCTGGCAAAGCAGGCCACCCCGGTCATTGAGGTGGGAGCCGCCAAGAAGATCACCGTCATTATCTCCGAAGGGAAGGAGTTAGAGATCAGGGAGATTGAGGGAGAGCCTTTTTGAAAACTATTGACAGGCTCATGGGAAAGGTTACTCTGCCAACGACCGTGCCCGATTCCCTGATGGTGACTTGATCATCATTACGTTCGGGCCTTCTTGTTTTCAGGCATTATTTTATTTTACCTTCTCCTCTCAGCCTAACAAAGATTGGTTGACAATATGTGGTAACAAATCCAGATAATACAGAGGAATATTACATAACTTGCCATTTTTGCGAAAATTGTGAAGTGATGTACGTAAAAGCCCCTGCAAATTCATTGACCTGGTCAACTAAAAGTGGACATTTTATTAAGCAGCTTTTTGTAGAGCTGCCAGTCTCTCCCAATCCATTGGACTCATGTATTCAAGATAAGAGTGCCGTCGTTTGCAGTTGTAAAACATTTCAATGTAGTTCACGATATCCCCTTTTGCTTGGTCACGAGTTGTATAACCGGCCCCGTGGATCAGTTCGGTCTTGAGTGTTCCGAAAAAACTTTCAGCTACGGCATTATCTCAGCAATCCCCCTTCCTACTCATGCTGGAGATGATCTTGTGCTGTTTTAGCGTATCCTGAAAATCATGGCTGCAGTATTGGCTGCCACGGTCAGAATGAAAGATGAGACCTGCGCACGGTTTTCGGCGCCAGACAGCCATGACCAAAGCGTCTAGGACCAGCTGCTTTGTCATACGGCTGGCAAGTGCCCAACCCACGACTTTCCGTGAATAAAGATCAATGACAACCGCGAGGTATAACCAACCCTCTGACGTCCAGATATAGGTGATGTCTCCGACATAAACCTTATCTGGCTCATGAACTGTAAAATCCCGGGCCAATAGGTTCGGAGATACCGTCAGACCGTGTTTGCTGTTTGTTGTTGCTTTAAACTTTTTGCGCCTTTTGACCTGGACGCCGGCCAGTTTCATCAGTGTCCCTGCCTTGTGCAATCCACAGGGTATTCCTGTTGCTGCCTCAAGTTCGACAGCCATACGACGCTTCCCGTATGTTCCCCGGGAAATTCGATGAAGTTCCTTTACTTTTGAAATCAGAAATTCTCGTTCCAGATCCCGTTTGGATTTTTGGCGGTTCTTCCAGCTATAATAACCGCTCCGGCTGACCTGCATAACTTTGCACAGCAAGTTGAGAGGAAACGCCTTCTTCACAGATTCAATGAATTGAAATCTTATGCTGATTCTTTTGCGAAGAAGGCTGCCGCCTTTTTTAATATTTCTCGCTCCATGCGCAGACGTTCATTTTCACGCTTTACCCGTTTAAGTTCTGCCTGCAGTTTGCCGGTTTCATGTGATTTTTTCTTGACCTCAGGCGACCGATCCTTGATCCATCTCCTCAGCAGGCTATCATGGATATCCAGATTTCTGGCGGCCTCAGTGATTTTATATCCTTGCTCTGTTACCAACTTGACGGCTTCATCTTTGAATTCGTCAGTGTACTTTCTGCGAGTCGTTTTCTTCATGTGAACACCTCCTTTGAGCAGTCTAACCGCTCTTAAGTTTGTGTCCACTTTTTCTATACCACGTCACCCCCACGGAAAAAAGAAAATAGAATTACAGGCAGTCTGTATTCTCTATTTTCGTTTATCCTGAACCCTGTGGGAGTGACCAGTGAACATTTTTTCTCCATCAATACGATATAGTTCTCTCCTTTTCTTTTTTCTCCTCACCGCTTGCGGTCCTCTGCAGGAAACCGTCAATCCCTACAATGAAAATTTCAAATGTCGGGCCAGGGATGATGCCGGGGAATGTATTGATACCCCGACCGCCTATAAAAAGGCCCGGTATCCCGAGCCAGCCCCTGCTCCTGGGGAAGAGGCAGAACCGGCAACCGGCATAACCCAGGAAATCCAGGATAATCGTTACCGGTTGGTTGCTGGTTTGTTGCAGGAACAGAAAAAGCCACTCCTGCAGCCGCCGAAAATTCTCCGGGTGCTCCTGCTTCCCTACAAGGGGGAAGGTGATGAGCTGTTCATGAGCCGGTACGTCTATGTCAAGATCGAAGATTCCAAGTGGATTCTCACTGATCTGAGCGAGGAGTAAAAAAAATGTTCAACCAATTCCTGGGACGAATGATCCTTGGCTCTGGAGATTCCTTGAAACACAGTGATCTTGAGAAGATGACCAGGCGATCCCCATTTTCTTCCTTCCTCAACTACCTGGCTTATGATCCTGAATTGGAAATTTACCTGAACCAGGACTGCAGCCTCGGGATGTTATGGGAATGTGCGCCGGTTATCTATGCCGGACCCAAAACCATTACCTCGTTGGAGGGATTGTTCCGGGCCGGTCTACCCAAGGGCAGCGTGGTTCAGCTGATCTTTCATGCAGACTCACATATTGAGCCGATCCTTGAACGGTACCGGGACAACAGAACCAGGGATGTTTCTATCGTCAGGTCAAATACCGATGCGGTGGTGAAATTTTTGACCAGAGGGAAGAAGGGCTTGAAGGCCTGTTCCAATATTCCGGTGCGGAACTTTCGGCTGTTTATCGCGGTCAAACTGCCCGGTGATTGCCCGGAAATGCCGGGGCCGGAAGAATTGGGAGATGCAGCGAAGACCGCCCCTTTGCTGGATATCAAACGGCAGATAAAGGAAACACTGAAAGCGGCCTTGCTTTATCCCCAACATATGGACCCGGAAATGCTGCTGGAATGGAATCGCAGGCTGTTTAACAGCTATCCACCTGATTATCCTGAACAGAATATCGATACTTACTCGCCCGTTATTCCACTCCGCAAGCAGATCATCAACAGCGATACCGTGATCCGGGAAGAATCGGATCATATGCATATCGGTGATCATTATTTCTGCTGCACCACTCCCAAGGTCGTACCTAAGGAGATAGATCCCCTGCAGACCAACTCACTCTTTGGCGGCATATGGGGTGTGGTGTCCGATGCCGACCAAATCAAGACCGATTTTCTCTACACCTTCAACATCGTGTTCGAGGCGGGCCTGGAGATGAAACTCCATGCCAAGTGTAACCTGATCCTTAACCAGCAGGCGGTTGGCTCCCTATCGCCGACCCTGCGGCGCAAGCAGGAGGAATATCTGGCAGCCACCGATGATCTGGAGCGGGGCGAGAAATTTGTCAAGATCATTCCCGTGTTCTGGGTGTGGAGTGATGACCTGGAGCAGGCCAGGGATTCTTGCACCCGGGTACGGCGCTTATGGGAAAACAACGGCTATGTCATGCAGCAGGATAACATGATCCTGAAAATTCTGTTTCTTTCCTCTCTGCCTTTTGGTCTCTATACAACCGGCAAGAACATCGAAAACCTGGAACGGGATTTTATAGCCCCGGTTCCCTCTGTTACCCCGATCCTGCCGGTGCAGGGCGACTTTGCCGGATCCGGCGGCGAACCGAAATTGATTTTTACCGGCAGAAAGGGGCAGTTGGTCTCGCTTGATTTCTTCGATTCTGGGGCAACCAATCAGAATGTCTTCTGCTGCGCCACCTCGGGTTCCGGCAAATCATTCCAGGTCAACTTTATTGCCTTCAACTATTATTCATGCGGTGCGCTGGTACGGATCATCGACATCGGTGGTTCATATAAAAAGATTGCCAATATGCTGGGGGCCAGATACCTGGACTTTCAGCCGGATATTGATATCTGTCTCAATCCCTTTACCCATATCCGGGAGCCAGAAGAAGAGCTGAAAAGTGTGGCCGCTGTCTTTGCCCAGATGGCTTACTCCAACTCAGATTCCGAAAAATGCGACGATACTGAAATGAACCTGATCCGTAATGCCGTGCGCTGGGCATGGCAGCAAAAGGAACAGGAGGCGGATTCCGATACGGTCTATGAATTTCTGATGCAGTTCCCGGACGCACCGGGCTCTGACCTGGGCGAAATGGCAGACAATAAACAATTGATCGAATCTGCCAGGAAAGTGGCCTTTAATATCCGGGAGTTCACCAGCCACGGCTTCCACGGTAAGTTTTTTGTCGGCCCGTCCACCTTTGATATCTGCAACGATGAGTTTGTGGTGCTGGAGCTGGAAAACCTCAAGATCCAGCCTGATCTGTACCGGGTTGTCACCCTGCTGATCATCAATGCGGTGACCCAGGATCTCTATCTCTCCGACCGTTCCCGGGAACGGCTGGTTATCTTTGATGAGGCCTGGCAGTTCCTGGACAAGGGGGCCATGATCGCCCCGGTCATCAATGAAGGCTATCGCCGAGCCCGGAAATACAACGGCAGTTTCATGGTTATCACCCAATCCTTGCTTGATCTGGAAAATTTCGGAGAAGTGGGCAACGTCATCAACTCCAACTCGGCCTTCAAGATCTACCTGGAGTCATCGGACTTTGACCAGGCACAGAAGAAAGGGCTGATCGATTATGACGAATTTACCATGAAGCTCCTGAAATCCGTCAAATCCAATCCGCCCAGGTATTCCGAGCTCTTTTTCGATACCCCATTCGGTGTGGGCGTGGCCCGGCTGGTGGTTAACGACTATGCCTATTTCATCTACACCTCCAAGGCCAGCGAAATAGCCATGATTGAGCAGATGGTCGCAGGTGGCAAAACCTATCATGAGGCGATTCAGGAAATGGTCAAGCTGAGGCGTCAGGGTGAACTCTAAATTTTTGTTTATTCTCATTGCCCTCTTTGTTGTCCTGGTGGGCGGCCCCGCTTCCGGTGCTATCAAAAATCTCGGTGTGGTGGGGGAGACGTATCCCGTCATTGAGCCAGATGTGGTGGCAGAACTGAAAGAGCAGGCAATAACGAAGAATCGCTTCAGAGATGATGCGTTCCTTGAACGGATGAAAGAATACCAGCCGGATGATATTCACCACCTTCCCCGGGCAACCAGGGACAGAACCTTTCTGGTTGATATGACCTACACCCTTGACCGGGATCTGCTGGATGGCGACGGCAAGGTGATCTATCCCAGGGGATTTACCTTCAACCCTCTGGATTATGTTTCGTTCTCCGGCGGAATGCTGGTCATTGACGGCAGTGACCCTGCACAGCTCAAGTGGTTTACAAAAACACCTTATGCGAGCAATCACCAGGTTCGACTGCTGTTGTCCGATGGCTACGCATATGAACTTATTAACCAGCTTAAACGGTCGGTGTTTTACCTGACCGACGAGATTGCTGAGCGGTTGCAGTTAGCTGCAGTTCCATCCCTTGTCATCCAAAAGGATGACAAACTGGAAGTACGAGAAATTATGGTGCCCAATGAGGAAGACGATGCGAACCGCTAAAATCATTTTGCTCACCATTGTCTTGCTGGTGGTTGCACCTTCCGCATGGGCGAAATCTGGTGATAGCTTCAATGTTGCTTCAGATGTCCACTGGGATGAAATCGAGCTGCGATTTGAGGGCATTTGTATCTGCCCTAGGCCTCCGCCCATTTTCTATGAGGAAGGTGAAATTTGGGAGTATTGGGAACCCTTTCTCGTGGAAGGCACGGTTTCCATGGCCAACTATTCGGCTTACCAGGGATCACAAATGGGATCTTCGTTGATCGATGAACTCGGCGGCAAGAACAAGAGTTCCGACTCCGTGGATATTGCCAATGAATCCACCTTTGCCCAGGGACATGCCTATCTTT
>JANTGH010000147.1 GCA_024763055.1 Desulfobulbaceae bacterium
CGGCACCGCCCCGGTTCCGGAGCCGGCCACCATGCTGCTGTTCGGCACCGGTCTGGCAGGACTGGCAACCATTGGCCGTAGAAAGATGAAACGCGATTAGCCGATTTTCCTTCATTGTTAGAATAAAAACGGCAGGACCAACCGGTCCTGCCGTTTTTATTTTCTCTTCCCGCTGTTTCTGTTATCTTTGCCTGATGCATTATACTCTTTCTTCTGACAAAAGATAACAAGACATGCCTGTCTTTCAACTCCCGAATGAAATCCTCTTTCCCGATCCTGATTTTGCCGAACCGGATGGACTGCTTGCCGTAGGAGGCGACCTCTCCCCTGAGCGCCTTATCGCGGCCTACCAGCAGGGGATTTTCCCCTGGTACTCGGAAGGAGAACCACTGCTCTGGTGGAGTCCGGCGCCGCGCCTCATCCTCATTCCCAAGGAATTTCACCTGCCAAAACGCCTGGCCCGGACCCTGCGAAAAAAAATATTTACCATAACCATGGATACCGACTTTTGCGGTGTTATCTCGAGTTGCGCGGAAACACGCATAAGATCCGGTGCTGGCACATGGATTACGGATGAAATGCAAAACGCCTATACCAGGTTACACGAGCTCGGTTATGCCCATAGTGTGGAGTGTCGACAGGATGGAAGGCTGGTGGGAGGGCTGTATGGCATCTGCCTTGATCGGGTTTTTTTCGGAGAATCCATGTTTGCACAAGTCAGTGATGCATCAAAAGTTGCCCTGACGGCACTGATTGCGCAATGCCTCCAGAAAGACATACAAATAATTGACTGCCAGATGACCACTGCCCACCTGCTCCGGTTCGGCGCCAGAGAAGTCTCAGGAGCTACCTTCAGACAATATTTAAAAAAATGGGCCGGAGATACGTCGACACAGAAAAAATGGCGACCGGTTAAAAGGAAAGGTGAACGATGATCACAAAAATCAACCTTCAAAGTCAAACTCATACGGCAGGCCGGAACGGTCAAAATGTTTACAGATTTTTTTCAGGTCATAAAGGTCAACCACGGTAAAGGAAATCTCCCAGGCGGAAGGAGCGGCAGTCTGGCGACCAAGGCCGACAATCTCGGAAATTTTCATCTCATCCGGGGCCACGGATAGCAACATGAATATCCGGTGCCTCGTAGCGGCCATGACAATTATCTTCTGCATCTTTGTTACTCTTGTTCCGCGCAGCTTCCAGCGGACCTCAACAGCATCCTCCCGCTGAAATTTGATCTTCTGCAAACGGGAACAGTCCTTTTTATGCAAGGATAATCCACGATTACTGAGCAAACCAATGACCCCCTTATCAAGCGGCGTCGGCTTACAACAGGCTGATGATTTGACCACAACCGGATCAACGGTTGCCAACTCAACCCGGTTAAAAATACCGGTGGGAAGCTGAAGTGTCTCCCGGCCGACATATAATCCGTTCCGCACTTCATAAATCAACTCCCGCAGACGAACCCTCCCCTCTCCTATCTGCAGGAAAAGGTCATCAAGTGAATCAAGATGAAAATAGGTCAAGATATCCGACATTCCCTTTTTTTCTATCACCTCAAAAGGCATGCCGTAGCGTCGTATCTCCTGCCTGAAAACCGATGCTCCGATCTCCCGGGAAACCTCCTGCCGGCGAAGACGAAAACCCTTGGCCAGTTCTGAACGAGCCCTCGGCGTCTGGCAGAGTCGCTGTATAGCCTGATCAAAACGCACAGGGGTTTCCTGGCGAACCACCTTGACCACATCACCATCCTTGAGAACATAATCGGGGGGAACACGACGTTTTCCGATCATTGCGGCAACACAGGTCTGTCCGATTGCGGTATGGACCCGAAAGGCAAAATCAAGAACCAGGGAGTTGACCGGCAGACAGATCAAATCGCCCCGGGGTGTATAGGTATACATTTCCTTTCGTCCACCGGCCGCTATCATATCCCGATAGGAGACTGAATCATCACTGCCTAAAATATCAAACATCTCCTGGATTTGTTTAACAAAGCGGCCACCACTTTTTTCACCGGTGGTCCAGTCGCGCACCAGTCCGCGCTGGGCCTTACGCCCCATTTCCTCCGTCCGCAGTTTAAACAGATATTTTCGGCCCTCGATATTTGCTCTGGCGTGCAGACCCTGGTACCCTGTAGGCTTGGGATTGGCGATAAAATCACGGATGGTGCGGGGTATCGGCGGATAAAGAATATTCAATGTGCCGAGCGCCCGGTAACATTCTCCCCGGCTGGCAACGGTAATCAATATTTCCTGGGGACTTTCAATCTCTTTAATCAAAATACGATTTTTGATGTCATAATATCCCCAGAGTCCCTTGGTCCGCAAATCGACTTTCCCGTCCACACCGTCCTTCTCCAGTGCCACCTGCACCCGGCGCACAATTTCGAGGATTTCGGGATTTTGTCGTAATCTTGTAATGTGCAGTTGCAGTTTATTCCCCTGGCGGGGGAACTTGTAGGCCAGAGCAAGATTATACAATTCACGCTTAATGGCAAACAGGCCTAAGATGGTGGCAAGCGGAGCATAAATATCAAGAGTTTCATCAGCGATTTTTTGCCGTTTATGCCGAGGCATGGAGGATAGAGTTCGTAAATTATGCAGCCGGTCGGCAAGTTTAACTATCATTACCTCAGGTCGCGCGGCCGCCCCGGAAAATATTTTTCGATGAACAAGCTTTTTAAAGGTCTGTTTGTCCCCGACATGATGGGTGACCTTGGTACATCCCTCAACAATGCCCTCAACCCGAGGGCCAAACTTTTCTCTGATCACAGCAGAGGTTACAGACTCCACGTCTTCGATAGTATCATGGAGCAACGCGGCCGCCAGGATCTCCGGATTACGGATATCAAGCTCCTCGGCAAGGATACGAGCCACATTGCACGGATGCATGATATAAGGATCACCGGAACGGCGCCACTGATCAGCATGGGCTTTACGGGCAAAATCCAGCGCGTCCCGGAACACCTTTGTCTCCGGTCCTTCGCCGATAAAACCAGCCATGACTCGAAGGTATTCTTCTTCGTTAAACTTCCTGTATTGCATGAAAAAACATCCGATTAAAATTGCAAGCCCTTCTCCACAAAATGGTGTACACTTGCATTGGGTTGCTGTCAAGACTCAACCGATCACTGTAGCAGATCCGTATTGTTCTTCCAGAAATTTTTCCTATTTTTTCACTCCGTTCCATTCATCCACAAAATTCGATGGTAAAAAAAACTTCCCGCAGACAAAGATTTGACAGGAAAAATCACAAAAGCCGCAATCGCTTCCGGCGCAAAGGTTCTGCCGGCGAGCCTTCCTTAGGTGAACGTATTCTCTTTCTCTTAAGCGGGCAAAAAGAACCTGCCTCAATGGCTGTCATAATGCAGGAACTTGCTCTGCCCGGTTCCGCTCGTAAGGCAGTCAAGGAACTCTTAACCACCCTTGTGAAGGAGAAAAAGATCCGACAAAAAAATAAGAAGTTTCTTCCCGCAACCAATGAGGGATTGGGCAGGGCCACCGTCGCGCTCACCAGCCGCGGATTTGGATTTGCCACCGTTGAGGGACAAAAACCCAATGAAAAGGATATCTTTATCAGCAGCAATAACCTTAACGGAGCCAGCCATGGGGACACTGTTCTGATCCGGATACTGGCGGCAACCTCCCGGGGACGACGGGAAGGGCAGGTGGTTCGTATTGTCAAACGTTCGGTGACTACCCTTTGCGGAGTGTATGTTGCAGAAACCAAAGGAGGGCACCTGATACCCGATGACCCAAAGCTTCCCTTTACGGTCTTCATCCCCAGGGCAAAAAGCAGGAACGCCGAAAACGGCACTGCGGTCCTGGCCCGAATCACCGAATACGGCACCAGGGACAAAGGCCCAACAGGGGAAATCCTGGAAATCCTTGGTGACCCACTCACTGTCGCGGTACAGATGCGGATGGCCATGGAGAAACTTTCCTTAACCTCATCTTTTCCCGCCGAAGTTCTTGCAGCTGCCGAGCGGCTTGAACCGCTTACCACCTGTGACAAAGATCGCCGGGACCTGCGACAGGTTCCCCATGTCACCATAGACGGGGCAACGGCAAAAGATTTTGATGATGCCATTGCCGTGGAAGAAACAGCCGACGGGTTCCGCCTACATGTCTCCATTGCCGACGTCAGCTATTATGTCCGGACCGGCTCCCCCATTGACAGGGAGGCCTACCAGCGCGGCACCAGTGTTTATTTCCCTGACCTGGTTCTGCCCATGCTGCCGGAACGGCTCTCCAATGACCTGTGCAGCCTGGTGCCCAACCAGGACCGACCCGCTTTTTCCGCCATCCTTGATTTTGACCGCAAAGGAAGACAGATCCGGGCCGAATTCTGTCGTTCCATGATCAACAGTCACAGCCGCTTTACCTACGACATGGTGCATCGGATTATTTACCTGAAAGAAAAAAACGAACGAAAAAAATATGCCAAGCTCGTGCCCATGCTGACAACGGCCGCCAGACTTTCCTCCCTGCTTCGAAAGCGGAGAGAACGCCGCGGCAGCCTGGGCTTTACTCTTCCCGAGGCTGAAATACAGATACAGGACGGCCGGGTGCTCTCCATAAGCCACGCGAAGAGAAATGAGGCCCACCTCTTGATTGAAGACTTTATGCTGGCGGCAAATGAGGCTGTGGCAGAGACCCTGGCCCGTGCACGGCAGGAGGTCTTATTTCGCATTCATGAGCGACCCGACCCCGTCAAAGTGAACACCTTTACGGAAGCAGCCGCCGCCATGGGGCTACAGCTGGCAAAAACAGATATCAGCCCGGCCTGGTTTGCCCGGGTTCTGGACGAGGCTCGCGACGAACCTGCCGAATATGTGGTCAACAACCTGCTCCTGCGAACCATGCAACGGGCTAAATATTCTCCGGAAAATCTGGGGCATTTTGGCCTTGCCGCCAAATACTACCTGCACTTTACTTCTCCCATCAGGCGGTACCCGGACCTTATTGCTCACCGGGTCCTGCATAACTTTCTGGTAAAGCAGACCGAAAAAGGAAAACCCAAGGCCCTTATCCCCGGCAAGGACAACCTCACCGAGGCCGCCATTCATCTTTCGGCAAGAGAACGGGTCGCCGTGGATGGTGAACGTGACGTCCAGGCCCGGCTCTCCAGTCTCTTTATGTTAGACAGAATTGGCGAGGAATTTAACGGAGTCATCTCAGGAGTCACATCTTTTGGACTCTTTATTGAACTCATCGATTACTTTATCAGCGGCGCCGTGCCGATACGCAGCATGAACGATGATTATTACCTTTTTGACAGCCGTGCCCATCGACTGATCGGGGAACGAAGCAATAAGGTATACCAACTGGGCCATACCGTTAAAATTCGCCTTGAACATGTTGACATGGGAGCAAAACGCATTACTTTTTCACTGGTCTCTCCTGAACAGACTCCCAAAAAATAAGAAACATGCAAAACAGCAAGATAGCGGATATTGTCCTTGAGCAGGTTTACTTTTCCTATAATGGAGAACCGGTCCTGGAAAATGTAAATCTCACCATCGACAGAGGTGAGTTCATCGGTATTATCGGCCCTAACGGCGGCGGCAAAACCACCCTGCTCCGCCTGATACTCGGCCTGCTCACGCCTGACAGCGGCACGATCCACGTCTTTGGCCGGCCGCCGAAAGAGGTTTCTTACCGTATCGGTTATGTGCCCCAGCATCTGCAGTTTGATCCCCGTTTTCCAGCCACGGTTTTTGACATTGTCCGCATGGGGCAAATCGGACGCCGTCGCTTTGGCCGTCAGGCAACTGAGGAAAAACGGGCGGCCGATGACGCTCTGGCGGCAGTGGGACTCTCACCCTATAAAAATAAAAGTTTTATCGATCTTTCCGGAGGACAACGGCAACGGGCGCTCATCGCCAGGGCACTGGCTTCTGATCCGCACCTGCTGCTTTTTGACGAACCAACTGCCAATGTCGACAGCACGGCCGGAGAAAAACTCTACCAGATCCTGGCCGAACTGAACAAGCGCATGACTATCCTGGTGGTTTCCCATGATATCGGCTTTGTCAATCATCACATAACCAGTGTTGTCTGCGTCAATCACCAGGTCGTCATTCATCCGACCAGCGCACTTGTCGGACAAAATATCATCGACCTCTACGGTCAGGATATTTCTCTTGTCCGTCATGATCATCGCTGCTCCGGGGAGGGCCATTCGTGCTCGAATTCATAAATGATCTGCTGAAATTTCCCTTTCTGCAGATGGCGCTCGCTGCATCCATCCTGGCCTCGGTCGCCTGCGGCATTGTCGGCACCTATGTGACGGTTCGCCGAATTACCTATATTGCCGGCGCTATCGCCCACTGTACTCTGGGAGGGATGGGGGCTGCCAGATACCTGCAGACGGAGTTGGGATTGAGCTTTATAACGCCGCTGACCGGCGCCGTTTTTTCCGCTTTAGTTGCGGCTCTTCTTATCGCCTACCTGCAGGCCAGGTCCACTATGCGGCAGGATACAATTCTCAGTGCGGTCTGGGCCATCGGCATGGCTATCGGCCTCCTTTTTATCAGCAAAACCAGTGGCTACAATGAAGACCTGATGAGTTACCTTTTCGGCGATATCCTTATGGTTTCCCCGTTTGATCTTGTGCTGATCGGCGCACTTGATCTCTTCCTGATCCTGGCAACTATCCTCTTTCGCCGGCAGTTAGATGCCATTGCCTTTGATGAAGAATTCGCCCGCCTTTCAGGACTGCCAGTGGATCTTTACAATACGATTTTTCTCTGCACAGTGGCCCTGACGGTTGTCCTTCTTGTCCAGCTCGTTGGAATTATCCTCATTGTTGCTCTACTGGCTCTGCCTGCCGCCACTGCCGGCAGGATAACGTCGAGGCTACCTACCATGATTATGGTTGCCATCCTACTCTGCATTTTTTCCACAGTCGGTGGATTAAGCATAAGCTACACACCCGATATGCCGGCAGGAGCAACCATTATACTCACAGCGGCATCTATTTACCTTGCTACCGATACTGTATTGAAAATAAAAGGGAAATTAAAAAAATAAAAAAATATTTGCTTTTCTTTTTCTTGACGAACGGAATGAGATACCATAAAGATAAACGCTGTAGAATAATGAATTGAAATACCCAATTCAGGTAAAATCATTTTTAGTTATTGAGGACTTCCATGGAACAGACAAACTGGGTAGCAACACTTCTCTCAAACCCCTACGTCAGCGGTCTGCTTATCGCCATTATCTTTTTTCTTTACATCCGCTCGCTGTTGAAGATTCGGCAGATGGGACAGGATACCAAAAAACTGCGGGAACACCTGCATACCAAGCTGGAAATAGACTCCGCCGATAATGAACGAAGAAAGGCCGAGGCCGAGAAGTTGAAACAGGAACGGGACAACCTGCGTAACATGGTGCAGGTATTAAACCAGAAACCGGGCCGTCAGGAACTCAGGCAGGCGCAGGTTTACCAGAAGGCGGTGGAGATCATGTTTGAAAAATCACCCGGATTTGCCCCGGCCTGGCAGATTACCCTCAAAGAAGCCGAAGAGGAAATGAAAAGTGCTGAACGGGGTATCATTCCATTCTTTAAACGAATGACCAGCACGGCGGGCAGTTCGACAAGTGACAGTGAGAGAAACAGAAAAAAAACGCTTGAACTGGAAGAACCTGCAGGCAGCTGAGTTCCTTGCACGCCAAATCCACTGAAGCACAGGAACCACGACTTGCCAATATCGGTCTGATCCTGGTCGGGCCACGCTATCCGGAAAATATCGGCGCGGCCGCCCGCATTGCCTATAACTTTGGTATTCCCGAAATCACTGTTGTTGCGGAAAAGCATCCTGACCAGGAACGAATGCTGAAAATGGCCACCCATAAGGCCGCGCATCTGATAAAGGAAATGCGATTAGTGATAAGCACCCGCGAGGCAGCCGAGCCGTACCACTTTATCGTCGGCACCACTGCCCGTCATGGGCGTCAGCGGCTACGTCAAAATACACCGCGACTCATCATGGAACAAATCCGTCCGCTTGCGGCCACCCCCAGTACCCGCATCGGCCTTATGTTCGGCCCGGAAAATACAGGGCTTACCAACGAAGACCTGGACTTCTGCCAGTTCTCATCCACCATTCCCACTGCAGATTTTTCCTCTCTCAATCTGGCCCAGGCCGTTGCCATCCACTGTTACGAGCTCTATACGGCTGTTGCCGCTGCCCACACCAAGGCTCAGGCACCGGTAGAATACGCCAACTCTTTTGACCTTGAAGGCATGTATGGTCATGTGACCGAGGCCCTTTCCGAGGTTACATTTCTTGATGATGCCAATCAGATCTACTGGATGCGCAGTATACGCCAATTTTTAGGCAGGGTCCGCCTGACCAAAAAAGAGGCCAGCCTGATCCGGGGTATCTGCCGTAAATTTCTCTGGCACGCCCGCAAGACAACAAAAAAGAACACCGACAAAAAAAATCCCGGCCAGCAGTAAAAAAAATTTGCGGCCGGCATGCTTAGGGTTCGGTCAGAAATAACTTCGCATTCTGAGTTGACACTGCAACATATCTTCAGCCGATCCTCAATCATGAAATCCTCGACGTAGCCCTGCTACGCCTGCGGTTTCAT
>JANTGH010000148.1 GCA_024763055.1 Desulfobulbaceae bacterium
GTTATAGAGGAAAGTGCGTCTTCAAAAAACATGACAACACCTGCACTGGCGACAGCGACTGTCCTCAGGGATATGTCTGTTATAGAGGAAAGTGCGTAAGCCCGTTTGACAGCAATTATGAAAAACACACTGATACCCTAACTGATCGGGAGAACGAACGGGAGCAAAATGTAACAGACCAGGTCAGCACGGATCAAAACACCCCGGATAGAAACAGGTTCACTTCCAAGGATTTTGATAAAGACTTGGACAGAACCCAGGATAACATTTTGAAGATCTGCAAAAATGACTCCCAATGTCCCTCAGGTTTTGTCTGTAAAAATGGTCAATGTGTCAAACAATCAATACCGACAAAACCTCATCCAACCCAATTAGCTTGCACGGGCGATTCCGATTGTGCTCAAGGCCAAGTCTGTCAACATGGAGTCTGCGTTGATAAAAAAACACCTGCGAGAACAGCAACGCTGACTTTGTCTCCAGCCAACATGGCGGTAGAAATAAACAAGACGGTAAACCTCAAAGCCATCTTTACCGATACCGACGGCAAAAGCCGGGACGTAACTTCCAAGGCCCAGTGGAATCCGTCACCAAAATTTTCCAAAAGCAAAATCGGAAGTTATACGGTCAGCGCCAGCTACCAGAAACTGACCGCCACCTCCCAGATCGCCGTGGTCGAAAAGAAAGGCATGAAAGACGTCACTGTCAACAAGAAAACCATCACAGTCACTTTCTGGGATCATGGCAAAGAAGATGGAGACATGATTGACATTCTCATCAACGGTAAAGTCGTCTTTCCATCTATTACCCTTACAAAAGCCCATCAAAGCCGGACCATCACCATGAATGCCGACGCCATTGTGGTAGGCTTCAGAGCCTTGAATGAAGGGAGAATATCACCCAACACCGCCACCGTCACTTTTACTTGCGTCACTAACGGTGAAAAAACTCAGAAATACTCATTGAAGAAAAACCAGAATGCCAACATGAACGTGTTTTATAAACCCTAATATTTTTCGCCAGGAGAGATATTGCTTTCGTAGAATACTAGTATACCATTTGAATCCCAAAAATGATTAGCAAAACGAAATTATACTCGACAATAAGCTTAAATTAAGATAAATATAACAGATAAAATTTATTCAACAACAACAAAGGAGGTTCAATGATGAAAAAAAGGGATACGGGGTTTTACATCTTTGCAATTCTTTTTTCCATACTGCTAATACTCCCATCGACAATTGTATGCGCATCCGCTACGGCAACATCCACCACAAAAATTAAGCATAAAGCTCCCGGGAAAAAATACATCCCCGGTTTTCGGATCAACCTTGATGTCAAGATCAGCGACGAAGCAGGGCTGCTGGCCACCCGCTGTTATTTCAAAACCAAGAATGACAAGAATTTCGCCTTCGTCAACTTATTTCACCGGGATGGAAACAACTACCTCGGCACTCTGCCTGCTCCTTTTGTCAATTCCGAAGAGGTGAACTACCTGTTCGTGGTAGTCAACAAGAAAAAGCAGGTTAGCAGGACCAAGGTGTTCACTTTGGAAGAGGAAAAAACCAAGGAAGCAATCCAGTGGAAAGATATTAATGATGTTAAAGAAGTGCGGCTGGACCGGGCCCAGAACATCGCTGAAAAATATATCGGCATGTACAACAAGGCCAAAAAGAATTACACCAGCAAGCTTCCCGACTACCAGACCACTCTCAACGAGGGCAGACTCCAGGTCAAAACCGAACTGCCACCAGCTCAGGTTCCGCTGAAGGGGTTCTATGACATGGCAACCATCAGCGAAGTTCCCGCAGCGGCAAAATTTGGTTTTCTGGCTGAAAACCTGTACAGCCCACAATCTATCGCTGCCGGTGGTGGCTCGACAACGACCCATGCCAGTACAGCCGGAATTGTCACTTCCAGTACAGGCATGTCAACTGCCACTATCGCCGGCATTGCCGGAGTGGCAGTCATCGGTGCCGGGGTCGCCATTGCCGCTGGCGGCGGTGGCGGTGGCGGCGGTGGCGGCGGTGGCAGCGGTACACCCCCCCCATCTACACAACCATTGGATTCAACCTCTATTCTGGGGCACTGGAATTATTCCGGCAACAGATTTGACGGGGTGGCCAGGTCTGGACAGGTAACTTTCGCCAGCAACGGCACCTATACCTGGACCATGCTTGACGCCGATCACCAATCCGATGGCAGCGGCAGCGGAAACTGGACCCTCTCGGGTTCGAATCTGAATCTCAACTTCGGCACCCGGCCGAGCTGGAACGGCACGGCCAGCGGTAATTCACAGGCCTTTGACCTCCTGAACACCGGCCATGGCAACTACCATTTCAGCCGGTAATCGCCAAGAAAGACAAGCGCAAACACTTGCACAAACTTCCTAAAAATTTCCCCAGGAAAACCGGGAACGGATCGAATCCGTTTCCGGTTTTCCTCTTTCAAGCCGGACATAAAAAGGTGAAAAAAATAATAACAACCATGATCGACCACCGGCCGCACTGTTTTTTAGCCGGTCTAGTTCTACTCATATCCCTGATTCTGCCGCCCACCCTCATATATGGCGTCGAGGCTTCCATTCCTCTTGGCAAAGCGTACAAGGGGAAAAAATGTGCCGTTTCCGTGGCGGATTTTGCCGTTCAGGTTCCTGGAGCCCCCCCCAAAATCGGTGACGGTCTGAGAGAAATGCTCCAGACCTCCCTTTTTGAATCCAACTATTTCATGGTCGTAGATCGGCAAGATACCAAGGGAATCAGCGCCGAACAGCTCCTGAGCAAATCATTCATGGCCAATGCGGATGCTATCCTGGCCCAAGGCGGCCAGATGGTTCCGGCAGAGGTCTTGATTTACGGCACCATCACCAATCTTGAAGGTAACGGCAAGGGACTGCGCCTGAAGATGCCCTGGCTGCCTCTCAGCCTCGGGGGAATCCATTATCAGGCAAAAGTAACCTTGGAGCTGCGAGCCGTCGACTCAGCCAGCGGCGAGTTAATTGCCACCGCTCAGAGTACCAGTAAGGCCACTTCCGGCAAAGGCAGCTTTGGAACTACTTTCACCGGCATCGATTTACCGGTGGAACTGGAAATGTTCATGAATACACCTTTGGAGCTCTGCATCCGCGACAGCATCTATAAAAGCGTCATTAAGCTCTGCCAGACCATCCCTCCTCGATATTTCACTCATTAACCAATAGACTGAACAACAACAGACGGTAAAAAATCTGTAGAATATACTCAGGATCGCAGGGCTTGAATAGGATCGACAGCGGTAGCTTTGTATGCGGGATAGATACCAAAAAAAAGACCCGCCACTGATGATATCAGTAAGGGAAAGATAATAGCTTCAACGGTAATATCAACCTGCCAGGGGATGAAAAAAGACAAAATAATCATTGCCATCCCCCCTAAGCTGATACCAATCACGCCACCCAAAAAGGTCAGGATTGCAGACTCGGTCAGGAACTGAACCAAAATGTGCTTTTTCTTAGCACCCACCGCTCGACGGATCCCAATCTCTTTTTTCCGCTCCGATACAGTCGCCAGCATGATATTCATAATCCCTACACCACCAACCAGCAGGGAAATTGAAGCTATTGTGACCAGGAAAAGGGTCAACATTCTTTTGGCCTTCCGGGTTTGGTTGAGCAGTTCCAAGGGTATGATAATCTGATAAGCCTGAACATCTGGATGGAGGCTGGTCATAATCCTCTTGATAACCCGGGATGAATCGAGAACGTGCTCCGGGGCATCAATCTGCAGGATCAACTCTGTAAGGCTCTGTCCCTCCCCCCCTACCTGACGGTCTCCTGCCCCCGCCAACCAGACCATTGTTCCCAACGGCAGCAGAATCATTTCATCATAATTACGGGCCGCTATGTTTTCCGTTTTACCCTCATGGCCCTGTCTGCTCATCCCGAGAATGCCAACTATCTTGAAAAAATGATCTTCTATCCTGATAATGCCACCAAGCTGACCAGATCTTCCGAGTGATCGTGAAATCTCACGGCCGATAACGCAAACCTCATTCTGCAACAGACAATCACGCTGGCTGATGAAACGACCACCCTCCAACCGCAGGTCAAGAGCTTCTCCGTAGGAAGGAGTCACTGATACAACCTGCGGGGTAATCTCTCGCGGCCCCCCGATAATTGCGGCATTCAACTCCTTGAGGGCTGCAACATTCTCCACCGTGGCACAACCACTGCGGATCCGGACCAAATCATCCCAGGTCAAACCGAAACCATGGTTCTTGCTGGCAACCACCTTTTTCTCGGCCGTCACTTCTATGGCACGAATGTAGATATTACGAATGCCCAGCTGTTCGATCTGCTGTAAAGCCTCGTTTTTCATCCCCTCACCGACAGCAATAATGACCATGACCGCCATCACTCCAAAAACAATTCCTAAAATTGAAAGCATGGACCTGAGCCGGTTCAAGCGAAGAGACATAATGGCAATTTTGAGATAGGCTGAAAGCTTACACAAAACAACCATCTTTCATATAATAAATAGTTTGGGCCCGGGAGGCCACTTGAGAGTTATGGGTCACGAGGACAACAGCCGTACCGGCAACATGCAGTTGAGAAATCAGGTCCATGATCCGCTCACCCGTCTGTGAATCAAGGTTACCGGTCGGTTCATCTGCGAGAATCAGCTTAGGTTCCGGCGCCATGGCCCTGGCGATGGCTACCCGCTGTATCTCACCGCCGGACAACTCAAAAGACTTGTGAGACAGCCGGTGCCCTAGACCTACTTTTTCAATGGCCTGAGCGCTTTTTGTCATGGCAGTTGGCTGATCTACATCCATATAGAGAAAAGGCATTGAGACATTTTCAAGGACGTTGAAATGCTGAATCAGGTTAAACTGCTGAAAAATAAAACCAATCTTGCCCGACCTTATGTCTGACAGGTTTTCATCGGAACTTCGAGAAACGTTTTCACCATCAAAAAGATAGGTCCCAGAAGTCGGGCGATCCAGGCACCCCATGATATTAAGCAAGGTCGATTTTCCAGAACCTGAAGGACCCATGACAGCAACGAACTGCCCCTCCTCCAAACAAAGAGTAATCTCACACAAGGCCTGGACTACATTACCGCCAAGAGAATAAGTTTTACTCACTCCGGCCATGGACACCAGCGTGTGAGACATCTAGAGATCCTTCCCGGTTTCCGGCGGCACAGCCCGCACCCAATCTCCAGCCCGGACACCGGCAAGCAGCTCAATAAAATCCTCATTTTCACGCCCCGTTCGGACCCTAACCTTTCCATAGCCGCCATCTGCCCGACAAGCATAGCAGTACTTACCATCTCGATCTTCAAAAACGCTGTAAACAGGCAGGCACAAGGCATCTACAACCCGGTCAGCCAACATGCTTACCCGTGCAGTCATTCCGGGACGGAGCTGGGAATCAGGATCGATAAGCGCAACAGTCATTTGAAAATATTTTCCTCCCCGGGCATTGCTATTGCCGGCAGAAGCCAGTGCCCCGATAAAGGCAATCTTCCCTTTGAGTTTTTTATCAGGATAGGCATCCACCGCGACTTCACAACTCCTGCCAACCTTAACCTTGTGAAGATCAATTTCCCGTACTCTGGTTTTGACGATCATAGTCGAGATATCCGGCAGATAAAGGATAGGCTGGTTCTGCAAAACGATATCCCCGATCCGCGGTTTACGCTTCCGGGTATTCCGGTAGGTCTCGTAAAGAATGACAATGCCGTCAGAAGGCGCTTTGATAACAGTCTTTACCAGTTTCTTCCTCGCTTCCAACAGATCCCTTTTACAGTTTTCCAAGAGGGCCTGAACTTCATCCACGCTTGATTTAGACTGGGCAATCCGGTGAACACTCCCTTTTTTGATCTGCCCCAACTCCACCTTGGACTGTTCAATATCGGTTTCCAATTTTTTCAGCATGGAAGGATAGATGTGATTCTGGTAACTCTCCACTTTTCTCTTCGCCGCGGCATAGTTCTCTTCAACTTCTTGAAGTTCCTGCTCAGCCCTGGCCATCTCGCCCTGATTGTCATACCCCTGCCGCTGCAACTTGTGCAGATCATCCAGATAGCGGAGATAACGATTCCTTTTCTTGCTGATCTTTTTTAATTCACCCTTGTATTGGATGAGTTGCAGCGGCCCTTCCCCGTTCTTGTACTTCAATAGTTCCAGCTCAGCTTTTTTTATCTTGAACTCAGCGCCGCTCAACTCCTTGACTACTCTATTTTTATCCCACTCAAAAAGTTGCTGTTTGGCTTCAAGTGCTGCTGCCAGCCGTTTGCTTTTTCCTTTTAGTTCCTGAATTTCCTCCTCAAAGGGCGCCGGATCAAGTTTGACCAGCACTTCCCCCTTTTTCACCCAGGCACCATCATCGATGAGGTAAATAATCTTTCCTTTACCCCCTTTGAGAGTTGAGGCAACCATGTGTGCTTGGCCGGCGTCAAGCACACCCAAAGACCGGACAACAATGTTGAACGACCGCCGAACGACCTGCACCCGCCGGATATCAGCTTTTCCCTGCGAGCTATCACTTAACTGGAAAGCAACAGCTATCATCAATCCAACCGCAATCAAAAGCAGAGATCCAGCCCGATACCCGAATAAGTGTTTGCCTTTAATATTCATTGTATACCAATAAGGTTCCCATAATTTCCCGCAAGCGATAGGTGCCAATAATATAAGCAATCCGGGCATCCAGAAAATCAATTTTTGCCCGATGCAACTCGGTTTCCGCCTCAATCAAATCAAAATTATCTGCCATGTCGTTATTGAACTTAATGGCAGCCAAAGCTTTTTTGCCTTCAGCCTGGTGAATCTGCTGTTCTCTGATCACAATCTGATCCTTGATTTTTTTCAAGGCATCCAGCTGACTCCGGACCTCCTGACGCACCCGTTCCCGGGTGTCATCAAGATCAATCTTGGCAGAATCAATGTTTACAAGCATCTGCTGGTAGTACAGTTTTTCCCGACTACGGGCAAAGTCTGTAGAACTGCTCAAAGAAATTACCCATCGCTCATCTCGAAGGTCAAGACTGTCCCTGAAACCATCTGAATTCCCTGAACGAGTATAATCCATATTCAATTTCAAGTCAGGCAGGAGGTTTTGTTTGGCAATCCGGGCGTACCTCCTGGCCTCTCCCAGACCATCCAACGCCTGGAAAATCTCCACCCGGTTTTCTAAAGCTACTTTTTCAGCCTCAGGGACATTGATATCAACAGCTGCGATGGCTATTGGTGGCTCATCTAGAGCTATTCGGGTATCCTGAGGGATGGAAAGGATGGTTTTCAATTCATATTTACCATTTTGTAGCGTTTCAACTGCATCAGCAAGATCAGATTCGGCATCTTTGACCTTGATTTCCGCCCGGTAGACATCCAGTGGACTGGCCAATTCGATATCAGACTTCAATTTCGCCAACTCAGCATGTTTTTTAAATCTGGCAACCAGGAAGGTGTTTAGCTCTACTTTATGCCGGGAAGAAATGATGTGGTAGAATCTGCTCACAGCCTGGAGAATTGCACCGGTCTTTATCCTATGAAGGGACCGACTGGCTGTCCGCAGGGAATATGCGCTGCTCTGAACATAGGCAAGGTTGGTCAGTTTCCCCCGCCCCCTAAGAAGGGGAATGCTGAGAGAAACCCCTATCCGACTGTAATAATCATCGTCATTAACGTCGACCCGGGGAGAGATAGTAAGCTCAACCCCCTGGGTAAACCGTTTGGTCAAGGAAACGCCTGACGTGAACCCATTGTTTTCATCTGTTACCCGGGCACCGACGGCAGGCATAAGTTTGAAATCAAAATCCGTCTTCGCAGACTTTAAGCCCATGCGGTTGACATTGATGGTATTCCTGCCCCGGACTACAGTACGGTTTTTTTCAAGAACCATTTCGATAGCTTGAGGCAGAGATATCTTGGTAGCAACCTCACCAGCTTCGGCCGACGGACAAACAACACTCAACCATAAACAGGTCACTCCCAAGATTGTCATCAATACTAAAATTTTAGGCTTCATTGAGGAATCATTTTTACATTCTAAGGAGGGAAGGACAAGGTTTTATTTTCCTTGCACTTTGCCATTGACGATCATATTTGTCAATAATTTTCGGCTAAGCTAGCTTCCAAAAACAGATGATGTACTAAGCCCTGGATAACTCAAGATAATAGAATTAAAACTTGAGCAACACAAGGAAGGATCATAGTCTTGAATCAAGACCACCATAATCTGACTTTTCATACATACATTCCCTTAAAATAATCCAAACCTAGAAAGAAAGCATTGTTGATCTGCTGATATTTTTGACAAAGGTCATGCCGAATATCCAAGACCAATTTCTCAGCTCTCTTGACATTCCCCGATAAATCCCCTAGAAATAGGACCCTTAAAACATGAGGGAAGACCATGTAACTCATATATGCTTTTCCTTCCATCTCAAACAGATATCCGGGCATGAACAATGACCGAGAAACTGCCACAACTTTCAGCACTTATCCTGGCGGCCGGCGAAGCTCGTCGCTTCGGCCAACCCAAACAACTGCTGCCCTGGGGGGAAGAAAATACCATGCTCGGGACTGTCATCGATACAGCCTGGAGCAATCCCGCAATCAGCA
>JANTGH010000149.1 GCA_024763055.1 Desulfobulbaceae bacterium
TGTGGTGGTCTAAATATAATTTCAGGTGGAAACGGGGCGGTGAAGCTTAAATTTCACCTTCCCCGGCTCAATTGCTGAAAAGCAATTTCTTATCACCCATTAAGCACCACGACATCAAAACGGTTGTCCTCTCCGGTGGCTGTCTGCAGAATCGGCTCTTACAGAAATTATTATTTAATCTGCTGGAACAGGATGGCTTTGCCGTCTATACTGGAGAAGAGATTCCGGTCAATGACGGCGGGATAGCACTGGGACAGGTCTACATAGGAGGACGTGCACAGATATCCGGCAATCCCCTGAATATTTTACCTGCCTGAAAACGTATTACGGCTACCCCGCACATTTCAGCGGGCTAAACTACGGAGGAATACCGTTATGACCATTGTTGCGGCCGAACAATTAACCAAAAACTATGTTACCGGCGACATAACCGTCCAGGCCATACAAGGTATTGAGTTTTCCATTGAACCTGCTTCTTTTGTCTCTTTTGTCGGCCCTTCCGGGAGCGGCAAATCTACCCTGCTCAACATGATCGGTTGTCTTGATCCACCGACAAACGGCCGCCTCAAGGTCGTGGGACAGGATGTTACCCGCCTGTCTCCGACAGAGTCGGCAGCTTTTCGTGGAAAACACATCGGTTTTATATTTCAGGATTTCAATCTGATTCCGGTGCTGACCGTATTTGAAAATATCGAATATCCCTTACTGATGGTACAGAACTGGCCTGTCCGCAAACGAAGGCAGCAGGTAGAAAAAATGCTTGAAGCCGTTGACATGCAGGATCAAGCCCGAAAATATCCAAACCAGATATCCGGTGGACAAAAACAGCGGGTCGCTGTAGCCCGGGCCCTTGTGACCAAGGCCGAGCTGGTCCTGGCCGATGAACCTACAGCCAACCTGGACCGTAAAACCGCCAACCGGATCATCGGCCTGATGAAAGCCATGCGTGATGAATTCTCCACCACCTTTATTTTCTCCACCCATGATCCAAAAGTCGTTAAAAATGCGGAGATAATCTATACACTGGAAGACGGGAAACTTCTTCAGTCCGAAAACGGTCAAGGAGGCGATGATGTATAATATACTCAAAATAGCCGCCCGTAACCTGCAGCGATATAAACGACGTACCCTGCTCACCTCTCTTCTTATTACACTTGGCGTTGTGTCCGTCCTCCTGTTCATCTCGGTATCCGGTTCATTCAAAGCCATGATGATAGGTCAGATCACCGATTCCATGCTGGGGCACCTGCAGATTCACCGGAAAGGGTATATTGCCTCCATGGACAGCCTGCCTCTCAATCGAAACCTTCAAGGCAAACAGATTGCCGTGGCCAAAAAACTGCTTGAGAATACTGATACTGTAGAAGCCTACTCAATGCGTATCAAATTCGGCGCCATGTTCAGCAACTACAGCGAAACAACCAATGTTCGGCTTAATGCGGTCACCCCGGAACGGGAGATGCAAACCGTTCCCATGCTTACCAAACGAATTATTAAGGGCAAAAAGGAAGGACTGCTCAACAAGGGTGAAATTCTTGTCCCGGAACTTGTTGCCAAAGGCATGAAAATCAAGCTCGGGGACACCATTGTCCTGGTCGCCACAAACAAGGATGGTTCGGTCAATGGACAACCCTTTGTAGTACGTGGAGTACTCGAAGGTATTTCTGGTCCGGGAGGCAGAGACAGTTATATTCATATTGATGATGCCCGTACCCTCCTGCGCATTGAAGGCAAAGAGATAAGTGAAATAGCTGTTCGCCTGAAAAACATGGATTCGACTCCAGTGGTAATCGACGCAATGAAGCAGGAACTTTCCACCCTGAAGAATGCAAAGGGCAAACCTGTTTTTGAGGTGCATGGCTGGGAAAAATTGTCACCTTTCTCCAAAATTGCCGATATGATCGATCTCATGACCCTGTTCATAAAAATTATGCTGGTGGCAATAGTTCTGGTCAGCATCATGAATGTTATGGTCATGGCTGTTTATGAACGAATAAACGAAATCGGCACTATTGCCGCCATCGGCACTACTCCCGGCAAAATCATGGCCCTTTTTTTGACTGAGGGACTTTTACTGGGCGTTCTCGGTACCCTGATCGGAGTTGGAATAAGTCTGATTGCCATTTTCATCTTAAACCTGGCAGAAATAAGCTTTGACTTCGGGCGACAGCAGGGACTTATCCTCTCACCGTCCATTGCCCCTGAAGATATCATTATGGTCATGGCTATGGTTATTGCGATTGCCGTGCTTGGCAGCCTGCAGCCTGCCTGGAAAGCTGCGAAAATGGATCCGATCACTGCCTTACGTCATGTATGAGTCTGCCTGCTGAAATGCGAAACCCCGAACACCAATTCTTTAAGGAGTACATTATGTCCAGAAACATTACGTACAACATGGTCTTTTTCCTGTTTTTCTTGCTGGTTTCCCCTGCCCTGGCCAATGAGAACCCTTGTAAAACCGCGGTTGCGTCCACGGGGAGTGAAGCAACAGGTCAAATAAGTACGGTTGCGGCAAGGGCTCCATATTTCCTCTTTTTTGATCAGGAAAACCAGTTAGTGGCAGTGGAAAAAAACCCCTATAGTAACGCCGCAGGCGGAGCCGGCAGCAAGACAGCGGATTTTCTCGCCCAAAACAAAACAACCCGGATTATTGCCGGTCAATTCGGGCATAAGATGCTGAACAAGCTAAAAATCCTTAACATTAAAGCAGTCGAAAAACAGGGAGCTATTCTTGATGCCCTCAAGGAGTAATATCATGAATAAAACAATACCGTATTACCTGAAAGGCATGTTCTTTCTTTTCTTTCTCGGCCATGCCGCCGCGTCTCTTGCCATGGACGGCAACCAGCTGCTGCGTCAGGTGGACGCTCATATGCAGCCCGCCTCCTATGAAATGTACCGCAAGTTAATCAATATCGAGCCTGACGGCGCAAAAAAGGAATTTGTCCTTTATACGGTAAAAAAAGGAGAGGACAAAATGGTCGCGCTTTTCCTTTCACCAGCCAGTGAAAAGGGGCGCGCCACCCTTCGCCTGGGTGACAACATGTGGCTCTATATCCCAAACGTGGGCAAACCCATCCGCATCACCAGCCTGCAGTCGGTGGTCGGCGGTGTATTCAACAACTCGGATATCCTGCGCCTGGATTACAGTGTGGAATATAATGTCATAAAGGTGGAAGATCAGGGGTCAACCTATCTCCTTGAACTTAAGGCAAAGTCCAATGCCGTTGCCTATGACGGACTGATGATGACGGTTGACAAGAAAACCATTCTGCCGACCTCCATTCAATGTTACGCCGTCAGCGGCATGTTGATCAAAACCCTCCACTATTCAAAAAACAAGGATTTCGGCAACGGTCTGGTTCGTCCTTCAATGCTGGAGACGGACAGCCCGCTTTACAAAGGATACCGCTCAGTCATGCTCTTTGCTGAAGTGAAGGAAAAAGAGTTTGCCGACGAAGTATTTACCCTTAATTACCTTCACAAAATAGATGAACTTCGCTGAAGCCAGGTTTATTTATAGTGAAGTTACAAACGCCGGTTCATTCAATTCTCCTGCTGATATTTCTACTTTCTCTCTCAGCCCCCTGCCGGAGTGAAGATGAATTCAGCTTTGATATACAAGAGGTAAGAAAAAAGAACTTTGAATGGGGTGGCTATGGTGAACTCAAATGGGTGCACATGGATGCAAATCAGGATTCCGCATTCAAGGTGTTCATTCCCGAGGGAGACCGCCGAGCGTCTCTTGACAGGCTGTCAGGCACCCTGCAACTCGATGGAAATTATTCGTATGCAAAAGCAAATTTTCACTGGCTCATGCAGGCTGCCGGCCAACAGGATAATATCGGCTGGACGGATACAGCCGATATCTTTGAGGCGTATGGCTCCATTAAACCATCGCCTCATGGAATTGCAGCACTGGGGAAAAAATCATATAAATGGGGCAAGGGGTACGCCTGGAATCCGGTAGGTTTTATCAACCGGCTCAAAGACCCTGACGACCCGGATGAAGCACGGGAAGGGTATATTACAGCTGAAGTTGATCTTATCAAAAGCTTCAACGGCAGCCTGCAGAACATCGCCCTGACCACTGTCCTGCTCCCTGTCTGGGACGATATAAATGATGATTTTGGAAGAGTCAACAACCTCAACCTGGCTGCCAAGCTCTATTTTCTTATCCTGGACACAGATATTGATCTCTTGCTGTTGACCGGTAACAGCAGGGCCGACGGTTTTGGCCTGGACTTTGCAAAAAACCTGGCCACCAACTTTGAAATTCACGGAGAACTGGCCTGGCAACCCAATCGAAAAAAATATCGTTTGCACGAAGCAGGCACATTGACCGCCATTGAAGAAGATACCCTGTCCACGTTGATTGGAATACGATACCTGTCTGAAAACGATATCACCTCCATTATTGAATATTACCATAACGGTGGGGGATACAGCGAAGAAGAAATGTCCGAATTTTATCGAATTGTTCATGCCGCCGGAACAATGCATGAGCAAACGGCTGACCAATCATTACTTGAGCAGGCCCGGGAAATGAGCCTGAAGGGGTACGGCAGCCCTCATCCGGGACGCAACTACCTTTACGCACGCTTTACCCAGAAAGAACCTTTTGATATTCTCTACCTGACTCCGGCCCTGACCACTCTGGTCAATCTGGACGACAACAGCTACAGCCTGACTCCGGAGATACTCTATACAGGTTTCACCAACTGGGAAGTAAGGTTGCGCTTTTATTACCTGGGCGGCGGCTCTTTCACTGAATACGGCGAAAAGATAAACAGCAACAAGCTGGAGCTACGTTTACGTTATTTTTTCTAACCCGCAGAGTTCACAAATCCAGGCGACTCTTACAGGAATGTAACTCTTCAGGCGGGTGCAAATTTCTTGTCTATACTGGAGAAAAAATTCCGGTCACTGAAGCCGGGACGGATATTCACAGGAGGAAAAACGCATGTGTCTGGCAATCCCCATGCGGGTACTTAAAATTATTGAAGATACCTCCGGAGTATGGGGTGGCCGGTCCGCGCTGGTTGATGCGGATGGTATCAGCAGGGAAATTCGGCTTGATCTGGTTGACCGACAACCGAAGGTGGGAGATTACCTCATCGTCCATGCCGGCTTTGCCGTCAACACCCTAAATGAAAAAGAAGCTCTAAAAAATTTACAGCTTATGCGAGATATGGCCGAGGGTTTTGAGAACGATACAAGAGCCCGTTGATTTACATGTTTTGTATACCGGGGTCAAGCCTGACCCCCCTACCTTACTGCCGGGTCCTTCAAGGAGAAAAGAGACATGCTCAATATACGAATTGATGAAGAACGTTGTATTCAATGCGGCGAATGTGCTGAAGACTGCCCAAATGATGTTCTGACCATTGATGGAGGATACCCTGAAGTGGTTGCAGAACGGGAAGATCAATGTATTGGATGTCAGCACTGTTTTGCCGTCTGCCCCACAGGTGCTTTCTCCATCTTTGGTCTGAACCCGGAAAAATCGACTCCCCTGGATGGCAACCTGCCTTCACCCGAGCAGCTCAACACCCTGATAAAAGGACGTCGATCGGTCCGGCGATACCTCGACGAGCCGGTGGAGAAATCAAAAATAACTGAACTGATTGAGGTTATTGCCAACGGTCCCACCGGAGTAAATAATCGTAAGCTGCTGTTTACCGTGGTCGAAAATCAGACGACGATGAAAGCCCTGCGTACAGATACATATGAAGGGATCCGTCGGGTAGAGAAAGAAAACGGACTTCCTCCGGGCCTTGAAATTTTCTCCGGCATTGCTGCCGCTGCCACGTCAGGACAAGATGTGCTGTTTCGGAATGCCCCCCATCTGCTCATTGTCTCAAGCCCTGAAGACGGCCCATCGCCTGAGCAGGATTGTCTCATTGCCATGACCTATTTTGAGCTCCTTGCAGCCGCCGATGGTCTGGGAACAGTGTGGAACGGCTTATGCAGACGAGCCCTTACCCAAATAGTTCCTGAAACTCTCACACCACTCAAAATTCCAAAAGACCATATCATCGGCTACATGATGTCCTTTGGAAAACCCGCAGTTGAGTATCATCGTACAGTACAGAGGGGCAACCAGAGCATCAACAGAATTTGAGGGACATCATTAGCATCAGCATAGTATCGGGGTCACCAGGAGAAGGGAGGCTGTGAAGATTAGAAAAGCCATGGGCAAAGATTTGGATCAAGTCTTTGCACTGGTCCAGGAATTGGCAACATCATTTAAACCCCGGAAAAAACCTTTTGAAACGGCTTTCCGTCAAACCCTGGATAAAGACACTGCTCTTTTACTGGTTGCAGAACGTAACAAGGAAATTGTCGGCTATTGTCTTTCATTTGACCACTACGCCTTTTATGCCAATGGCAGGGTTACATGGCTTGAAGAACTTATTGTTCGAGAGGATTATCGTGGCGGTGGTATTGGTCGTGCCCTTATGGAACAGGTTGAACAATGGGCTGAATCGAGGAAGTCAAAGTCGATTGCTCTTGCCACTCGCCGGGCGGATGATTTTTACAGGGCAATAGGGTATGAGGAGTCTGCACGATTTTTCAGGAAATTAATTCATTAATCTATGAAAATTAAAGTGTTATTCAATCAGTGTGCCGTGGGATATGATCAAGATCGTCGCAGGCTGGCGCCTGCATTTAACGACTTCTAGTTGAAGGGGGGGGCACCCATTAAAAGGCCCCTTGTCAATGTATAGATATCCCCATTAAGAAAAAAATGATTTTTTCTTTGCAGGGAAAATATTCAATTTTGCTACATTCTCTACCAGTGCAATGCTCTTTTTTTTCGCGCCCGCTATTTCAGAGTTTTCGTGTCGGTAAATTTTACCGCACCAGTCACCCATCAGGATCTAGCCCTTAAATTTCACAAGGTTGAAGCAAAAAGGCCGCAAATGTGTTAAGAAGACATGTAATTCCAATACATTAATCAAAAACACAAAGGCGACCCTATGAAAACAGAGTGTAACGAAAAACGTTTCGAATTTCAACCCCTCGGACGTAGAGAAATTGTAGCTGACTTCAATGGCGGCACCATCACATCAGATGGTGGCGGCCAGCTTCTTCGTGAAGTGGAGAAACGAACCAATATCCTTGGTCGCTTCGCGGGGTGCTTTACGGATTACCGCAACCAGAAATTCATAGAGCACAGTGTGTTAGACCTGGTATCGCAGCGAGTTTTTGCAATAGCTCTTGGTTATGAAGATCTCAATGATCATGATGAACTTGGCCGCGATCAGTTTCTTGCTGCAATAGTAGGGAAAACAGACCCAACAGGGGAGTCTCGTTTTTCCCAGAATACATCATGTACCGGCAGATATTCCAGAGCACCTAAAAGGTCAGACAACTGGTTATACTGAAGTTTCACATAAATTATGCCCGGTTCATTCATACGACCATGCGTAGTAGCGTGTCCACGAAAGATTTTTGCGGGGCTTTGTCGTGTTTGTCGCAAACCCGATCAAAATCCTCGCTCAGGGCAGCCTTTGCTATGATGTGCCTAAGATCGGAGAAGGCAAAACTGTTGCGGCCTCTTACCTTATGTCGACGCTCGGGGATATTTTCCAGCCGTGCCGCATAGATCCAAGTAACGGATGCTGCCATTATAGAAAAGTTGATGTGATTGATCACGCTATGGGCATTACGGGCTTGGCTTTTGCTGCTGCCGATGTCCTGTTTGAGTTCCTTGAAACCGGATTCGATCTTCCATCTCGCACCATAGTACTCGATGATCTGCTCGATGGAGAGCTCCAGGTCAGTGGAAAAGATAGAAACCCATTGTGTTCTGCGATAGACCCAGACCACCCTGACAGGACATTTTAGCGTTTTGAGCATAATCACATTTGTAGTAGCCATCACGTCACGGTAACGCCCATATAGAAACACGCGATGGCTTAATGCCTTCTTTTTGAGCCTTGCTGCCATTTCAGCACATGTGCCCAGTCGTGCTCCATACTTGCGTGATCTGCCACGTTGTACCGATGTGCGCTTTGGCGCAATATCATAGAGTACAATATTGCAACGTAACCGGGAGAGTAAATGAAATGAGTCTCCGAGATACTTGCGTACTGGTTTGAACAAGCCATTGTTTCCGAACCAACTATCGCAAACAGCCATTATTGGCACACCGACAAAATGATCGGCCAATTGAACCAACATCTCGGTCGCCTGTTCCAATTTTGTCTGAAATAATGTTGTTTCACCAGGGACATTCATGTTATCTGATTTGGATGCAATCGCCTTTTTCGGTAGATAGAATCGGTGGACAAGAGGCAGACACGCCCAACGGCCTTTGATGCGTTTCAGCAAACCAACGAGAACTACGTTTTGCGCCCAAGGGTATTTGGACTGGTTGGTCTTGGCGGCATGGTCGAAGATATATGCACAACCGAAAATTTTTCTGCCGGTCTTGGGGTTGATGAAGTCATCCAGGGCGACCAACAAACGGCCATCCGTTAATGGATTTGGAATCGTGCTCCACAATTTCTGCCATATCTTGATCCATGGTAGCTTGTTTGATGCCATGAATGTATAGAATTGACGTCTGTTCACG
>JANTGH010000150.1 GCA_024763055.1 Desulfobulbaceae bacterium
ACCATGAGGGGGCCGCTATGACTGTTTCCGGCCAGGATGGTGCGGCCGTTCTTTCGGGCATATTCAAGCCTGAGGCGGCCTGTCCAGCCCGTGCCGTGCTCAGTTTCCATGACAGGCCATCGTTAAACGGTGAGATACTGTTTGATCAACCGTTCATCAAGTTCGGCAATCTCCCCCCGGGCAACGGATCGGCCGCGATCAAGAATGACAAAGGAATCTGCGACCGCCCGGGCAAAGGGCAGTTTCTGCTCCACCAGAAGCACGGTGATGCCGAGATCGTTTTTCAGTTTATTGATGATCTCGCCGATTTCGTGGACGATATTTGGCTGGATACCCTCGGTCGGCTCGTCAAGAATAAGCAGGGTTGGATCCAGTACCAGGGCCCTGCCGATGGCAAGTTGCTGCTGCTGGCCGCCGGAGAGATCGCCGCCTCTTCGCCCCAGCATTTCATGTAAAACCGGAAAGAGGTCAAAGACAATCTCAGGCACCTGTTTTTTCTTTGTTCGTCCGGTGGCAAGGCCGATTTCCAGGTTTTCCTGCACCGTCAGCAAGGGGAAAATCTGTCGTCCCTGGGGCACATAGCCAATACCCAGCCCGGCCCGCCGCTCTGCCGGAAGTTTTGTTATATCGGTTTTATCCATGACTATTTTTCCCGAACGAACAGGCAGAAGTCCCATGATGCAGGAAAGAAGGGTGGTCTTGCCGACGCCGTTGCGGCCCATCAGGCAGGTGCATTTTCCCGGGGCCGCATGCAAATCAATATCCCAGAGGGTATGGCTTTCTCCGTAATACTGGTTAAGCTGCTCAACTGTTAACATGGTTTACTCCCCGAGATAAACTTCAATGACCTGCTGGTTATTCTGTATTTCATCCATGGTTCCTTCGGCCAGAACACTGCCCTGGTGCAGGACAGTAACTTTTCCGGCTATAGAGCGGACAAAATCCATGTCATGCTCGACCACGACCACGCTATGGTCACCGGCAAGCGAGGTCAGCAGTTCGGCTGTCCGGTCCATTTCCTGATGGGTCATGCCGGCGGCCGGTTCGTCGACCAGCAGCAGCCTGGGGTTTTGCATGAGGAGCATGCCGATTTCCAGCCATTGTTTCTGACCGTGAGAAAGAGAACCGGCAAGGTGTTTTGCCTGGTCGCCAAGACCAATAATCTGCAGAACCTCTGCCAACCGGTCACGCTCTTCACTGTTTAAACGTGCCCCCAGGGTCGGCCAGACCCGTTTATCCCCGGCCATGGCCAGCTCCAGGTTGTCAATGACCCTGTGGTGTTCAAAAACCGTGGGTTTTTGAAATTTACGGCCGATACCGGCGGCAGCGATTTCCGGCTCGTCCATGGCCAGCAGGTTGATCTCCTGGCCAAACCAGGCCGAGCCGCTGTCAGGACGGGTCTTGCCGGTGATGATATCCATCATGGTGGTCTTACCGGCCCCGTTTGGCCCGATAATGCAGCGCAGTTCTCCATCGTCAATATAGAGATTGAGATCATTGATCGCCTTGAAGCCGTCAAAGCTGACATTTAAGTTTTCCAGGTACAGAATGACCCCGTGGGTCAAGTCCAGGTCCGGCGGTACCACGGGAACGAGAAAGTCAAAGACCTGATCGCGGCGCATGAAACCGCGCATGGATTCAAGAACACTCATCTGCTTGCCTCCTTTTTACGCAGCAGACCTGTTATTCCCCTTGGCAGCAGCAGGGTGACAAGGACAAACAGGGAGCCCAGGGCAAAGAGCCAGGCGTCGGGCATGGCAACGGTCAGGTAGCTTTTTGCGTAATTGACCAGCAATGCCCCGGCTACCGCGCCATACAGGGTGGCCCGGCCGCCGACCGCCACCCAGACCACCATCTCGATGGAGGCCAGGGGAGAAAATTCATTGGGGTTGATAATGCCGACCTGGGGCACATAAAGCGCTCCGGCAATACCGGCCAGAATAGCGGAAAAGGTAAAGATCCACAGCTTGATATTCTCTACCCGGTAGCCGATAAAGCGAACCCGGTCTTCCTGATCGCGGATGGCGGTACAGAGTTTGCCCAGCCTGGAACGGGTAATATAGAGGCAGCTGAGATAGCCGAAACCAAGGGCCAGGGCCGAGGCAATGAACAGGCCTGCCCGGGTGGCATCGGTCTGCAGGGAAAACCCTAAAATATCTTTGAAGTCGGTTAAGCCGTTGTTGCCGCCAAAACCCATTTCATTTCTGTAAAAGGCAAGGAGTAGGGCATAGGTCAGGGCCTGGGTCATGATCGAGAGATAGACCCCGGTCACCCGTGAACGAAAGGCGAACCAGCCAAAGATGGCAGCCAGAAGTCCCGGCACCAGGATCACCATGAGCATGGCAAACCAGAACCATTGAAAGCCGTGCCAGAACCAGGGCAGGTGTTGCCAGTTGAGAAAGACCATGAAGTCGGGGAGCAGAGGGTTGCCGTACACGCCCCGGCTGCCGATCTGCCGCATCAGGTACATGCCCATGGCATAGCCGCCCAGGGCGAAAAAAGCGCCATGGCCGAGGCTGAGGATGCCCAGATACCCCCAGACAAGGTCTACGGCAATGGCAAGCAAGCCATAGCAGAGATATTTACCCAGCAGGGTCATGGTAAAGGTGGAGACATGCAACCCGCTTGTTTCCGGCACCAGCAGGTTGCAGATCGGTACGATAACGGTAATAAGGGCCAGCAGGGATAAGGTGATCATGCCGCCCGTGTCTTTTTTCAGATAGCGGAGAATAATCATGATGCCGCTCCTGCCCGCCCTTTCTGCGGGAATAACCCCTGGGGCCGTTTCTGGATAAAGAGGATAATAAAGACCAGAATAAGAATTTTGGCCAGGACCGCCCCTGTCCATGGTTCAAGAAACTTGTTGGCAACGCCCAGGGTGAGGCCGCCCACCAGGGTGCCCCACAGGTTGCCGACACCACCGAAGACCACCACCATGAATGAATCTATGATATAGGATTGACCAAGATTTGGTCCCACATTGGTGAGCTGGGAGAGCGCCACCCCGGCGATACCGGCAATGCCGGAACCAAGGCCAAAGGTGAGGGCATCGACTTTTGCCGCTCTGATGCCCATGGCCCGGGCCATGGAACGGTTCTGCGCCACCGCCCGCACCTGCAGGCCGAGACTGGACTTTTTCAGGAGCATGTACAGCCCGGCAAAGACCAGCAGGGCAAAGACAAGAATGGTCAGGCGGTTGATGGTCAGGGAGAGCACCGGATTAAGCTGCAGGGAACCGCTCATCCAGGCCGGAGTGGCAACGCTGCGGTTGAGCGGTGAAAATATGGTCCGCACCGACTGCTGCAGGATCAGGCTGATACCAAAGGTTGCCAGCAGGGTTTCCAGGGGGCGACCATATAAAAAGCGGATCACGGTCCGTTCAATGAGTATCCCGGCCAGACCGGAAATGACAAAGGCCGCCGGAATGGCCAGCAACAGAGCAAGGCCGATGGAGTTGGGCATGAGCTGCTGGATAACATAGGTGGTGTAGGCGCCCAGCATGATCAGTTCGCCATGGGCCATGTTGATCACCCCGATTACTCCGAAGGTGATGGCAAGGCCGATGGCAGCAAGGACAAGCACCGATCCCAGGCTGAGCCCGAAGAAGATTTTTTCGACCAGGCCGTAGAAGGCGATTTTTGATTCAATGGATGAGAGGACGGCCTCAGCCTTTTGGCGCACGTCTTTGTTCTTTTCTTCACCAAGCAGGCGGGTCAGTTCGTTTTTGACCGCCGGATTAAGGTTGCCCTGCAGTTCAGTCAATGCCTGCAGCCGTTTGGCGTCGTCCGTATCACGAAGATTAGCGATGGCACGGGCCGTGAGCAGTCCCTGGCGCACCTTGCTGTTTGTTTCCGTTGTGATCAGCTTCTCCAGGATCTTTGCAGATTCGGGACTTAAGCTGCTCATCAGTTTGTTGACCGCTGCCAGACGCTTGTCCGGATCCGGGCTGCGCAGAGCAAGCAGGGCCAGTTCCTCCCGCAATTTGGAGCGCAGTTTGTTGTTGATGGTGATTTTTTTCAGGGTCCGCTTTTTCACAGTGCCAAGTTCTTTACCGCTCAGAACGTCGGTGATGCTCACCCGTGATCCTTTTTTTGTTATATAGACCAGGTTGTTGTCCTTTTTTACCCGGTACAGTTTGCCGCCCAGCAGGGCGCGAAGCAGTTTTTCCGCCCTGGGATCATTGGTGGCGTTGATTTTGGCGATGGCAGCTTCCTTTTGCCGGAAATTGCCGTGCACAAGCTGGTGTGCTCCCTGTTCAAACAGGGTTGTATCTTCAGACGCCGGGCAGGGTGCCACGCCAAATGACACCAGTGACATGATTGTCAAAAAACAGAGCAGGCAGCTGCGCCACCGGCTGGATAGCAGGATCATAAAAATTCTCGTCTGGGGAATGAATGAAACCTCGGGCATAAAAAACCGGGAACCGGAACAAGCCGGATCCCGGATTTTCGAGGAGGTACAGGTTATTTTGTATCTGATCACAGGCTTTATAACTATGGGGATTCACTTTCCCAAAATTTGTAAGTGGTCAGGGGTGCCGCAGATTCGTGCAGGCGTGGCTGGTCGTAGGTAAGCGCAGCGAAGCGGAGACTCCGATAGCCCCTCTATACGGACAGTCACGACCGTGCGAAAATGTGGTGCCCCTGATCACTTACGTTATTTTTTGCCGGAGCACTTGCCGGTCTTGACGTTAAAATTGCCGCAGGCCAGGGGCGTTCTCCAGTCGGAGATCAAATCCTTGGAGCCCGGCAGGTAATCGGACCAGGCATCACCGGCAACCAGCCCGGGGGTCTGCCAGACAACCTCAAACTGGCCGTCGTCCTGGATCTCGCCGATAAGAACAGGCTTGGTGATGTGATGGTTGGGCATCATGGCCGAGTAGCCGCCGGAAAGGTTGGGCACGGTCACACCGATAATGGCCTTCTGCACAGCGGCCGGGTCGGTGGTGCCCGCCTTTTCCACTGCCTTGACCCACATGTTGAAGCCGATGTAATGGGCCTCCATGGGGTCATTGGTGACTCGTTTATCATTTTTAATAAACTTGTGCCAGGAGTCGATAAAGGCTTCGTTTACTTCGGAATCCACACTCATGAAGTAGTTCCAGGCGGCAAGATGACCGACCAGGGGCTTGGTGTCGATGCCGGAAAGTTCTTCTTCACCGACTGAGAAGGCAATGACCGGGATGGTGTCGGCGGTAATGCCCTGGTTACCCAGTTCCTTGTAAAAGGGCACGTTGGCATCGCCGTTGATGGTGGAGACCACAGCTGTCTTTTTACCGGCGCTGCCGAATTTTTTGATCTTGGCAACAATGGACTGCCAGTCGGAATGACCAAAGGGCGTATAATTGATCATGATGTCCTTGTCTGCCACGCCTTTTGCTTTCAGGTAGGCGGCCAGGATCTTGTTGGTGGTCCTGGGGTAGACATAGTCAGTGCCGGCCAGGACCCAGCGCTTGACACCGAGTTCATTCATCAGATAATCAACTGCCGGAATGGCCTGCTGGTTCGGTGCAGCACCCGTATAAAATACATTTCGTGAGGATTCTTCACCCTCGTACTGCACAGGATAGAAGAGGAGGCTGTTCAGTTCCTCAAAAACCGGCAGCACGGACTTTCGGGAGACCGAGGTCCAGCAGCCGAAAACCGCAGCCACCTTGTCCTTGGTGATCAGTTCCCGTGCTTTTTCAGCAAACAGCGGCCAGTCGGATGCCGGATCAACAACCACAGCTTCAAGTTTTTTACCAAGCAGGCCGCCTTTTTTGTTCTGCTCGTCAATGAGCATCAGCATGGTGTCTTTTAAGGTAGTTTCACTGATGGCCATGGTTCCGGACAGGGAATGAAGAATCCCAACCTTGATGGTTTCTCCCGCCAGCGCATGCCCCGCGGTCAGAGATCCGGCAGCCATGATAACGGCCAGTACTAAGTAGGTAAATTTTCCTCGCATGATTCTTTTCTCCTTTTATTACATTGACTAAATACGTCTGCCCATCATAAGAGAGCAGGCTGAATGACTGCTCGCTCTTTTGCATTCAGCATACCACAATGTCATTTTTTATTTTTCAAAACATAACATGTTGATTTTTTTAGTACTATATAACCATATCGCAATAAAAGGCACGCTTTTGAAGATATTACATGCTACAAACATGTCTATAATTATTATAATGATAACAATTTTGTCGTTTTTTTAATAATATCTTGACCTGCATAAGGGTACACTCCAGGGACACCGGAGAAAATACAAAAATGACACCGAAAGACAAAAATTCAATTCGAAGCAGTATGTCTCATGACGATCACTGCGCAACAGCAGTATTGCACTAAGGGGATATCAAAATATACACGCACCAAGTGATAGATCAGGATATATCAATAACGGAAATTTTCTGGAGACAGTGAATCGGTGTTAGGAATGGTGATTGAAATCATACGGATCCGAGGAAAACACTCCCCTTGACCATCCGTGGATTGAAAGCGCACGCCGAGTGGGGCTGCTTCGGCGTGAAAAATAACTCTAAGGAAAGCCGGATACAACTTTAATTTCTTTACAATTGCCCGCGCCAGGCCAGATTATTCACAAACTGATCCGTAGAGCCTTGCCAGGAATACTTTCGCGCAAAGAGGCGGCATTGGGATGGCCCAATCTTCAGAGCCTGCAGGGCCGCTTTCTGCAGATCGCTGTCGATGAAACCGTTGACTCCGTTTTTAATCAGATAATTGGGCCCGGTAACCGGATATGCCGCCACCGGCAGGCCACAGGCCATGGCCTCCAGCATCACCACGCCAAAGGTATCCGTCAGGCTGGGAAAGACAAAAACATCAGCAGAAGCCATATGACGGGCAAGATCCTCACCCTTTTTTGCCCCGGTAAACAGAACTTCCGGATACCTTTTACTTAAGGATTGTCGATCCGGCCCATCCCCGATCACTACCTTGCTCCCCGGCAGGTCGAGATCAAGAAAGCTGGTGAGGTTTTTTTCCACTGCTACCCGGCCCGTATACAGAAAAACCGGTCGAGGCCCATTGTAACAATCCTCCTGGTAAGGACGAAACAATCCCGTATCCACACCGCGTGACCAAGGGACAAGATGACGAAACCCGCGCCGGTTCAGCTCATCAATAATGGTCGGAGCCGCCATGGTCCCGGCAGCAGCATGATGGAAACGTCTGACCACTGCATAACTCCACGATAACGGCACCGGCAGCCGTAGCCGTATGTATTCGGGAAATCGTGTATGGTAGGAGGTCGTAAAGGGAATATTCTCCTTCAGGCAGGCCGAGCGGGCAGTCCAGCCGAGAGGACCTTCCGTCACAATATGTACGGCGTCAGGATTTGTCCGTAGCAGCAACGCCCTTATCTTTCCGGGTGTTACACAAGATAGGCGAATCTCCGGATAGGTTGGACAGGGGATGGTTCTGAAGTCATCCGGACTTATAACCTTAACTTTATACCCCCAATCTTCCAAGACTTCCGATGTCTTGGTCAGGGTGGTGACAACGCCGTTAACTTGAGGATGCCAGGCATCGGTTACGATAAGAATCGTCAACCCGCTCATAAGCTCTTACCTCCCGTATGGGATTACTGCCTGCCCACTCAATGACTCCCAGGGTGCCGTTAGAACTTTCCGCCAGTGCAGTACAGCTCTCCACCCAGTCTCCAGAATTCGTATAGAGAACATTGCCTATGGTTCTGACAGCGGCATGGTGGATGTGACCGCAAATCAGCCCGTCAACACCGTTTTTTTCCACCACATCCACCACCACCTGTTCAAATTTGCCGATATAGTTGACCACAATCTTGGTCTGATGTTTAAGCCATGCCGAAATGGATTGATACTCAAGGCCGAAGAATCTTCGGCAGTTGTTGATCAGCCGATTAATAATCAGCAGCCAGTCATAGGCGACACTGCCCACGGTCGCCAACCAGGGACTGTTCTGAATCACGCAGTCAAATTCATCGCCGTGGGTCACCAGATAGCGGCATCCATTTGCCGTGCAGTGAACAGCCTGATTTGCGATCTCAATATTTTTAACAACGGTTCCGTCAAGATGACGTAGAATATGATCATGATTTCCCGGAATATAAATAACCCTGGTCCCGCCGGCGGCCTTATCCAGGATTATCCGGACAATTTTTTCATTGATCCTCGGCCAGTGCCAGCTTCTTTTTGCATGCTCCAGATCCAATATGTCTCCAACGAGATAGAGATACTCAGATTCAGTATTTTTTAGAAAATCAAGTAATTGCCTGCTTTGCAGGCTCCGTGTTCCCAGGTGGGTGTCTGAAAGCCAGAGAGATCTGAAATGAAGAGGCCTCATTGTGTTCTCCTAACGGAAAAGTTATCAGTGAACCCGTTTTAGTTGAATAAAGGATACCAAACCAAGATTATGAATTTATCAAAGATGTGTTTCAGTTTAATTACAAAATCAGATTTCGAAGCGGTAACGGCTGCACGGAGAAGCGTTGATCGAAAAGAGGGGGACAAGAGGGGAAAAGAAAAATTTTTAATGCTTTCCTCATGTCTTTCTAACTGAATCATATTACTACTGAGGTAAACAGGTAAGAGTAAAAAGTTTTATCA
>JANTGH010000151.1 GCA_024763055.1 Desulfobulbaceae bacterium
TGTACCAACAGTACATCTGTGCCGAAATTCCCTTGCCTCCTTGTATCTGCACCCGTCTCAACGTTCTCGGTGCACGAACAACTGCAGGATTTAGGTATTATTTTTTTTCGTGCCCCGTATTTTTGGATGGAATTCGGATACGCAACTCAATTTCCCGGGCGCCTTGCGTCGTTTTCAGACTTTTCACAAACCCGGTAATCGTATTGGCCAGGATTTCCTGGACAAATTCCTTCATCACCACCTTGTTGCCGTTAACCAGCAGGACAGCCTGATCTTTTTTGGATAGGTTGTCCCCTAAAAAACGTTTTTCAATGAAATCGGCAAGCTCCCCACTCTCATCCAGCCGGAAAATATAATCGCCGGCAATTCTGCGATTTGTGGCGATGGCGATAACACCGTTTACCTGGTCACGAAGTAATTCGCCCTCGTTATCATTCCGGGAAACCTCAATTTTGGCAACCTGTACGGCCTCCTTAAATCCCTCGCCTATAACAAGGTCCACGTCGGGAAAATAGCGATGGGCCAGAGTGGTCAGTCGTTTGCCGGGATTGATGGTCTTCATGACCATCTGGTCAGGAGCAATAAGTGTGACGGCATCTGCTCCGGCCTGCCGGTACCTGAAGGTGTCTGTACCTGCCTGATCAAGGACCAGGCCGGTTTCCTTGGTCGACTTGATAACGGCTATGCTGTATCCGCGTTCTTTGAGGCGACGTACAACCTGTGTCGCGAGTGTTGTCTTGCCGCAATTGTGCCGGCCGATGAAAGTTACAATAGGGGGCATGACCTCTCCTTCGCAAGAACTCTAAGATCAGGTTAAAAAAAGCGGGCCCGACAGGGACCCGCTCAGTACGCAATAAAAAACAGGAATACTGCTCTTTTAGCTACATCTTATAGCGACTATGGAGAATTTCAACCTCTTCCTGAGGTTTATATCCGGTGATCATACTGCCAAGCGATCCTTTGATTGCAAAGAGCGACATGTAGAGATGGGTAATGAAAAACGCGATTAAGGCGGCACCTAAAAAGTTGTGGAGAATGGCCATCAGACGAAGTTGATCGGTCATCCCGTCAAAGGCGTATAACTGATAGCCGGACCAGGCCATCACTCCGCCGCCGACTGTGGCCAGCCAGAACCACATCTTCTGGCCCGCGTTAAACTTTCCGGCAGGGACAGGTTTCTTCTTTTTGCTTAAATATCCGCCCATGATGAACATCCAGAGAATATCATGAGGCATGGGCAGCATGTCTTTGAGCCAGATAAAAAACATAAACACGGCAGTCACGGCAAAAACCAGAGCAGAAAGAAGATGGATCGACCTGCCGGTCATAACCAGAGGGCCACCACCGATGAATTTTCCAAAAATAACCATGAGCCCTGTAATAACCAACAGAGAGAACGAAAGGGCGGCAAGCCAGTGGATAAAGCGGGTGAAAAGGCCGAAGAAAAAAACCGGACTTCCTTCATGGGAAAATTTTTTCGCCCCGATGAGGATAAAATGGAGCAGGAAAAGAGCCGGCACTATGGTCAGAATCAGGAGGAAGACGCGGCTGAACAGTCCTCCCTGCCAGTCTGTAAAGAGCTGGCCGTATTGCTGCCAGTCACCGGTAAACACCTTGTTGATGGAGCCAAATGTTGCTGTTGACGGTTCAGGTCCAGGTGACAGGAGGATCTGGGGATCACCTGCAAAGGCAATAACGGCAAACAACACCATGGCAGCCGGAAGCAGAAAGGAATACAATCTTTTCATGACAGGCTCCTGTAGAAAATGAAAAACAGAGCTGAAAATGGGTAAATCAGGGGCGGGGAAAAACCACCACCCCTGATTTTTCGGCTATTTTTTCTTATACGCTTGATCCCAGCCCCAGGCATTGGCTCCGGACCCGCGTTTAACGACGCGCTCCCGGTAGGCATTGGCAACTTTGTCCGCATCACCGGCCATCAGTGCCTTAGTGGCGCACATGGCGGCGCAGAGCGGGACCTTGCCCTCGGCGATCCGGTTTTGCCCGTACATTTTTCGCTCCTTGTCGCTGAAGGTCTCTTCCGGACCACCGGCGCAGAACGTGCATTTGTCCATGGCGCCCCGCGCTCCGAAGACCTGACCACTGGGAAATTGCGGTGCCCCGAACGGGCAGGCCATAAAACAGTAGCCACAGCCGATGCAGGTCTCTTTGTTGACCAGCACTATGCCGTCGTCGCGCTGGTAGATGGCATCCACCGGACAAACAGCTATGCAGGGCGCATCCGAGCAGTGCATACAGGCAACCGAAATGGATTTTTCACCCGGTTCTCCTTCATTAATGGTAATAACCCGGCGGCGGTTTACTCCCACCGGAACCTGGTTCCCTTCCTTACAGGAAACCACACAGCCGTTACAGTCGATGCAGCGTTCTACATCGCAGAGAAATTTCATTCTTGCCATAATTTATATCCTCCCGCCTTATGCCTTGCTGATTTTGCACAGGCCGGTTTTGGTTTCCTGCATCTGGGTGACAATATCATAGCCGTAATTGGTGACGACGTTAGCCGCCTCCCCCAAGGCGTAAGGGACCGTTCCCTCGGGATAATTGGCTGCCAGCGATTTGCCCATGAACTCGCCGCCGAAGTGGAAGGGCAGAAAAATGGTATGTTCGTCAACCCGTTCCGTAACCTTGGCTTTTACTTTGATCTTGCCGTTGTTGGGGGACTCGATCCATAACTCATCCCCGTTTTTGATCCCGTAGTTATTGGCGGTGATAATGTTGATTTCCGCATACATGTCTGGTTGCAGTTCCGCCAGGTACTTGTTACTGCGGGTTTCAGCGCCGCCGCCCATGTATTCAACCATGCGGCCGGTGGTCAGGATAAGCGGGAACTCCTTGACCCAGTCGGGTTTCTGCTCACTCTTGTATTTTGTGAACACCCGGTAATGATTGGGCTTGTCTTCATAGGTCGGATATTTGGCAATCATGTCCGGCCGCGGTGAATGCAGCGCCTCACGATGGACAGGCACCTGGTCCGGGAAGTTCCAGACAACGCAGCGGGCCCGGGCATTGCCGAATGGGGCCATGCCTCGTTTGATAGCCTCTTTGAGTGTCTTCTGGGAAAGGTCTGTTTTCCAGTTGGTTCCGGGAACAATATCCTTAAATTCAGGATATCCTCCCTTGACCTTACTGCCCGGGTTGGCGACACCTTTTGCTGCCAGCTGATTTTCAGTGCGCCCGCTCATATCGTATTTCTTTTCCGTGCCGAAGCGGGCTCTGAACGGCAGGCCACCCTTGGCAACCGGCTTGGAAACATCATAAAGAATCGGAGTGCCGGGGTGTTCTTCAGTCCAGCAGGGCCAGGGCAGACCGTAATACTCACCATTGCACGGCCCGCCTTTGGCCTGCATGGTCTCGATATCAAAGGTATGCCAGTTGTCGGTATGTTTTTTGATCCGCTCTGGAGTCTGACCGTTATAGCCGATGGTCAACGAGCCCCTGCCAAGCTCACGGGTGACGTCTTCCGGGGTTTTTTTGATATTTTTGTAAAACTTATCGGCAAAACCGAAACGTTTGACCATTTCATTCATGATCCAGTAATCGTCGCGGCTGTCATGGACGGGATCAACGACCTTGTATCGCCACTGGAACTGCCGTGAAGTGGAGGTAAGGCTGCCCGAGGTTTCATACTGGCTGGAGCAGGGCAACAGGTAAACATTGTCCTTTTCCGCGGCAGCAGCCGTCATGGTGGGGAAGGGGTCGATAATCACCACCAGATCCAACATGTCCAGGGCCTTCTTCAGCTTATGATATTGCGACTGTGAGTTGGAAGCGCATCCCCAGAAGACCACTGCCTTTAAGGGAGTGTATTGTGAAATCTTATCTTCCTGGATGGCACCTTCATACCAGCGGGACAGGGTGAACCCTTTCTGGTTCATATATTCTTTGGAGTGAAATTGTGATTTAATCCACTCGTAGTCCACATCCCAGACCCGGCACCAGTGTTTCCAGGAGCCGTCTTTCAGTCCGTAATAGGCAGGCAGTGAATGGGAAAGCACGCACATATCGGTTGCGCCCTGGACGTTATCATGGCCGCGAAAGATATTGGCGCCGCCGCCGGACACGCCCATATTTCCCAGAACGAGCTGCAGGATGCAGTAGGCGCGGGTATTGGACGATCCTATGGAGTGCTGGGTCCCGCCCATGCACCAGACCACCGTGCCCGGACGATGAGTGGCCATCAATTTGGCTATCCGTGTTACCTCTGCGGCCGGAACCCCGCTGATCTCTTCAACGGTTTTTGGAGGATAATTTTTTGCCACGGCCCGCATTTCGGGAAAGCCGGCAACGCGGGTGCGGACAAACTCCTTGTCATACCAGTCGTTTTCAATGATTTCATGGATCAGGCCCATAACAAAGGCGGTATCCGTGCCGCAACGAATACGAACAAAGTCAGTTGCTTTGGCTGCTGTTTTGGTAAAGCGAGGATCAACCACAATCAGTGGCGCGTTGTTGACCTCTTTGGCGTGAAGCAGATGCTGCATGGCAACAGGATGTGCCTCGGCGGCATTGGATCCGATCATGAAAATAAGCTTGGAATGGCGAATGTCATTGACCGAATTGGTCATGGCCCCATAGCCCCAGGTGTTGGCAACACCGGCAACTGTGGTTGAGTGACAGATTCGGGCCTGGTGATCGATATTGTTGGTGCCGAAAAAGGCCGCTAATTTTCGCTGCAGGTACGCCATCTCGTTGGATACCTTGGCTGAACCGTTCCAGTGGACAGCGTCCGGACCGTCTTTCTTTCTGATATCCATCAGCTTTTTGCTGACTTCATCAAGGGCCTGGTCCCAGGAAATCTTCTGCCATTTGCCGTTCACCTTTTTCAGCGGACTTTTCAACCGCTTCTCCGAGGTGACCATGTCGATGGCACCGGCTCCTTTGCAGCAGTGACCGCCTCGGGAAAGTGGATGGTCCTGGGCAATTTCCTGTCTGACCCATACACCGTTCTGCACCTCGGCGTTGATGCCGCAGGCCACAGAGCAGTGAGTGCAGATTGTTTTAACGATTTTTGAATCCGGGTAAGCCTTTTGGACTGCGGCCGGGGTGGCAGCTTTTGCCGTCATTCTGGTTGTCATGGCAGCACCGGTCAGTGCCGCTGTTGCCGCAGAAAGTTTAAGAAACGAACGTCGAACAATCTTGGGATTCAGGGTTACCCGGCTGCTCTTCATCCCGACCGAAGAGCAGTTGTGAATTTTTCGTTGAGCCATTTCAGCCCCTCCTTTTTTTCAGGTTAACGCAGTGATTCATAATACTTTTTGAAGGCATCCGTCTCCTTGTACAGCACCTCGTCCGAGTCCGGTCCCTGGTATCGTGTTTTCATTGTTTCCCGGGCCTGTGTTTTTTCCCCTGTCAGTGCTGCGCCGGCCACGACTGCCGAGCCTGCCAGAATCTGCTTGAGAAAGGACCGTCTACTCTCATCATTTTGCTGCATACCTTTCCTCCTGTCCAAAGGTTTCGGGTTTCAGGTTATTGAAAAATTATTGTTATCTGTCTGGTTTCTCGAGAAGCCCCTGTTCGAGTTCAAGATATTCACAGAGAAACCGCGTGCATTTTTTATAGAAATTCGCCTCGGGGTTGCTGGTGATATTTGTTAATATCTGCCGGGCAGTGGGAAACAAAAACTGCTGCAACAGCTGATTTTGGAAATCCTTTGCCTGTTCGCCTCCCCCCCTCTTTTCCTCTTCAATAAGAGTGACAAGCGTGTCAAGCATGATAAGAAGCGTATCTTCGCTATCCGTGATGGTTTTGTCTTTGATTAACCGGGCCGTTTTGAGCAGCTCGCGATAGCTGACCAGGCTTGGGCCGAAATCCTTGCCGTCAAGATAGTGAGATGCGTTTAAAGGAACCAGATGATTACTGTAGGGGTTGGTAAAAAGAGCATAGTACTCATTTTTTAGTTCCTGTAAGTCTTTTTTGTTTAATATTTCTCCAAGTTGAATGATAACTGCGTCAAGTTGCGGATTTATTTTTTCCTTGGCAAGGGCAGCGAAAATACCGCGCCAGCGACTCATTCTTTCCGCATCCGGTTCCTCCTGAAAAAATGATTTTAACAGGTCAAGAAAGCGGAGTCTGACCCGGCTAAGGTCACGGTCGGATATTTCGGTCGCCTTGTTCATCTGTTCCTTGACTCAAAAAGTTGCACAACACGGCAGGTGTCACAGTAGTTGAGAAGATCATCACTGCTGTCCAGTATATTTTTCTGTGCCAGCACTGCCATGACCCTGGCAAGCGACTGCCGGGTACCAAACACCTTGCCGCATTGCAGGCATTTTACGGGTTCGGCCCGGGACAGTAATGTTTTCTTAAAAAAATCGGGGTGCAGGGAAAGTCCGGGCGTAAGGTGGAGGGCCTTTTCCGGACAGAGGTCAACGCATGTGCCGCACTGTACACAGAGGACCGGCAGATGGGTCAGGGTAAAATCATTACTGCCTGCGGTAAGAGCACCAATTCTGCATTCACCTACGCAGGCGTTGCACAGAGTACATTTTTCAGTATCGCAGGCCACTTCACCAAAGCTTGCAGCAGCAGCCCCGCTCAGACGTGTTTCCACGGGTTTTCCCTGCCGGCAGAGAAAAGAAAGAATATCCGCCAGTTTTTCCCGTCGGTTGGTAAAGGAAAAATCGTGATACGGAGAGGATAATGGATTCGGGTCGGCGGGCTGCATAAGCGTCTGCCGGAGCTTATTTTGCTGAAGAAAAAGGATCGGATTTTTGCAGTCATACAGGGACGACAGCACAGTGTTGACAAGTTGAATCTGTAGTTGGACAGGAACGCTCTCCTTACTTTCTTCTCCAAGAATGATAATACGGGAGGCGCCCATGGCATAGAGCAGGAACATCTGCATGCTGCTTAAGGCGCAGGGTTGTGGATGCTCAAGGAATAGAACAGAGGCAAATTTTGTTTTTTCGCTTTGCCACCAGAATCTGTGCAGCTCTTTTTCATTGCCAAGCACAACTGTCCCGCCGGCAGGAATGGCAACGGTCCTGAAATATTCGATGAAACCTGTATCCGTAAAGCGGGCATACTGCAGGGCGCCGGTGGGGCAGGCGGCAAGGCAGGCGCCGCATTCCACGCATTGCCGGTGGTCGATATGGACACCGTCCCGGTCCCGGGAGACAGCATTATAACGGCAGGCACTCAGACAGGCGTCGCAGCCGGTATCAAGTTTGCTGCTGTACTGGCATATGCTGTTGTCCCGCAAAACAACTTCTTCGACCTGGGCGGTATAGATGGAATCAAAGAGCGGGCCGAGCTTATTTTCAGAATAGATACTTTCATTTTGCCGGGGCAGGTCAATTCGTACTCCTTCAAGAAGGAGTATCGATGGTATCTCAAGTTCCCTTTTCTCAACCGCATGCAGATCAATGGCCTCGTTCGGGCAGATTTCCACGCATTTGTTGCAGAGGGTACAGCGGTCAAAGTCAAGAAAAAGTTGTTCGGACAGGCAATGCTCGGGACATATCGGGCCACAGGCTCCGCAGTAAGCGCATTGATTAAGATCAACCGGCTGCCTGACCAAGAACGAGAGGCGGTAGTGGTTTTTTTGCCGGAAGATTCCAAGGTCCCGGGCCGTTGAGAATCTCGGGTCAAAGCCTCTTATCAGCAAGGGCTCGATCTGTAGTACACCGCCATATCTGTCAAAAAAGGCGTCCAACGCGTTTGGTTCCGCTCCAAGGACGGCAACACGGGAATCCGGTTCCAATGTATAGGAGCGAAAGGATTGGCTGTTGCTGCGAATGAGCTCAGCCCGGCCAATGGCTGCCATTTCACTTGCATCGGCGTCGGTCAGGTCACCGTTGAGCTGGAGTGTCGGTGAAAGCGGGAAGGGCGCATCGGGATAAATTGCGGAAAAACCTCCGGCAAGAAGGGGTTCCGTATCAGAGCGATGTCGACGGTGAAAAGATGTTTCGGGAAGAACAGGGCAGGGAGCAGTTGAATACTCGGGGTCCGCGCCTGTACCGTAACATAACAGGTGGCCTGAAAAGGTCTTCAATTTGGATGATCCCGTCATCAGCAGCTCCGGATCGACAATAGAGAAAAATTTTTCATACACTATCGGAATGTGGTGAAAAAATAAATCGGCTTGGCCCCTTTTTTTGTGTAGGGAATTTCCCTACAAGGCGAACAGTTTTTTATCGGTAAACAGGGGCCGGATGACAACAGTCAGAGGCCGGGGGCGTAAGCCGTACTTGGAGTGAGGAATGTTTTCTCTCTGGTGCTACTCGTTGATTTTATGGTTTGTTACGCCCTGGATGCCGGGAGCGCCGGTTTGTTTGAAAACATTCATTCGTTGTGTGCCGGGCACGGCACACGTTCTTAAGGGTGAGTTCATCATAGCAACTCGGGCTATAATGAGCAAGTCCCAGACCCAGCCTGATGGAGGC
>JANTGH010000152.1 GCA_024763055.1 Desulfobulbaceae bacterium
GCGGCAAGCTCTTTTTCCTTAACCATATCCAGGTCATCAAAAAGGGCCAACTGTTTGTGATGTGTGTTCCTGGGAAGCGGATTTTCCAGGACGGCCTGGAGTACGGCATCCATGAGCGACTGAGAATCTTCAGGAAAGGGAATGGAGATACCAATGGATTTCCTGATCTCTCTCACTTTACGAAGGAGTACCTTCAGGACAACACCGTCAATAGGGTTGTTATTGCCGTAGAGGAGGAAGGTCTTTACCGTTGGGGCTGTCTGTCCGAACCGATCTACCCTGCCTTCACGCTGTTCAAGACGATTGGGGTTCCAGGGCAGGTCATAATGCAGGACTGCGGTAAAGAGGTCCTGAAGGTTGATCCCTTCACTTAGGCAATCGGTGGCTACCAGAATTCGTTGCCTGGAGCCCTCCATTTTCAGGATTCTATCTTTGCGGATCTCATCCGGATATTCACTGGTGATGATCTGGATATCCAGCCCCTTTTTCTTTTTCAGTTCCTGTCGCAAAATAGCGCCGAGATATTTTGCAGTGGCTATAAAACGGCAGAAAATTACTGGATTGTACCCCTCTCGCATCCACTGTTTGACAATTTTTACCGTCTGCCCCGCCTTGTAATCAAATTCTATTGTCTGCAGCCTGGTAAGCTGCTCAGCCAGTCTGGCAAGTTTCTTATTTTCAGAGGATGTCCAGTCGGTACGTTCGAGGATTGCCGAGGGGGTGAAATCTTTTGCCGAGCCGAAATCTTCGTCCAGGAGGGGGTTGTTCTCATCCGGTTCGGCGCCTTCCTGCTCGGGCAGGTTCTTTTTTATCCTGTTCTTCAGCATCTCCAGGCCTGCCGCAGGGCTTGACATCACCCCGCGTAACAGGGCCAGGGCTGACCAGTACCTGAGACGCTGGATACCGGCATGGCCGTGTTTCTTCCTGGTCAGGCCAAAGGCGAATTCAAGGATATTCTGGTAGAAATCAGCATAGTCCGATGAAAGGTTGTATTGAAATTCACCGGCATCCCGTTTGGGGAAAGGGGTATCTTCGTTCATCCATTTTTCAACATCCGCTCTGCGACGTTGAACATAATATCGGGCCAGATTTCGCCGGTCTTTTTGATCCGCACTGGTCAGATCAAGGGTCTGAAATTCTGGTTTTACCAGGCCCAGCAGCGACTGAAACTGCTCTGTTTTGCCACTATGAGGGGTGGCTGTGAGGTAGAGCATATGTTGTTCGGATTTGGCGGCGATATCACTGATAATCCTGTAACGCTGTTGTTGACCTGCTTCCATGGACTGGGCATTGGTGCATGTATGGGCCTCGTCAACTATGATGAACTCCGGACATTCCTGGATAAAGACCTGCCGTCGTATATCTGACTTTATGTAATCAATGGAAATGACCTGAAAGGGATAATATTCGTAGACGCTGGTATCTCCATGTATTTCTCTATCGAGCCTGGCCTGGGTATTTGAACGGATGATTACCGCTTCAATACCGAATTTGTCTTTGAGTTCCATCTGCCACTGTTCACAGAGATGGGGCGGTACGACAACAGCGAAACGTTTTATTTCCCGTCGTTCAAGCAGTTCTTTCAATACTATCAGGGCCTCGACGGTTTTTCCTACACCAACATCATCGGCAATAAGAAGGCGAACCGGGCCAGGTTGCCGCAAGGCCATGATTAAAGGAACCATCTGATAAGACCGAGGCCGGAAAGAGAGCTTGGCAAGGGAACGAAACGGTCCTGCGCCACTTCTAAACGACAGGCGGCATGCATTGTATAGGAGGCGGGCGGATGAAATGTCGCCGATATCATCAGACGTTGGCAGGGGGAATGATGTTGATTCCAGGGTGTCTTCCTGAAATGCCAGAGGCAGATATATGCCTGTAATTTCTTCCTCGGAACCGCCAAGTGGCTTCAGCAGGACAAGGTCTTCCTGAGAAGAAGGAAGAACAATCCAGTCCCGGTTACGGGCATGAACGAGGGAACCTGCTCTGAAGTTCATAGGTTTATTTTACCTTTGTAAAAATATCAGGACGATTGCCGATAATTTCTGCAAGATTGTCCTTATAGTAATATACAAACACCTGATCACCATGATTTAAGATGGCCTTGCGTTGTTTTTTGTCTTTTCCCCTGATCTCCGGAGTATCATGGGGGGTGCCATCACAGAAGATCCAGACATCCGGTTCATAGAAAAAGTCCGGCTGACAGTAGATACCCTGTACCTGTTTCTGGGCGGCATCCGGCAATTTTAGGCCATTCTCATGGAGGAAATCAAGAAATTTCAGTTCAGTAGAGGAGGTAGGATCGATCTGCTTCAAAAGTGCCTGATACTGGGATTCATAATCCTGATATACGGGGTTGGTTATGACCTCAAGATTGCAGAGGAGAAGTTTTTCAAGCGCATCCTGGATAAGATGGCGATTAATTATGTCATGGTGGCGCTGATTATAATAACTGAGCAGGTCATCATACGAGGCATCTTCCGTATATTCATGGTCATCATAGCGACAAACCGCGATGGCTTCCTTAATGACATTTCTAAAGGTATTTTTTTCTACAACAAACCTGGAAAGAACTCCCAGGCTTCCCTCGGCTGCTTCATAAAGGAAAATATTTGGTTCGTTTTCGTTTCCCATAAGTTCGACGCCTATTTCCCTGGATTCGATATGAAAAATATTTTCTATAGCCCTTTTTAAGGCATACTGAAGGGTAACAATGCCCTCATAGTCAAGGGCAAGAGATTTGATTGGCTCAATATACAGGGCATCAGCCGTATCGTAGGTAAAGAGTTGTACTCTTCGTGTCTCCTCGGCATCAGGAGGCGGAGCTTCTTTTGGCTCATTCTTCCACCAGCCGGATTTTAAGCCCATAAGGAAACCGGTGGCAGCGGATGTCCGCCATTTTTTATTGATCTGAACAAGACGGGCAGTGGGTAAAAAGCGAATATTTAAAAAATCATCTTCTTCGTTTTTTACAATAGCCTTGCGAATGGTGTCGGCCCCTCCTGAAGGCATAGCAAAATATGTTTTTATTTCAAATCCTTTAGATAACCTTTCCTCTTCTTCACATGAAATACGTGCCATTTCTCTTGTCTTTGTCTCTGTCATCTCCATGAGATCAACAAAAACATCTGTGGAGCCTGCTTCTGACAATGATATTTTGGAAAATGGACATACACTGGCATTATACTCATCATCCATCATGATATAACCGGACTTGGTGCTGATTTTGGCTTTTTTCAGCTTCAAATCGGCTTCCGGTGCCAGAATCTGAATCACCTGATATTTGGAACCATTATGATATATGACATTTTTAGGGCCAAATTCCCTGAGGGCAATAAAGCGGGGACGCGAAACATATTCCCCACTATCGCCCAGGGGGATAAAGGTCCGTATGGGTAATCTGGTGAAGTTATATCCGGGTAAAAAGCCTTCCGAGGCAAGATAACGATAGGGGTAAAACTCAGAAAGGCTGCCCCTGGTAATTTCATTTTTTAATAGATCCCTTTGGCGAAGCGCTTGGGCCACATTCCGCCTGGCATCTTTAACCTCATCTGAATTGCCCTTATAGATACCGCTTTCCAGTATTCGATTGGCATCAGCTATCTGTTTCTGCATGGCAAGATAGAGGCGCCGCCATCGTTCAAGTGCCTTATTTAATGAGCCTGCAAGTGAATCGATTATCCTGTCGACCTGTTCACTTTGCAAGGGGATAACAGACGTTGTTTTACACAAATCCTTGATGGCCTGATTAAAAACATATTTAATTTCATCCCTGGTCGCAGAATTTACAGTCAATTTTTCTTTTACCTCTTTCTTGAGAGGCAGGAGAGGATCATCCTGACTTACCAGCTCCATCAGGCTTTGATTCAATTCCGTCAGTTTGATATGCGAGAGACATACCGCATGGAGATGAGAGGTGAGCAATTCTGCATTGTATAAATCTATCCGGGGGGGAGTAACTATGCCTGCTACCATTTCCTCAGAGTGATGGAAATAGTGCCGATCATGCGGGGAAAAGGCTGAACAGTTGGTAAATACAAGGGCGGCCTGGCCGCTTCGTCCTGCCCTTCCTCCACGCTGTGCATAGTTTGCAGAGTTGGGAGGGACATTTCTCATATGCACGACATTAAGATTTGCAATATCAATCCCGAGTTCCATGGTAGGAGAACAGAACATGGCGCTGTATTCACCTGACCGGAACAGTTTTTCCCTTTCGATCCTGTCTTCGTTGCTTAACTGTCCTGTATGTTCTCTGGCAATGAGCTTTTTACGATGGGCAAAATCAGAACGGTATATCTTTTGATAAAATTTGTTTGGGCGAGCTTCGATTTCTTTATAAGCACGAATAGTTACCTTGTCCGGAATAATATGTTCACCATCCCCCAGTTTCCAGATTAAGGTATCAATACGAAGTTGATACAGGTGGGTATCCTCGTTTTCTTTATTTTTGGCAATGCTGGCCTGCAACCAACCAGCTTCGGTCAATAAACTAAAGTAAGAAGCTATGAACTGACGATAATCTTCTTTCTTTTTGAGAGAAGTGCCCTTTTTCTGTGCTTCCGCTTTGAGATATTTCCCCAAGGCACTGTTTGGGCCTGCACTCCTGTAAAATGCCGAGGCCTTTGAACGTCTGCTCAGGGATTCATAACCAATTTTGTTGGGGCTGTTTATCTGTTCACTGTCTTCAAAAGTCCATGGTTCCTTGAGCTTTTCGCGAATTTTCTTGCGTTTTTCATCGATTGCTCTTTGAACGAGATATTCCTTACTGTAAATCGCGTACAGTTTTCTGAAATACTCAAGGGTCTGATAAACAATTTCGATTCTTTCAGTTCCACTAAGCTGGTCAATAAAGGGTACAGACTGCCAGGCTGAATCAGCTTCGCAATTTTCTTTAAGGTTTTTATAATCAATTTCCAGGAGAGCACATTGTTCAAGGTTGGGAAGCACCACTCGCCATCCTCGGCGAAGATCATAAATTGCCCGGTACATTAGGTAATCTCTAAGAGTTGTTTCAATTTCCTTTACAACACCGGGGAAAGAGCTTTCGGCCTGAACGGCATATGCGGACAGGGGTAAATTCAAGGCATCAAAGATAGCCTGGTCAAGCTGTGAAAAATCAAGGGTACCATGTTTTTCCAAGGCATGAAAAATGGCGGAACGGAGCTGAAGTACCCGTAACGTATCATTAAAATGACCGGATTGGAGAGCCGCATCCTGCCTGTTATCTGTAAAACTGAGAAGTTTCTGATCCTGTCGCTGGACCCCTGCGTCATCAAGCCTGGTCAAAATAGAGTGGCATATAACTGTGGTTGATGTACTTCTGGCCTCACTGCCAAGGCGGGTCAGCTTGGTCCTTTCACTGGTACGAGAGTGGTACTGAGCGCCACTTGTTGGATCAAAAAGGAGTTTTTCTTCCATAAACCAGCCATGATAAGGATAGACTGCTTCAAATGAATAGTTGCCCTGGATATCAAAGTATATTTTTACAGGGAAACGGTCCCGGTATTTTTTTATTGGTCTGCATTCCCCGGATTTTGTTCTTTGCAACCATGCTTCCGGCAGTTGTTCCAAGTCGGTTTCCGGGTTCCAGACATCATCACCCGGGATGATATATCCTGTACGTTCATCGGAATCCGTATCAAAGCTGCCGGCAAACTCCCGGGGCCGTAAGGTGAGTTTATCCTGGTCAAGGCTAATACAGAGGAATTCATGGCCGGATAAGCGGCTGAAGACCAACGGATAGAGAATAATTTTTTCATCACCACTTCCTAAATGGTGAGTAGGATCAAGAGTAATAATACGATTCTCATCGGTATGCAGCGAGACATACACACTCCCTGTTTGCGATATGAACTGATGAATTTTATACGGTAAATATGAGCGTCTTGTGCCAGCCTCATCAAGAGAAACGTTGACATTTGCCAGCCATTTTAAAAATTTTTGCAGTTGCTGTTTGCAGAGACTGGTATCCAGTCCGGAGCCTTTTGCCAGGAGATCGATAACCGCTGTAAAACGCATGGGAGTTCGTCTGAGTAAAACAGAATCTGTTGTCTCCAGTGCTATCGTATGTTCAAGCCATACGCTTAGCGGGTGTGTTTTCAGTGCTTCCTCATTGGCGTCCGGATCAATTTCAGCTTGCAGGCTGTTTTGTAATTGCTGTTGAGAGGGTTTTTCTGCATATTCCCCAAAGCAAGGAGTAAGATATTCATTGATGATCTGTGATGCGTCAAATGGGGACCCGAAAAAGGTGGTTGCAATGGAAGCGACCTGTGCTTTTTGTTCTTGAACAGTCCCGCCCGAAACCATGGTGGCGGATGTGCCGATACAGATTACGGGACGTGCTGCTTTTGCTTTAATACGGCGAATCAGCATTGCCACATCCGCCCCCTGCCTCCCCCGGTAGGTATGCAGCTCGTCAAAAACCAGGTAGCGCAGGTTTTCGTAAATCGAAGAGACAATGGGATGCTCTTTTGATCTGGTAAGAATCAATTCAAGCATCATGTAGTTGGTTAATATTATATCCGGTGGAGTCTCCCTGATACGTTTTCTTTCTTGCTCACCTTCCTGCCCGGTGTATTGCCCGAAATTAATAGGAAAATCCTGTCCGGTTCTTTTCTGATAGGTGGTCTTGTATTTTTCAATTTCCTTTGTCTGGGAGTTGATCAGGGCATTCATAGGATAGACAATAACTGCTTTAATCCCTTTACCTGTCCCACTGTTGAGCAGGTAATTAAAAATCGTTCCTATAAAAATCAATGATTTCCCAGATCCGGTTCCGGAAGTTACAACAAAATCTTTTCCTTGGCTGCCGAGCCTAATGGCTTCAACCTGGTGCTTGAATAACGAAAAACCTGAAAAAATATTTTGAAGAGAGGGATGTAAGACCTTTTCTTCACAAAGTTCCTCTATGGATTCACCATGCTCAAAAGCTGGATTGAACTGGAGGAGCGGTTCAGGCCAAAATTTTCCACTGGCCATTTCCGCTTCGACTTTTTCGCGAATGGCCTTGTCTTTGATCTTGATAAAGCTGTTTACGAAAAGCCGATAATCCTCCATTATTTGCTTATGGAGACGAAATGCATCAAGTGATTTTTTCATTGTATCCTCAAAAGAAACTGGATTCCTCAGGTAATGATATAATTATTCAATGTAATTTTATGTATTTTTGTATCTATTCAGCGTCATAGATTCTATTTTTGACGTTAATTGTGGATGAATTCAGGCATATGCCCTTTAACCAAAGAGCTTAATGCTGTGGACGCACTTATGCCCTGTTTTCTGTAAGATGTAACTTCTCAAAAAGTCCGTGCGAATTCTCCTGTATCTTCTTACAGGGTGCTGCAGATGCAAGGCGGAGGGCGCGCAGGCGTACTTCCTGTACTTCAAGCGTCAGACTCCGACGCAGTAGATGCGGTACCCTGTGAGAAGATACGAATATCCCTCGAAAGTTGTGGAATGATCTTTGCTCCTCTTCGGACCTTTGACTGTCATGAATCATCCTGTCAATATCTCAATACATCAAGATCATTTCCGCAATGGCGGACAATGCTGCCTTGACCTGCGCCTGTCGAATGAGGCTTTTAATTTTCACCGGCAGTTGGCCATATTGCTTCAAATCATTACGCATTACTTTCTCTTTTTATCTTTTCAATATCCAGCATGGACAACTCAGAAACTCGCTTTTCCTCAAGAGGTTTCAGGTAGTTCTCCCAACGGTTCATATCAATAGAACGACCTTTTATGGAACGGCCATGCTCTGAATTGAAGTACAAATACTGCAGTTCTTTTAAAGATCTGTTGTGTTTTTCACGTTCCCGGTTGACTTCTGCAGCGGTTTTTACTTCCTTGCCATGCCGTGCGTCCCTCACTCTTTTAGATCTAATCTCTTCTGCGATCTTTGCACTGTACCCCTCGGATTTCCAACCTATCTTTTCACGTTTTAATTTACCATCGACTTTGTAACGTATATAAAAACACACATCAGGCCTGCCATTGTATTTTTTGGAATCAGAGGTGCGGATCTGTACACCTTTATATCCAGCGACGCCTTTAAATTGAGCCAAAGGTCACTCCTCCTGAAAATTAGTCACCTATTAGTCACCTTTTAATAAAAAAATATGCATTTTGGGAGTTTTTACAGGTCAGATGATAGGAAATTAAAAATGAATAGTCAATTGTAATTAAAGCATTTTTTTTAAAATTAAAGACAATAGGTAAAAATAGAGCGTTGGCCTCCGGAGCCAAAGGCCGTGGGTTCGAATCCCGCACTGCCCGCCAGTAATTTCAAGGGGTTACGGCGATTA
>JANTGH010000153.1 GCA_024763055.1 Desulfobulbaceae bacterium
CAACTTTCTCAAAACCCTTTTTACAGACGCATTCACCATCCTGGTTCCGAACCTGGTTGGAACCGCATTTGAGGACGCATTTCCCATTGATCTTCTCAAAACCTTTTTTACAGACACACCGGCCGTTCTTGAGCTCCGCGCCTTTTCCGCATTTACAGGTTGGTTCCAGAAAGATGTAGTCCGGATCATGGCCGTTGGTGAGGGTGATGGTCTTTTCCGCAGGCTGGTTGACCCCGTCGTCGGCCTTCATGGTTATCTCCAGGGAACTGTCAGTATCCATGATGAACAAGAGATAGAAACGACCTTTTTTACTGGTGGTCAGGATGGAACATTTCTGTACGATCGGTTCTGCAGGGTTTACCTCAATCGGTAGGCCGGCTATCGTGGACCAGGAATTACCGCATTTCAGCCGTACTTCACCCCGGATGTTGCCGATGGCGATCTTGCTCAGTCGGTCCAGGGAATTCCTGCAGGCTCGTTGAAAGGCCGCACGGCGCTGGATGTAGCGTTCTTCAATCAACTTGTTGACCAGATCCGGCTCGTAGATCCAGAGTCTGCGTTCTTTTTCCAGGGAAATGGCACCGTTGCTGCCGGCGATGACTTGTTGGAATCCTCCCCGTCCCAGGATAATCCGGTTGAACTCTCCAGCGTTCAGACAGTAGAGAGCATTTCTTAGGAAGTCGACCCTTTTCTTTATCTTTCGGACTGTTTCTTCTATTTCTTTTTTGAAAGTGGTAAATCCTGGTGGCAGGTTGTAGGCCGCGGCGATGAAGTTGATATCCTGGGCTTCTTTGAGATGATTGTGTTCCCGTAGCCAGGTTCGCAAACCTTTGACGGAGTCTACGCCGCCGTGATCGGGCATTCCTTTGATGAAACCGCTGCCGGTCCAGAAATAAAGTTGTCCGCTGTGATTAATATCCTCGTAAATATCCTGGTAGAACTTGATGGCCTCGTTTACCGGGCAGGCGGTGACGCCTTTAAAACGCTTGCTGAAAGCAACGTTGCGCCGATCAGTAAAGGAAGTGATGGTTTGGATGAAACCCACGGTGCCGCCGCCCAGGCAGCCTTGCTGCCGGTCCCGCAGCAGTTTGGCTAGGCGGCCGGTGGCTTTGAGCATTTCATTGGCCACCTTGAAATAGAGCTCGACAAAATTGCCCAGGATTGGAATCTTACCGCCGAACTTTTCCCCCAGTTCAAAAAGAGCTTCGACCTTGTCGCCGGAATGGCCACTGATTCCCCGATAGAAAATTTTACTGGCTTCATAATAGTCACCGTATTTGCCGGCAGCCTCGTTGAAGCGGCCTTCCAACTTTTCCAGTTTCTCGAGGAATTCCCCCTTGACCCCATATTTTCTGGCCAGCTTGGTCCAGTCGGCCTTGGGATCTTTTTCCAGTTCCTTGTTCAGTTCCAGGATAGCCTCCAGTTCTCCTTTGGCCTTGCCGTAAACGCCTTTCAGGTCACTGATTACCTCCTGGGAGCCCTTGTCCAGGGAGTTGTAGATGATGTTGGTTACCTGTTTTTTGATATCACCCCCCAGCATCTCCCTCAGTTTCTGCCGGGCTTTAACAGGATCTTTCTCCGCTGCGTAGGCCTCCTGGTACTTGCGGTAGATTTCCCGAGCGGTGGCGTTGAAACTGGTTTCACTCAGCTTGACCCCGAAAGGTTGCAGATCCCGGACCAGCTCGTTGAAATAGGTGGCTGTTTTGAGCTGGTTCTCGGAGGCATTAGCGATGCCGTTGAAAATTTTTTCCACGGCCAGATCAGTAACTTCTTTTTTGAGGGTGCTAGGGTTGAGACTGAGGTTGGCTGCCTGTGAAACCAGGGGCTGCCAGAAACCAAGCATCAAAAATAGAAGACCGGCAAAGGTCAGCTTGGTGACTGCTGATGATATGATAATGTTCCCTATTTTCATGGAATCATCCTCTTTTTCTATTGCTGGCGCCGGTAATGATTAGCCGTTGCCGCGATGACCAGGACCAGGCATGGTTAAGGGATTAATGGCTGAAATATGCAGGTGGCAGTGAATTGGCAACATAAATTACCGAGCGGTAAATGCAATCCCTTATTGCCAGTTCCATAGGCGTATTTTTAAATGCGCCAAGGCTTATGGGCATAGTTGACTTGCCGCCAAACAGGGTGGTTCCAGCAACTGCTTTATATGATGCTGCAGAGCCGGCTACCCGTCTGGCCGCTACCAGACGGCCAGAGGCAACGTCGACAACCCGGATATCAATGGCCATGTGGGCGTTTTTCATGCCGGCAGAAGCTGTGGCCGGGGCGCCAGGCATGGATGCCTTAACTCCTCCTCCACTGGCCTGGGCTTCAAATTCAGTGACTGTTCCGTAAAACATGAGTTCGGCTATTTCCATCTGGGCACCCAGTTTTCGGGAACCACGTTTGGCCATTCTGGAGTAGCTGAGCCTTTGTTCCGCGCTGAGTCCTTTGGGATCCTGCCGGTCAAGGACGTTGAAGCGGAGAGATTCAAATAAAGCTGTGCCCAGCATTTCTCGCAGTCCATCGCCGATGTATCGAGTTGCGCCCCTGGCTTTCACGGTGAAATCACCAATGGCAATGTTAGCTTTGGGCCCAGTGTAGTTCATGTTAAGGGTTTGGGGTCTTTGCTGCTGGGGAGAGTTAAAGCTGGTAATGTACTGATCCTGACCGCAGCCACTCAGCAGGATGATCAAGATGAAAAAGGGAAGGAACAAGGTTGCCGGGTAATACTGTTTAGTCATGGAAAGCTCCTTTGCTGATAATTTGACCTGTACTGTTTTTTAGTTGGCTAGAGAGGGTATTATAGCTATCACTAATCCTATTCACGGTTTTCCTGGGTATCTGAAATAGCCGCACTGATCCATTATGTTTTGTTGCCGCCTGTCCTCCCGTTGGTTTAATAACTCCAGGAACCAGAGATAGGAATCGTCAAAGCATGGTATCCCTTCGGACGGTGGATTGGTTGTGGAGATTCCTTCTGCAGCTGGTTCAATGATCATCATTTTTGCCGGGTGGGTGGGATTTTCGAGGCGAATGTAGTCAATGTAAATGTAAGGGGCTCTTTTATTGCTAGAGTTGGCTTCAATATCAATGTCAACTTTGCGGCCTATAAAGCTGTGAAGGTCGAAGGCAAAGTCATGCCATTTATTCTGTCCTGAGATGGTCAGGTCCTGTCCGAACTGACGACCGTTGATGACTATTTTTAAAATCCATTTACCACTGGGGATGCGGTTTGCCGCGGCACCAATGGTGAGGAAGGCGGTTTTCGGGGTGATGGTAATATTGTTTCTGGAAATGCGGACTGGCCTGCACGGGTTTTCAGGGTAGAGATAGAGAACACCTTCCCGGCCGTTGGGAGGTACCATCTGACCGGCAGGGATGGTCCGCCGATAAAAACCGGCCTTACCGCCGCCGGGAAACCTTAAAAAGGTATCGGTGACGCGCCATTCATCAACCCAGGCTTCGCTGGCATTCATAATGTGTAAAGCATGGTTGTGGCGTAAGACAGTCCGGGTCCAGTTTTGTCCCTGGGCCGGAAAACAAAAAAAAGACAATGCTGCTATAATGATCCATCGTAGCAACAGGCCATAAGTTGCGGTCTGTTGTTTCATGCCTGCTTTCTCCGCAAACTTTCTCATACTGGCTCAAGCATATGGACTGTGTCAATGTTGTAACGTAAGTATATAAAATACAATTATATTTGTACCCACTTGCTTCCTCGTCGTCAAGTAATATTTGTTGACAACAGAGAACTATCCAGGCCAGCTTTGTCTGACATCAAAAACCGGTGTTTAAAAGTTTGGGGTTGGTGTTTTCCCCTCCTGCAAAATAAATGTTTGCCTGCTGGGCGCACTGCCATATAAGCCACCCCGGCCACCATTTTTGCTGCCTGTCACATTAAAAGATCCATTAGCGGCTACCTTTCCTGTTAACCGATAGGACAGCCGACCCCCACCGGGACATTTATGAAAAGAAATATTGCCTGTTACGTTCGTGCCTGATTGCCTCAGGACAACATGCCAACGCCAACGGTAGTCAGGACCTTCATTTTCAGCGCACACCTCCCTGGCATGCCACTCAAGGTTTCTGTTCGAAGGAAGTGCAGGAGCCGGTGCTGCAGTAGGAGCCGGTTTTGGTGTTGCAGTAGCATTAGTCGTAGGGGTAGTAGGTTTCTCCGCTTCCGGTGCTGGTGTAGCAATAGCTGTAGGAGTTGGTGTTGGAGTCGGGGTAGTAGTGGCAAGAGTTGGTTCAGAATTATTTTTACGTCTTTTTGAGATGTCGTTTTGGGTTGTGTCCAAATTATGGTCCAAGTCTTTAGACGTGAACCTGTCCCGATTTTGGCCACTTTGATCCGTGCTGACCTGGTCTGCAACCTTCTGGTTCCGGTCGTCCTCCCGATCAGTTAGGGTATCGGTGTGTTTATCATAATCGCTGTCGAACGGGCTTACGCACTTTCCATGATCACAAACATATCCTGGCTGACAGTTACAATCGCCGGCATCATTACGCGTTTCGTTAGCCTCAAACGCTTCTTTATTGGTTTTACAGGTAGAGGCAGCTAATTTGGCACACATACTGGCATTGTCGGCGGCAGCCTTGGTTCCCGGACCAAAAATCTCACCCATATCGCTGTTGGTTCTAAGATCGTTTAAATCTCCTCCCACATCGGTATTTCGGCAGCTGCTGAGGCTTTCCAGGGTGGCCGATAACATTTCAATTTTTGCTTCGACTTCTTTTACCTGGGCAATAGCTTTCTGGCCACTGGCCTTCGTCACAGTAGCTGCTTTGCCGGCCGCTTTGCTATTTCTTTGGGCAATTTCCTTTGCCATGGCGGCTGCAGCATAGATTTTATCAGCATCGTCAGCCAGCGCTGGATCGATACCGGCAAGGAGGTGTCCTCCAAGGAGTCCACGGATCTGTCCCACCAAACCGTTTACTTTTTCTGCCGTGGTATTGGCCTTGGCAGCAGCCGATTGGGCTTGCTGAATTTTTGTGCCAATACTCTCGACGTCGATATCTGCCAGTTTAGCGTTGGCTTTGGAGATTTGTTCCTTCAAAGACTGGATCGCTGCCGGAATTTTACGGAGCAGTTCATCAAAGGTTTTCAGGTTGCTTTTGGATTTTAATTGATTATAGAGTGTTTTCATTTTGGCTGCGGCCTGGCTGGCGGTTTCGGCTGATTCCTTTGCAATGGTTGCCTGGGCCAAGGCTTCAGCGACAATTTGATCACATTTCTGCTGGTCCTTTGTCTTTTCTGCTATCATTGCCTTCCCGCAAGCACTTTTACGCGCATTGGTGGCAGCTACATAGGCTTTCTTTAAATTGGCCATATGTCCAGCTGATGCCGCTGTAGCAGATTGGATTTCGTCTTGTAATTTTTTGCTTTTGGACTGGGCTTGTTTGCAGGCGATAATCAGATTCTCTGGATTGCCGCCCGCCGGAGTCGACACCAATGCCAGCGCAGCTGAGATGGATGCCTGCACGCCAACCAGATCATTTTTGGCAGTTTCAGCCACCATGGATTTATCAATGACGACACCGGTACGTTCACGCGCTTTATCCAGCAATTTTTTGGCTTCGGTGAGCGCATCGGAAGACAGCTCGTCAGCTGTTTTACCGGCACAATCTTTGGCTTTACGGTTCAATTTATTAAAGGCTTTTCTGTATTTCTCCCATTTCTGCCCCATTTGTTTAATGCGGTTTTGATATTGTGAAGGGTTCAGATCCTTGAGCTTAAGACAGCCGCCCAAAGCCTTATCAAGGGCCTGTTTTTGTTCTGTGGCCTTGCGCCTGATCCCATCGAATCCAGCCAAGCTGTCGGAGAGTTTTTGAATACCGCTTTCGACTTCATTTTTCTGTTTTTCAAAGGCTTGCTCGGCTTTTTTGGCATCTGCCATAAGCGTGTAGCGGATACTGCCAAATTTGCCTTTAAATCGGTTAAAAATAGGGTCGTTTACTATATTTTGAACACCGGTAAACAACTGTTCGACGGCTTCAGTGGGGGTGTTCACGCTTTTCTGTACAGCCTTTAACAGCTTTTCCCATTTAGCAATAATTTTATTGAGGGCTGAGTCAATATTATTCTGTTGCTCCAGAAGTGTTTTTATTTCGTGTTTTAAGTCAACCAGTTTTTTTAAGTTGGCCAGCGCTTCGGTCTTCAGGGTACTCATTTCATTTTTCAATACCTCTATATAGCCAAATCTTTTCTTCAAAGCCAGCATAGCTTTCTTCACCAAGGCTTTATCTTCGCTGTTTTCGCAAATCTTTTGAGTGATTTTCCGGGATTCGTGGCCGATTTCCCGCATGCGTTCAAACGTGGCATCAATGGCATCCAGTTTCTGGTCTAAATGTTCAGACCAGCTGTCGATCCGGCTGCAGTTTTTAATGGCTGATCTTTGGGTCGCCTGCTTGAATTCCGCCAGCCTTTTCTCCATAGCCTGCTTGCGTTTTTCCATTCTCCTGATATCGAAAACCTTTTCCAGTTTCTGCCAATATGCCTCCAGTTTGGTGGTCTCCGCCTTTATGGCATCAATGTTATCCCGGGCGTCCTTTGATTTGACAGTCAATGTTTTTAGTTCATCGTTGTTTTTTGCCGCTTCTGCAAAAATTTTGAGCAATTCCTGCTTTAGCCTTTTTTCATAGATTTCTTCTTGGTTGAACAATTCAACTGATAAAGCACCGGCAATATTTTCAGCTTGTGTTTTTCTTTGTTCTTCCAAGGTTTGTGGTGTAATTTCCCGGCTGCGGGCATACTGGACTTCCAAATATTCGCGGGCTTTATTTAGATTACCATGGAAATAAGCTCTCGCAAAAGCTAATTGTCCACTGTTCTCCATGATTATATCTATTGCCTGCTTTGGTGTCAGTCCCTTCTTTCGCAGGTCGTTATACTGCTTTTGTTTTTCTGCATTAAGGTAGTCTTTACTCCAGGTTTCAAACCATTTGATACCCTGAATTTCCAGCTCAATTGCCTTGAGAAATACGGCGCCCGCACCCGCACCAACCGTAGGTTCCAAAACCCAATCGATTCCACCGGCCACAATATCCTTGGAGAGTTTCTCTAAGTTTGGGCGACTTTCTTTTTTCACCATGGACGTCAGCTTGTTGGCGGCAGCGGATATGTTACCGTTAAGCAGTTCGATGGCAATCTTCTTGCCGTCGGCAGGGTTCCAGGGAATATATTTCATCATTTGAGCCGCCGGACTATTGGGCTGGATTATCTCGTCAAGTCTGCCACTCAAATTTTCTTTAAATTTATCATACAGATAATTCGCGCTGGAGGATCCGGCAATATTGAAAGCGCGATCGAAATCGCCACCGGCTGCACTGCCTAAAAAGTCACCGAGTTTCTCTGGGTTTATGCCACTCAATTTATCTGCCAAGCCTTCATGTCCCTTTTCTTTCAGTTTTTGAATAAGCTCTGTTTTGACCTGCTCAAGGGCATCTTGTCTCGCTTGGTCACCCGATGCTTGTGCCGGTGGACTAAGCAATAAGGTTAGAGTTAAAAGCACAATAACAATCCCTGGTAAGCTATTTCTATGTTTCATTTTCCCCTCAACTTTAGTTTAGCATCTCCATTGGCCATGAAATAGAGAGATATCACTTTGTTAAGTATCTTAATTTTCTGAGTTGCTGTGCCATCCCGTATTTGCAATTTTTGGTTTATTTTGAGTTTGTCAAGCATGGTTGGGACTCAAGGACCCGCAACTCGGCAGATTGTGAAATGTTGCTGGAAAATCAAAAGAGTTTTTAAATTCTAATTATATCTCATTAATCCAGAGTGAAAGCTGAAAATAATGGTTTTTCCTTTCGCTTGTTATGGTCTTTGTCGATTATGATAATACAGGTATATAAAATACCATTATATCTTTGTACCCACTTACTTCCTCGTCGTCAAGTAATATCTGTTGACGACAGTAATATTCTGTAAGGGTATTACATGATGTTCGAGATTGTCTCATGCCGATTTTGACCGCCGGATGGCAATTCGTCCGGCAGGCATCTCCGAAGCCGCCCTAAGATGGTTCCAAGGAATGAGCGCAAGCAGGTAAGGGGCTCCCAGGAAGTGTTGTTTTTGCCGCTGTTTTTAGGACAAGTTGGAAAAACAGAGTTTAAATGTTACAAGCTTAAGGGTAGAACAAAATCAGCCTGTCCGATTTGGCTTTTCGCCTTGACAGGCAGAGGTTTTATTGATAAGCAGTTTAGTCCAATTATTGAGTTTTTTAGGCTTTTTCAGGAGAGGTGCCCGAGAGGCCGAAGGGGCACGATTGGAAATCGTGTGTACTTAACGGTACCGTG
>JANTGH010000154.1 GCA_024763055.1 Desulfobulbaceae bacterium
CAGCCTGCGTTACAAGAGCAACGACCACCTTTGGTTCACTTTCTACCATGAAGCCGGACATATTATCAAACACGGCCGAAAGGAAATCTTCATCGAGGGCAATGGGTTAGATGGGGAAAAAGAGAAGGAAGCCGACGCCTTTGCCCGTGACAAGCTCATTGCACCCGCTGCCTACCACCGATTCCTTTCAATTTGGGATGGTCGATCCCTGGAGCCGATTCAAAGGTTCGCCAAGGAAATCGATATTGCGCCGGGAATTATTGTCGGCCGCCTGCAATTCGAGAATCGCCTGCCCAAATCCCATGGTAACAAGCTTAAAGTCTTTTATCGTTGGAGCCAGGCTTCATGACCATTATACGAGAAAGACTGAAGATAGTGAAGATCACAGGGGGGGCGGAAAGGCGCTTTGCCCCGTTTCCACCGAAGGGATAATCCTGGGATGGAGACTTGGGTTATGATATCACCGCGTTTGATATGGCGGAGGGAATCGAACCCGCGTCCATTCTCTGTTTGGGGAAAATGTGGAGAAAAACATTTCCCGCAGCGGGACGCGGAGAACGGCAACCGGAAGCTCTCAATCTATTGTAAATAAAAGACTTTTGATGTATCGGCGCTGGGGAGACTGAATTTCTGGAAGGCGGCGAGCCCTCCACCATTTATTTTTTGACGAACCGGTCCTATTGCCGCACGCGGCATGTCGGATGGTTCGTTTTTCTTTTTGTAGCAGGGGGTTACGGCGATTCTTGTAGTCGTCAACTCACCTTATCCTCAAGGAACTGCAATCCGCCGGAAAGAGTGGTGAATTTTATACCCCCAGGGCCGTTACCCAATTTATGACCGATATCATCGCCCCGAAGCTCGGCGAGCGTGTGCTTGATCCGGCCTGCGGAACCGGAGGTTTTCTCACCTGCGCGATTGAACACCTTAAGAAACAGGCAAAAAATGTAAAACAGCGAAAATCCATCCAGAAAAACGTGGCCGGCTGGGAATTCAAACCCTTGCCGTACCTGCTCGCAACAACCAACCTGATCCTGCATGATGTGGAAGTGCCGAACCTGCTCTTTGACGACTCCCTTGCCCGGCCATTGACCGATCACAAGGCCAAAGACCGGGTGGATGTCATTATGGCCAATCCACCTTTCGGCGGCGTGGTCGCCAACAATAACGAAAACAACTTTCCACAGAACTTCCGGACCAAAGAATCTGCCGATCTGTTTCTAATATTGATGATTCACCTGCTCAAACCTGGCGGCCGGGCGGCCATTGTCCTGCCGGACGGCTCCCTTACAGGCGATGGCGTAAAGCAGCGTATTCGGGAAAAATGGCTGACTGATTGCAACGTCCACACCATAGTCCGATTGCCGAATACCGTTTTTGCTCCATACGCGAGCGTGGCCACGAACTTATGTTTTTTTAAAAAAGGAACTCCGACCAAAGAGATCTGGTACTACGAACACAGGCTGCCAGAGGGGCAAAAGTCATACTCAAAAACAAAACCCATCCGCATTGAAGAGTTTGACGCAGAAAAGGCCTGGTGGCCGAAGCGCAAGGAAACTGATGTGGCCTGGAAGGTTAAGATCGATGATATCGCATCCCGAGGCTACGACCTGGACATAAAGAATCCGCACCGGGAAGAGGCGAAAGTTGAATACAGCAGCGCTGAACTCATTGAAATGCTGCAAACCTCGTTGGAAAAGAGCAGCAAACTTCTACAGGAACTGAAAAAGGACATGGCCTGATGGCGGACATTGTAAAAAACGCCGAGTACAAACGTCTGCTGCAGCAGATAAAGGCACGTATCCAGGGCTCGCAGATCAAGGCTGCAATCAAGGTTAATGCCGAGCTTTTATCCCTTTACTGGGATCTGGCACGGATGATAGTGCGCAAGCAGGAGCAGTCTTCCTGAGGCGACGGCCTGATTACCATGATCAGCAATGATCTGAAAAATGAATTTCCGGGGATGAAAGGATTTTCCCGGACAAACCTTTTGTATATCAAAAAATGGTATCTTTTCTATTCCGGCGGAAAAGTCCCACAACTTGTGGGACAAACTCTGGAATCGCCAAACGTCCCACAACCTGCGGGTGATTTACCTGATTCTGATGATCATCCGGTGGTGCCGGAAATCTTTCATATCCCCTGGGGGCACAACCGGGAGATTATCACCAAATGCAAAACCGTTGAAGAAGCCCTGTTTTACGTCCGGCAAACCCTTGAACACAACTGGTCAAGGGCCGTGCTCGTGCATCAGATCGAGTCCGGGCTCATTCACCGAAAGAACAAAGCCGTCACCAACTTCAAGACCAGACTGCCCTCTCCGCAATCCGACCTGGCGAACCAGACGCTGAAAGACCCTTACTGTTTCGATTTCCTCAACCTGACCCGCAAACACGATGAAAAGGAGTTGGAAGACGCCCTGATGGATCACCTGACCCGGTTTCTGCTTGAACTGGGAACCGGCTTCGCCTTTGTGGGTAGGCAGTACCGTCTGGAAATCCGTGGCGATGAATTCTTCATCGACCTGCTTTTTTATCATGCCAGGCTTCACTGCTATGTGGTCGTGGAGCTGAAGACTGTAAAGTTTAAGCCGGAGTTCACCGGAAAACTGAACTTCTACGTGACTGCGGTTGACAGGGAAATCAGATCGCAACAGGACAATCCCACCATCGGCATCCTGATCTGCAAATCAAAGAACGACACAGTTGTCTAATACGCCCTGAGCACCGTGGACTCACCCATCGGCGTCAGTGAATACACCATCACCCGGACCCTGCCGGATAAGCTGAAATCCAGCCTGCCGACCATTGAGGAGATCGAGGCGGAATTGGGGGGGGGAGTGTGAATAAAACAGCGAAAAGAACAATAGGCGATGTGCTTTCACAAGTTAAGCGGGAAGTTGTTCTTGATGCTGACACAACATACAACCTGCTGGGTGTGCGATGGTATGGCAAAGGAGCATTTGTACGAGAGACGAAGACGGGCAGAGAAATCAAGGCGAAAAAACTTTATCAGGTAAGGGCCGGTGATTTTATCTACAACAGGCTTTTTGCCTGGAAAGCATCTTTTGCGATCATACCCAAAGAATTCGATGGTTATTTGGTCTCCAATGAGTTCCCTATTTTTGAATGCAAGAGCGGAGTAGATCCTCGTTTCGTGTTGAGCTATATACTGCTTCCTTCGAATATTCACACGGTCAATCAACTCAGCAAAGGCGTTGCAGGCATCAGTCGTAACAGGTTCAAAGAACACTTGTTTCTTAAGATGCCCATACAGATGTTCCTTACGATGAGCAACTTCGGATTTGTAACCAGATAGACCAACTTTCATGCCGTATTCATGAACTGGACTCTGAGATTAAGCGACAGAATACAATCTTGGGTCAAATCCGCCAGGCAATCCTTCAGGAAGCCATCCAGGGCAAACTGACTGCGGACTGGCGGGAGCAACACCCGGATGTTGAACCGGCAAGCGAACTCCTGAAACGTATCGCAGCCGAAAAAGCCGAACTCGTCAGACAAAAGAAAATCCGCAAACAAAAACCGCTCCCCGAAATCAAACCCGACGAAATTCCGTTCGATATCCCCGAAAGCTGGCAATGGCGCAGGCTCCTTGATTTGATTTATGAAAAGCCGAGGAACGGGTATTCTGCTAAGCCGGTGTCTTACCCTACAAATACAATTACCTTAAAACTTGGAGCAACAACAGGTGTTTTTCTTGCGTCTGAAACAAAATACATCAATGAATCGATACCTGAGGATTCCTACCTTTGGCTTAAACCGGGAGATGTTTTGATTCAAAGAAGCAATTCGTTGGATTATGTTGGCGTATCAGCCATCTTTCCGGGCTGCTCTCATCCTGTTATATATCCCGACTTGATGATGAAGTTGCAACCCTGCAATGGATGCAACGTGAACTATTTCCACATATTCCTAAATTCACCGTTTTGTCGTGATTATTTCAGAGCAAATGCCAAAGGTGCTCAGAAATCTATGCCCAAAATTAACCAAGGAACCGTTTGCAGTGCTTATGTAGCCCTCCCCCCCTTGGCCGAACAGCAGGAAATCGTCCGGCGGGTGGAATCCAAGTTTACCTTGTGTGATGCGCTCGAAGCTGAAATCGCCGCCGCCGAACAGCACGCCGAACACCTGTCCACTGCCATTCTTCTGGAAGTGTTTGACCAGCAGGAATAGGGGAGGATGCTGTATCGATGACGGAAGAAGAAATTAATTTGTCATTGGCAGACGCCATTGAATTGACTCCTACACAAAGGCAGGTTCTCGAAATTCTCAGAGCTGCAAAATCACAGAAATATCCTTTGGGCGACTGGTATCTTGGCGCTATTTATGCGGCAAAAAATATATATAATCCCGACCGCTTTTCGCAGGCAGCCCAGTCTTTGAGAGAACTTCTGGAAAAACTACCCCGTGTATTTGTCGAAAGTGAGATTCAAGAGTCGAGACCTGACTTCGGGAGCATAAGAAGAAATCTATATTCTCGACTTTGTTCTGATAAACTTCGCTATAAGGGGGAATGGAAGGGGAAAAGTATTGATGCCAAACTGGATAAAACCATACGAGGCGTGGATCGTTATCTTGAGCTGAATCAGATACCCACAAGAAAAGAGCAAATTCATTCCATGATGAACAAGCTTGATCCAATGTACTACGCTTTGGATCAGGGAATAAGATTTGAGAAATCTGAGAGATTCCATAAATTATGGACAGCCTTTGAGGAACTGGCGCATCATCGCAAAAAAGGCGTCGACGAGACTTTCTTTTGGGAGCAGCTTGCTCTGGCCGAACGCGTGATCATAGATCTGCTGGCCCCGATTACTGCACAGGATCAAGCCAATATTCGGGCGATTCTGGACAAAGCACAACCAGAACAAGCGGATGTCGAGAAACTGCTATGGTTGATCAAGCGCCGTGGGGCCAATTATGCCTTCTTCTTCAAAACGGCAAACAATCCGGCTTGGATTATCCCTCTCGTCGAAAATGGCTTTTTCAAGAATCCTCCCAATGTTGAAGCCGCAGGAGACGGCCGCATCATCGCCCCACTCTGGTGGCCCATTTTTTATCTGCAAAAAGTTGCTGAACGGTGAAATTCGGCACTATTTCGATGAGTTGGAAGGTGAAGCGCAGGCAGAAGCCGTTACCGATGACAGCTATTCGCCCTATGGCGGGGTAAGAGGGGGTGCCGTCCGCTATCTCAGCCCAAAATCGGCCGAAGAGCTCGAAAGTTTCACGGATGAGGAGCTTCTGACCTATCTGAATGACTGGGACGAGGAGCATCGGGACAGGGACAACTGGCTGGTCGAAATCAACATTTCCGCGCTTGCCGGTGTTTTTAAGTCCCTGTTCAAAGAGAGGATTGTTCCAGAGGGCGAGCGCCTGGCTTTCTGGATGGCACACCGTGACAATATTGCACGGCCGATCTATGTCGCCGCCATGGCCAAGGCCATGCAGGAACTCGTCAAGGGGAAGAATTTTGGCAATTTGGACCAATGGATCGAATTCTGTGCGTGGGTCTTGTCGCATTCGGACTCGGAGCGAGTGGAAGGTCAACCCGAACCGCAAGACGAATCACGTGACCACCCGGACTGGGGAAGCTCACGGCGGGCCGTGGTCGATTTCATTGACGCTTGTCTAAACAAGGATACGGATGCGCCCGTTACTATAAGGGACGGTCTCGCCAGACTCCTTCAGCAGGTGTGCAATCAGTTTGACTGGCGGCTCGACCACGACCGCCCCGTGCTGCTCAACCGGGATGATCCAATTACCGAGGCCATCAACAACACCCGCAGCAGGGCGCTTGAATCCCTTGTCAATTTTGGTTTCTGGGTTCGCCGCCATCTATCCGAAGATCCCGTGCCGGAAGTGTCCGACATACTCTCGAAACGCATGGCTGGAGATGCCGAATTCCCGTTAACCCGCTCTGAACATGCGCTATTGGGGATGCATTTCGGCAACCTCTGCACCCTCAACCGGGATTGGGCCATTGAGCAAAAAGAAGTCCTGTTCCCTCAAGGAGATCAGCCTGCCTGGGGTGATGCTTTTGGCAGTTACATCCGCTTCAACCGGCCGATCAAGGTGACGTTTGAGATTCTGCGGGGGGATTTCGAATATGCGCTTGAGAACCTGAATGTCCTGACGGCCGAGGAAGACAACGGCAAGGAACTTGTCGACAGGCTGGGCCAGCATCTTTTCACCTACTACCTCTGGCAAGTCTATCCTCTGACGGGGGCAGAAAGTCTGCTGGAGCGTTATTATGACAAGACAAGCGACGACCGTACTCGTTGGGCTCGACTCTTCGATCATGTTGGTCGCTCACTGAGAAACAGCGGCAAACACCTTGACAAGAAACTGGTCGATCGTGCTGTCGCCTATTTCGATTGGCGCCTTGATGCCGCTGAGCCGCTGGAACTTCAGGAGTTCACCTTTTGGCTGGAAGCCGAATGTCTGGAGCCAGAGTGGCGTTTACGTTCTTTTTCAAAAATTCTCGATCTCGGCCCCGGGGAAAAAGTGGGCCTTTCCATAGAAGTGAGAAACTTAAACAAGCTGCTTCCTGATAACCTGCCATTAGTCGTTGAGTGTTTTGCGAAAATCACCGATGCCCTGGATCAGGACACGCATATGTACTTTTCAGCTAACGAGGCCAAGCCCATTCTAAAGGCTGGCTTGAATGCCGAAGACCCCCAGGTTCGTGAGAATGCGGAACGGGCCAGAGAAAATCTCTTGCAGCTCGGGCGCTTTGATTTTCTGGACCTGGAATGAAGAGGGATAATGCTGTGGCCGACCACGACAAGAAACTGATTCGCAACTCCACCGCCGAATTTCTGATATTTACCGGGCAGACAGATGAACAAAGCATTGAGGCCCGTTATGAGGATGTGGCTGATTGGCTGACACGAGGGATTCGAGAGCGACTTTGACCGGGTAATCAGGCAGCTGAAAGAGAAAGATGACGACTCTGAGTAAGTCTTTGAGACTCGGTCATGATATCACAGTGTTTGATACGGCGAAGGGAATCTACCGTTGCTTGAAAAGCAGTGGCAGGATGAGTCGGATCCACGTACTTCTCTATTTTGGGATTACGGCTTGCATAGCAGACGAAACGCGGGCCGCAGCCTACAGTCCGGAGTGTGAAAGCATTATTCTGCAGCTGGTTAGGGCGGTTGCCTGATAATATCGGGCTTGAGGGAACGGCTCTACTGCTGTACATTGAAATTACGATACAATTAAAAGGTGTTGGTATGGCAGATATAGAATCATTGTCAGAAATCTCAATTTAATGGTTTGGCAGGTTGAGTAATTACTGAGGGATGAGGATGGATACGGAAGACAATGTTGGACGGTACAAAAAAATATTAGCTGACCACCGGCAGGAACTGGAGGGTCGTTATCATGTCAGTTCTCTGGGACTGTTCGGTTCACGTCTGCGCGGAGATTATCGGGAAGACAGTGATCTGGATGTGTTGGTCACCTTTTCGCGCACTCCGGGACTTCTGCAGTTTTCCGGCCTGCAGTGCCATCTTTCGGACCTGCTGGGAGTCAAGGTCGATCTGGTTATGCGTGATGCCTTGAAACCCGGTATCGGCAGCCGCATACTTAATGAAGTAGTGTCGGTATGACGGACAGAGTTTATACGGATTATCTCAGAGATGTCATTGAGGCCCTGGAAAAATGCCTGCAGTTTACAGAAGGCATGCAATTTTCTGCGTTTACAGAAGATGAGAAAACCGTTTTTGCAGTAATCAGGGCTCTTGAAGTTGCCGGTGAGGCTGTTAAACGTATTCCCGTGGAGATACGGGAAAAACATCCGGAGATCCCCTGGCGGGAAATGGCAGGTATACGAGATATCCTCATTCACCAGTATTTTGGGGTTAATCCGGAAGTTGTGTGGAAAACCATAAGTATTGATGTTCCGGAAATATTACCTTTTTTTCAAAAAATACTTGCGGATGAACAGGGGGGACAAGGCTGATTTTTTTGTCTGCCTGAAATCTTCACCGATAAATGTACACGGAACAGGTTTTGTCTTTACAGTATCGTTTACAGTACCATGAGGATTTATGAAAAAATATAATCTTTGATTTCACAAGGTTGTTGATAGTATTCAATGGTCGCCGCCTCCACCATTGAATTTCAGACGAACCGGTCGGGTGCCGCACGCGGCATGTCGGATGGTAAATATTCGGCTCGCATATTCATATCTTGCTTATCAGACAGGATTAACAGGATTAACAGGATTTTTTTACAGCTCCCGGAAGGAGCTGAAA
>JANTGH010000155.1 GCA_024763055.1 Desulfobulbaceae bacterium
GGCGGACTGGAACCATTTATTATCTCCGGTACCTTGAATCACCCGGCGGAGTACCGCCTTGCCTTTCGGGAGCTTGGCCTTGCCATTGGTCTGCATGCACTGGAAAAAATGGTCACGACGATCAAGGGCGGGCCGCAGTATTTTTCCCGGCAGGAAGCATTGCTCTCCCTTCTTGCCGCTCTCTGGAAGAATTCTTTTCTTGCCGGAGAAATCGAACAATTCTGGCTGAAACCGCTTCATCAGCAAAGCAAAACATGGACCGAACATCTGGATATCAACAGTGTTATGCTGGCGACCAGTCTGGGACCGGAGGGATACCTCAACACCTGAGAATGGTAACCGTTCACCAAGGGATACAAGTCGCTAACAAACTCAGGCCTGTAAGCGTTTACCAGTGCCCCAGGTTCGTTCAAGCAGGCTTGCGAATCTATAGCCCGCCTATGTGAACAGATAAGCGGAGACTTCGAGCCTGATCGGACGAAGATGGGGTGCTGGTGAACGCTTACGGAGAATGTGACGGTCCCGGGTTGTGATCTCTCTTAAGGAGACAGGATGCAGCAGATAATCAGCACTGAAAACAAACCGATCAAGCTCTGGCTTAAAGACATTGACGGCGGGGCAATGGAGCAGGCAAAGAATATTGCCAACCTGCCCTTTGTTCACAGTCACATTGCCGTTATGCCCGATGCCCACATGGGATACGGCATGCCCATAGGCGGGGTCATGGCCACCGAAGGGGTGGTTGTTCCCAATGCGGTCGGGGTGGACATAGGATGCGGCATGTGCGCGCAAAAGACGTCGCTGCGTTCCCTGGACAGCAAACAACTCAAAGGGATTATGCGCCTGATCAGAAAGAGTGTTCCGGTGGGATTTAAACATCACAGGAAACCGCAGGACACCCAAATGATGCCCAAACCGGCGAAGAAAGGAGTGACGCTTGCCGACCTGCAGGTTGTCTCCCGTGAATACCACAATGCTCTGACCCAGCTTGGCACCCTCGGCGGAGGCAATCATTTCATTGAAATCCAGAAGGGCAGTGATGGCTTTATCTGGATAATGATCCATTCCGGCAGCAGAAACCTGGGATACAGGGTTGCAAACTTCTACAATAAACTTGCGATATCCAGGGCCGGTAGTTTTGGGCCCGCGATCCCGAAAAACCAGCAGCTCGCCTATCTGCCGATTGACAGCGCCGAGGGCGAACAGTATCTGCACGAGATGGACTACTGCGTGGCCTTTGCCCTGGCCAACCGCCGACTGATGATGAAACGGGTCAAGGAGGCCCTGCAAACGGTCGCCGGCCCGGTCCAATTTGGCGAATTTATCAATATAGCCCATAATTACGCTGACTTTGAGACCCATTTCCATAAAAATGTACTTGTGCACCGAAAAGGCGCCACCAGTGCCTGCAAAGGTGAGACAGGCATTATTCCGGGTTCACAGGGTATGCCGAGTTATCTGGTCAGGGGCAAAGGCAACAGGGAAAGTTTTACCTCCTGTTCGCACGGGGCCGGGAGAAAAATGGGACGCAGACAGGCCCGGCGCAGTCTTGATCTGAAAGAAGAGCGGAAACAACTTGAGGACCAGGGTATTCTGCACGCTGTTCGCCGCAGGCGCGATCTTGACGAGGCCCCGGGCGCGTACAAAGACATAGACCAGGTCATTGAAAATCAACTGGATCTGGTTGAGGTGATTGTCACCCTTAAACCTCTTGCCGTCATCAAAGGGTGATGGCGTCCTGATACTCTGCTCTCTTCCCTCCTGCGCCCGAGGGACACACAAACAACGAGGTGTACAATGAAAAAAATGATCTTGCCGGTAATGCTCCTGTTGATCGTCTTTATTTGCTCACCATTGCAGGCCGGTGCTGCTGAACAATACTCCATTGAAAGGGTAACCGGTAATGTCTATCGATTTATAAACGACAGGCATCGTTCGGTATTTCTGGTTACGAAAAACGGTATCCTGATCACCGACCCCATGAACAGGGAAGCGGCGACCTGGCTGAACAACGAAATACGCAAACGTTTCAAACTGCCGGTACGGTATGTGATCTACAGTCACAATCACAGCGATCATGTGTACGGCGGATCTGTTTTTAAAGATGCGCGGACGGTTTTTATTTCCAGCAGTCTGGCGCGGCAGGACCTCAAGATAACCCATGCGGATACGGTCCTGCCCGACATTACCTTCCAGCGGAAGATGTCTGTTTTTCTGGGCGAAAACAGGATTGAACTGCGCTATCACGGTCCCAATGACGGGCGTGGCTCCATCAGTATGCTGTTTCAACCCGAAAAGGTTCTCTATGTGGTCGACTGGATAGTGGTGGGCAGAATGCCCTGGCGGAAATTGTGGAGCTATGACATTCAGGGTATGATTAACTCGACCCGGGATATCCTGACCCTTGATTTTGATACCTTTGTCGGCGGGCATGGCGATATCGGCACCAAGGCGGATGTACGGGAATATCTCGCCTACCTTGAGGATTTATATTCCGCCGTCATAGGTGGTATACGGGCCGGAAAAACACTTGATCAACTCAAGAAGGAGATACGGCTGCCCCGCTACAGCCGACTGCGCCATTATAAGGAATGGCTGCCCATGAATATCGAAGGAGTATACGAGCGGTTGATGGAAGAATCGGGCATGGGCTGGCGACCGAAAAGGCAGCACTAATCCCTACCCATGAAAAGGTTCATCTTGTGGGTGCTTTGTACCGACCCCATGCCTTAGATTTTGAAAAATCAGCACAACAAAGAGGAGTACATCGTGAAAGCGCTTATCGTCAGTGGAGATCAGTTTGAAGATACGGAACTGCTGGTGCCCTGGTATCGGCTTCTTGAGGAAAACATTGAGGTCGATATCGCCTCGGTCCAGGTTGGGGTGATTACCGGCAAGCATGGCTATACGGTGACGGCCGGCTTTTCCCTGGAAGCCCTTGTTCCCGATTATTATGACCTGCTTATTCTGCCCGGCGGCAAGGCCCCGGCAGAGCTGCGGGAGCAGGAACCGCTCCTTGCAATCGTTCGCCATTTTTTTACGAAAGAAAAAACCGTGGCCGCTATCTGCCATGGCCCGCAGATCCTTGTATCCGCCGGCGTCCTCACCGGCAGAAAGGCCACCTGTTACCAGGGGATAGCGGAGGAATTGCAGGATGCAGGGGCCGAATACCAGGACGCTGAAGTCATTGTCGACAACAACCTGATTACTGCAAGAATTCCGTCGGATCTTCCTGCCTTCTGCCGGGAAATGATGAAACAGATCCGGGAGCAGGAGAAAGAATAGGGAAAACAGGAGAACGGCCATGAGCATTGTGCTTGTATCGACGTTCGAATGCCGGACAACTGCAGGATTTAGGTAATACAATAAACCAGCATGATTGGACCAGATTTTCAGGACACAGCCACAATGAACAATGAAAGTGACGCAAGGTTTATCGCTTTGAAGTTCACTTTCGTGATAAGGGAGCATTCCCGGCGTGCCGGGCTCAACAAACGATAAAAATAATATGTTTCAGAAGCTTTCGTTTACCCGCAGAGCGGGTATGCAACCTTGTTTATAAGCCAAAGATTGCCTTGTTACACCGCAAGCGGTGTAACAAGAAAGAGTTGTCTTGTGGCACCGCTTGCGGTGCCACACATCGTTCGGCGCTCTGCGCCATTTTCGGATAAAGGAGCAAAGACATGGCCATCGACAATAAAAAGCTGGCGGTCATTCACATTGTTAAAAAGGAACTGGGTCTCACCGATGACGAGTACCGGGATATCCTTAAGCGGGAGACCGGAGTTCGCTCGGCAAAGGATCTGGACGAGCAGGGGTTCCGCCGCCTGATGCACTATTTCACCAGGAGCCGTCATTACCGGGACCATAGAGACGGCATCACCTTTCGCCAAAAACTCTACATCAAGTACCTTGTCCGTGACCTCGGCTGGGACTCCAATCATTTCAGGAATTTTCTCAGGAAATATTACAAAAAAACAGGCGTTGACGGCCTGACCAAAAAAGAGGCAAGCAAGGTGATCGTGGCCCTCAAAAAAATTCTTGGGCGTGAGAATATGTGACGGATAACCACCCATTTTTTCTTGTCTGCTCGCTCACCACGAACAGTTCTTCATGCCTTTCATTCTGTGAATTACACCGGAATCTCCGTATTCAATCAACGTCAGCCCGCACCTGTGACCTGAATAATGCTTGCGGCGCAATCATTCCCGGACATCCTCAATAATCGGCTTCTTTTTCCCTTGGGAACTCATTGAAGTTGTGATAAATATAAAGAGATAAAGGGTTATCATGCAAACCGTTTCTTATGGTGTATCGGTAAAAACGAAATAAATTTATACAACTTGAAGCACCTCAAAACAAAATGCTTTCACCTGGAGCCATAATGTCTTGTAAAATAAAAGACTGCCACTTTCGTAATCAACGATTTTCCGGCAGAAATTATTGGCGTCCCGGCAAGGGATTGTTTGGCGTCCTACTTTTGGGGATTTTTTTCTCCAATCTTTATCTTTTCGGATCCTTTGCCATAGCCGGAGATCCTGTCCTCGTTAAAAACATAGCACAGCAGCAGAATGGCTCAGGTCTATGCTCACGACCTGTTCAGGTGGAGGATACAGTTTTTTTCTGTGGCCGTTCGATCAAGTATGGCGCCGAACTCTGGAAAATGGATAGCAACCTCAACGGTGCCGGTATGGTCAAAGATATCCGCATCGGTATAAATGATTCCAACCCTAAAAGTCTGACAGCGAGCAACAATCTGCTTTTTTTCGCTGTCTGGGATGGTCAAACGAGTCAAGAGTTATGGCGTTCCGACGGTACGGAAGCAGGGACCATACGTCTTAAAACTGCGCCGGTTGATCACCTCAAAGATGTACATGGTAGCCTCTTTTTTACTTCGCATGACAACTATTTTCATCCACAACTGTGGAAATCTGATGGTACAGTCGCGGGGACAATGCCGGTTAAAACTATCATTGGACATGGTAGTTTTTCGTCATCTGATACCTTCTTTGATGTTCATGGTCTTCTATTTTTTTCTCTTAACCAAGACACTCTTTGGGTGTCGGATGGAACAGAGGCGGGGACAGTTATCATTAGAGACTATCAAAGTCAGCGCATTGCCCAGAATCCCAAACATTTTACGATCAGTAACAACCTGTTGTTCTTTACAACATTTGATCCGGATAATGGTAATGAACTGTGGAGCTCAGACGGCACAGCCATAGGCACCACTGTCATTGGCCAGATAAGTTCAGCGGCTCGATCATTTACCGTTTGTAATGGAACCTTGTTTTTTATCGCTACCGGAGAGAAGGATAATGGGCAGCTTTGCGATGCACTATGGAAATACGATTCAGTAACTTCAACTTTGATACAGATTAAGGCATTACATGACTGGGGATGGCCAAACATCAATTATATACTGGAACCCATAGCCTCAACACTCTATTTTATTGGGGAAAATAATGGGGATACCCAGTTGTGGATATCTGATGGTACGAGTGAAGGGACAGTTATTTACAAAGAAATACAAAATGAAAAAGCTGACGAACTGACTTCTGTACACGATACCCTGTTTTTCACCACCTTCAATGCCGACAACAATAGAAAACTCTGGCTGTCTGATGGAACATCTGACGGAACGGTTCTTTTGAAAGATCTCGGTACAAAAGATGGGGCCTATTTCCCGAGAAATCATCTTGTGGAGGTGAACGATCTTCTTTTTTTCCTCTCCGATGACGGGATGCATGGACGGGAATTATGGACTTCAGATGGATCTACTGTGGGCACGGTACTTATCAAGGATATTTTTCCCGGGCCTGAAGGTTCTTCTCCGCGTGATTTGACCGTAATTAACAATATTCTCATGTTTAGCGCTGATAATAACAGCACTGGTAGAGAACTGTGGAGGTCTGATGGTAGCTCCAATGGCACCGAAATGGTCCAAGATGTCTGGCACGGCGATACTGGTTCCCAACCTGGAGAAATGACAAGGATGGGACATGCCATTTATTTCAGTGCGGATGACGGTGTACATGGTCGGGAACTATGGAAGACAAATGAACATGGAACCGGGGCATCTCTTGTCAAAGATATCAATAGCGGAGATGGTGACGCAACCCCTAAAGATCTTGTCGTCATCAATAATACTCTGTTCTTTACCGCTGAAGATGGACAGCACGGCAGGGAACTCTGGCGTAGCGATGGGACGGAAAACGGGACGGTCTTAATTAAAGATCTCTATCCCGGACAACACGGTTCCACGCCTAAAAAACTGACCAAAAGTAGAGGACTGTTATTTTTCTCGGCCTATGATGGTCTCACAGGGAGACGACTGTGGAAATCTGATGGAACTTCAACGGGAACAATTATTATCGAAAGTGCGAGCCAAGCCGGTCCATTTTCACCTGATTCTCTGATCAATATCAAGGGCACGTTATTCTTTTCCGGACGCAACAATGAACAATACAATAACGAATTATGGAGTTCGGACGGCACCTCTGAGGGAACGGTTATGGTCAAGGATATTCGGCCGGGGAATGACGGCTCATATCCTATTTACCTGACCAATGTAAATGATATTTTATTTTTTTCGGCAGAAACGGATATCGGCCGGGGAATCTGGAAATCCGATGGAAGTTCCTCCGGTACGGAAGAAGTGTATTTTTCCGGGACGAGCAACACAAACAACTTCATTGCAGTGGGTAATACTTTGTTTTTTACTCAAGGCCCCATCAGTGGAGAGGAGCAGTCCTTATGGAAAACAGATGGTTCCGGTAACGGTGCGGTTATGCTTAAAAATTTTCCGCACTATCCACGATTATATAATTTCACGAGATCCGGTAATCTTTTGTATTTTACCTACAATGACCAGCTCTGGCGTTCCGATGGTACAGTTGCCGGAACAATGGACATAACACCGGGCGAGCTTACTTCTTATCAGAAAAACTTATTTGACATCCACGGGCGACTTTGTTTCACCGAAGAAATAGATGAAAAGCATTCTGTTTTATGGAAGTCACAGGGTACTACAAAGAACACTGTCCGGGAAACGTGCACAACATTCAATCTACCGGATCCTCAAGATTTTTTGCTTGTAGATAAAACTTTGTATTTCACGGATGACGACCCGAAGTATGGTAGGGAATTATGGAAAATTGAGTGCCCGCAATTCCACAAAAAATCTTTCTATGTTATCCCTCAACAGAATGGGAAGAAGGCCATTGTTTTCCTGTAGATGTAAAATTCCCTTTCGCGTTCCATTAATAACCAGTCCACTGTCATCATCCAGTTACGGGGACACCATACTTAATTAGCAGTTAAGTTAATATACCCAGGAATCAATTAAATAAATAATTAAATATGATGTCCCCGTAACTTGAAAAAGAGGCAAGCAAGGTAATCGTGGCCCTCAAAAATATTCTTGAGCATGGCACCAAAGGCGACCGCAGAAGAGGGGACTGTGACAGCGCTTCCTCACCTCGGGATCAGGCGGTTATTTTCTATCCCCGGCCCTTATTTTTTTCCCTTGGGGCGATTATATCACCATTCTAATACTCTTTTCCGGGTGCACCCATTTCCATGGGATGGTTCACTGTGTTGTCTATTGAGTTCATCATGGGTTGATATATTCGTTGCATGTATTACAATAGAGGTAACAGTAATACATGCAAGGTGATAGTAATGCAACAATCAGCCATAACAGTTAAGGGCCAGGTGACTATTCCAGCGTCTATCCGGAGGAAGTTTGGATTGCGCCGGGGAGATAAGGTCGTTTTTAAAGAGGAAGGGGACAAGATTTATTTGCAGCCTGTTCAGGACAAGATTGAGGCAGCGTTTGGCATCATTACACCCTCAAAAAGTGTAACTCTTGCGGAAATGGATGCGGCTGTTAAAAAGCGGGCCGGGCAATGATAGCTGTTGATACCAATGTGCTGGTCAGGGCGCTGGTGGACGATCCAGGCCAACCCGCCCAGGTCAGGGCCGCCAGAGCAGTAATAAAAAAAGCGGGAGAGGTTTTTATCTCCCAGGCTGTCCTGGTTGAGACAGTATGGGTCCTTGAAACAGCCTATGGCCTGAAACGTGATGATATCTTGATGGTTCTCGATACTCTGGCCCTGAACAGCGCTTATACTCTCGAACAGGAGCATCGTTTTGTTGAGGCGCTGGCCCTGTTTCGTATGGGCAAGGCTGATTTTGCGGATTTTATTATCTTAGCGGCCGCTCAAAACGAAGATAGTACTCTCTTTA
>JANTGH010000156.1 GCA_024763055.1 Desulfobulbaceae bacterium
AAGCCCTTCAAGCTCTATGCAATTATGTGAAAATTAGCACAATAATAGAATCAATAGAAAAATTATTTGTTGCCTTGGCAGACTCAGCTAGTGAAATTCGTCAGCGTTTGATATTTATCAAAGAAGAAAAAGAAAAAAACTGGCCTTACATTGTTTTTTCATTATGCCGTTTTTTGGCGGATGTCTGCCAACAACCGGATATGGCAGCAAAAATAGGTCATTGTTGGCCTTATCTTCACCAGCTTCTATCTGAAACCAATTACTATCTGACTTCTCTCCTTGAAGAGGATCAAACAGTTTCAAAGAAGCCTCTTTTCCCCCATCCATACCAGTTATCCCTCCATAACCTGGGAAGACTTGCCGCCTGTGCGGGCAAAGACCAAGAGGCAAAGCTTGCCTGGAATACCTCCCTGGAGGCATGCCTTGCTTCATTCCCCACAATTCGGGTAATGGCCCTTTTGCCGGCAAGTTATTTGTGGCAGAAAAAATGGCTTTCCGCTGAAAAATTTAAAGATATTTCAGAGCTGCTGACCTTTTTGGCTAAGTCAGATTGTCCTCTGGATAAAAAGCATTTTGCCCCTCTGGTTGAGCTTAATGGCGATACAGCTAAGGCCCTTGATCTTGTCCGGCATGACAACAAGAGGTTTTTTCCTTTTGATTTCCGCTAAAGAGGCCTGCCGTCAGCAGGGCCTTTGACTCTCGCCTTTTCTTACCAAACCAAGTCGAGATCAACTCTTGACTCTTTTCATTTTTAATTTCCCGATCCTGAAAATTTCTTTTTTTTTCTAAAAACTAAAAAATTCACCCTGCCATACCCGTAATAACTTTACAGAGGGAGATAGGTTAGTGCTGTTTTGTTGATCTGTCTCTTCAACCGGCGATAACGAAGGGAGCGGAAGTTTGCGCGGCCTTTTAAAACTTCAACTTCAGCAAAGGGAGGAATCAAAAAACGTTCAAGGCATTAATCTAACCTGCTTGCTGCGATTTGAATCAACCTGTCATACCATATGATTAAGCAGCAACGCAGGCTGAAAACAAAAAAACATCCGCAATCCAAGGAGGTCCCTTATGGGTACAGGAAAAGGTAAAAGGAAAACTCTTAAAAAGATGGTAGTGGCCGGAGGGCTGGCAATCAGCTCGATTGCCTTCTTTCCCGCCTGGGCATCATCAGCTAACGCCCCGACTTTGAAGCTCTTTCCGCAGGATGTGAGACATTATCTAAAGGAAACCAGTGATAATGCCAAGCAGCTTGAAGACAACCTGAGAGGTTTGGTATCTAAATTTGACAACCAGGTGGCACTCTATAAATCCTCTCATTGCCAGGATGTTGCCGGCGATGACGGCTGTGAGGAAATTAAATCCCAGATTGAAAAGGACTACAGAGGGATTCTTAGCGTTATGGCCCAAGGACTCCCAGGCATCAAGTCTTCGATTAATTCCGCCAGTAGCGGGCTTGAAAAGCAGATATCCAAGCGGATAGGCCGTAATATGAAGCCCCGAGATATTCAACGTCAGCTAGGCGATAAAGCCACGCCGAAGGTGCATGGATCCTTGTCCAAGAGATTTAGTGCTTACCACGACCTCATTAGCCGTAATGGTTCCAGTTCACTCATTGTGATGGCCTCGGAAATTTACCTTGATACCAGCTCTGCCAAGGACTGGGTTGAGCTGATTGAGGCCGATATCGCCAGCCAGGGAGTCGTGCTGGATGTATTCAAAATGTACGGAGAAATTTCACCCGAAATGATCAATACTCTTAATGGCGTGAAGTCAATTGTCTTTGGAGAGGATATCATTGGAAGCGAAGATGGCCTGCCAGACGGATCAGTACAGGCCGCGGCAGCAGAGAGTCCCTGGGTGATTCAATAACCACAACAAGGAGAAAAACAATGTTAATCAAGTTAATTAAAGTTGGGCTGGCTGCCGGATGTCTGGCTGCCCTAACGACTGGATGTGTCGAGAAAAGTGCGCGTATCAGTCCATCATCGGCTCCGTTAACCCCAGAATGTTCGTTGCCGGCGAGCAAGCTTGCGAGTGAGGCCTTCCGCGAAGCAAGGAAGACTCTTTCTAACCAGGAGTGCCGTTATCAATTCGAACCCATATTTAATAGTCTGTTGCAGATATCATCTGGTGATCCTGATCCGGTCAACAAGGACAGGTTCAGTGATCTGGTTGGATGGGCCAGGAATGATGGTATTATCAGCACGGTCCAGGCTAAAGAGATGTTCACCCGTTACTTCCACCATAACTATGTTTCTCTTCCGGATGACTATCAGGCATGTGCCTACTGTACACAGCTGAACCGGATCAAGGCTGACCTGAGGGATGAGCTTCGTCAGAAGGAATTGGGACTGGGTAAGGTGGCAATGGATAAGGCTGGGATAACAAAGGCACGGACTGACTACAAGAGTATTGAGATAGTACTTAGCGCTACTTGTCGAGCCTGTGGTGGGTCAGAAATTTAATGGTGGAGATAATGCAAAAGAAAAGCAGAACTTTTATGGTGGGTCTGTTGCTCGGTGGAGTTGGAGCAGCCGGCTGTGGATATCTGCTTAACGTTGCGGGGCTGCTGGTTGTTACCGGCAGCCCCGGTTCTGTAGCTGTAAGAGGATTCCAGTGGCTCTACGCCAACCTTGGATTTTCCTTAATCCCTTTCATTCTGGCGCTGGCAGGTTATGGTTGGCAGCTGCGCCGCTTACGGTTATTGCTTGAGAGTGATAACGCGGATCCGCAGACAGTGCTGAATACCGAAAGCAAAGTTGATTTGATGACGAGTGTTTTTTTCGGCATAGGGGTTACCTGGACGGCTATCGGTATGCGTAATGGACTTTTGGCCGGTCTCGGCGATCTTGATGCTGCGACAGCAGCAAGCAAGGGGTCATGGTATATTCTTAACCAGTTGATTGATGGTGGGATCTTGCTGGCCTTGTCAACAACGATCGCCGGGGGAATTGGCGGTTATGTCATGCGCTGCATAAAAACCTGGCTGGTTGGCGCCGGTCTTCATGAATTTTATGAGAATCTTGCCGTTCGACCCTTTGATGAAGTGATAGGCAGAATGCAAAAAATCGTTGATATACTGGAAACTTCAACAAAATAACTAAAATTATCGTAAATATTCGGGTGGGTAAAAGCTACCCTTCTCTATCCCTTTAAAATGTTCGGATAGTGCCCCAGATTTGTCCGTTTCGGCGTGTTTACTATAGTATACTATGTGAATCACGCCTAAACGGGCGAAGGTGGGGTGCTAGCCGAACATTTACAAATTATCAGGTGACAGCATGGGAAATTATAGGGGGCCTGGAAGAACAACCTCCACATTGGATGATCCTGTGGCGGCTCTTGAGGCTGATGTTATGCGTTTTGTAGCAATTCTAGGACTTTGTTTGATGATTATCTTTGCCTTGGTTCAATCAATACCGGTCAGTTCCGCTAATAATCAGCCGCAGTTGCTTTCAAGGGAGCTTCTGGAGAAAGAGATTGCTGAATTAGTGCAACAGGCCAACAAGCTCAGAGATGAGATTGTCGAGTTAAATAAGGCGTTGGATCAAACTCGTAAAAAGAGTGGAAATGAACTCCAGATTATGAAGCAGGAACTATCCGAGCTTCGGCAAAAGCTTGATGACGCAAACAACGATCTTCAATCAGCTGCAAAAAAGTTGGCCGAGCAGCAGGAAGCGCTGACCAAAGTTGAAAGCATAATTCAGCAGGTCAGGCAAAAGTTGGAAAACGTGCAGCGGAAATATGAAAATATTAAGTCATCTGTCTCTAAAAAACAGCCTGAAACGGCAGCACCTGCTACTGTCAAGTCTACCAGGGGATTTTCTCTGCGATTTGAGACTGAAGCAGTATTAAAAGACCTGGTAAGAAAAAAGAGGATCAAGTTCTACATGCTGGCATCACATAAAAGTTGGCGTCTGGCTTCGGTTTCCGGGCGTGGTTGGCAATTCAGCCCGGGAAATATGTCCGGATCTTTTTACGAGATGCAACGCAATACGGTTCCGGAAGATTTTGTTAAAGCGGCAAGAATGGTAGTAGCTTTAGGGGGGGCAAAGGCAAAGTATGGCGTTGTCTTACCTGGCTCTATCAGCGGTCAGCTGGTTATGGCTATGGAAGGCCGAGAGGGTGGAGATCTGGTAATTGGCGAAGGAGGCAAGGTGTCCATCCGTTAAGGACTCATTTTCATGAAGGGAGAAGTTTGTATGACTACAAAAAAGATAACGATTTGTCGCCTGGTTACGCTGATATTACTTGATGTCTTGATGGCTGCACCTGTCCAGGCTGCCGTAACCAAAGGGGATTATTCAGACCTCTGGTTGCAGTTTGCCGCCAGCAGGCAGTGTTGGGATAACCCTGCGGCTCACTATCCTTATGAGGAATGCTTTCTAAGGGCTGCCGGGAAATATGATTTACCGCTCAACTTGCTGCTTGCCGTTGCCAGAGGTGAATCGGATTTCAACCCCAGGGCCGAAAGCAAAGCTGATTGTTACGGAATTATGCAAATTCGCTGGCCTGATACAGCTCGTGAGCTGGGTTTCAGATCGCTTGGTGATTTATATGATCCTTGCCGTAATATCATGGCCGGCAGTCATTATTTGCGCAAAATGCTTGATATCCATAATGGAAATATTCATTTGGCGCTTGCTGCCTATAACCATGGCCCCGGGCGAATTCCTGCCGGAATGAACATTGGGCAGTTACCGGACAGGGCCAAGTGGTACAGCGGTTATATTTATCATCATCTGGAGAAAGTTGCAGGCCGGGAGCGCCTTATAAGCAAGAGCCCCGGCAGGCCCGGTCAGAAGAAACAATACCGGGTCGAGCATAAAGCTCCCATCATATTTTTTAATGCCCCGTTTCGTGCGCTTGGCTTTATTGACCATGTCGCTCAATATGCCCCTATGGTGCGACTCGACTGGTTCCGAAACTCTTTGGGTAGATATTGTGTTGTTTTGCTCTACTCTTCCGACAAGGAGTTGCAACGCTCAGTACCGGCTTTAAAGCATGCCGGCTACAGATTGGATATTTCATTAGATTTATAGGGAGAAACAAATGAAAACTTTTTCAAAGTTCCTGCTTGGTATCGGTCTTGGGTTTGCGGTAGTGTCAGGACTCTGGTGGCTGGTTGCCGAAAACGGTGAAGGTGAAATTGTTACGAAACCTGCCATGGAAACTGTTCAAGGGCAGGATACAGGAGTGGAAGATAACAGAGAAGGCAAGGAAGACAAACCTCAAAAAGGTATTCAGGGTGCCGTCGGTTCAACCAGTCGTTCAGAGGACAGTGACACGGTTGATGAATTTGATACCCCTCCCGTTAAAAACAGGTCGTCATTTTGGCAACCGTTTCTGACGAGGCAGAGCGCAGAAGGCTTTATCGGTAATCTCTGTTTTCAGGCAGGTGTTTGTTGTGGAGTGGAAAAGCTCCAGGAAGGCGGGTATCGAATTTATTTCGAATATATTGATGAAGCCGACCGACAGGAAAAACTTGCCTTGCTTCGTGAAACCTCTGGTTTTACATCTCTGCTGGAAGAAAATAAATCTGACTGATCTTGTAAAAATGCCGGTGATATACCCGTAAGTAATGGATAAAGGACAGCGAGCTGCTGGTAATTTAATCATTCGCAGCCCTTTATGGGGATGCCGGAGTTGAAATTTCGGCCGAAGCGGGTTTCCTGACCTATTTAGTGCCTTACCCCTGAAAAACGGTAATAAAAAACAAGAAACTGAAAAGCTGATTTCGGAGCTGTTTACAAAAATTTACTCCAAGGCACTTATGCCGTTCCTTAATTTTTATTACCGTCAAAGGTGTTAGCAAAATATCAGACAAGGAGATTAAAATGAAGTGGATTAAGCTTTATGCAACTTTACTGGTGCTTATTACTGCCGGGGGCTGTGGAATTGCAGGTAATGATCACACCGGCAGTACATTTTCGGGAAGTTCATCTGAAAATCACGTTCATACCTTTAATGATTGGGTTGACTGCGAACTTTTGCCCTATGTAGAAGACGAAATGGCTCGTAATACCTGGCTAAAGGGCAGGCCTTTCAAGGTAGTCGCCATGCGCGATGATGAAATTTTGCCTGAAATCAGTAATCTTTCCGCTGAACTGCGAAAAAAGATTACTGATCGTCTGGCAATGACCTGGGGGGTCATCCCGGTCTGGAATCCAGCCCGGAAGCCATGGAAGCATCACCGCAACCTGGCGGAACTCCAGTGCCATGATCTGAAACCGGCTGCTGTTTATATTGGTCTTGATTGCCGACGTTCGCCGATTAATCCCGAGTTGCTGCAGGTTTCCGTCCGCGCCCTGGACTTGCAGGAAAAGACATGGGTGCCTGGTTTTGGCATTGCCTGGTCTGGGCCGGGCAATCCTCCAGAGCTTGCCGCATTGGCAGTGTCGAATCCGGACGAACACCTTCTCGGATTAAGGCCGTTCCCAATGAATGGCGATCAGGCCGATCTTGTTGCCGAATATCTGGCCGAAAACCTCTCTTGCCTGGTCAGGGAATCGGGGGAGGAGGATGTGCGGATATATCAGCACATCACTGGTTCTCACAACCATTTTGTGGATATCTCCTTCAGGCTTGTTGATAATTACCTAAACAAATTCCGTGATGTTACAATTGTGGAAAATCCCGAAATTGCCAATATTCTGTTGAAATGGGAGTTTTTTGATCTGGGGAATGGGTTGCATCAACTTTGGATTCAGTGCACATATCTTAATGACGGCAAGCGGATCCCCGGTACCGACACTGGCGTATATGTAAATTTTAAGTAACTGCTTACAGTGTACCGAATCTTCCCGCGATCAGCCTGTCTTACATAGCACTAGTATGCTGCGCCAGTCTGATCACGAAAATCTTCGGCACCCTGTAAACAGTTACAAATACGGGGTTAGCAAAGTTTAGGCGCTTACCCCGTGAGTAGTTAAAATTTTAATTAGGCCGCGTTAGACGGGCAGTTAATGAGGGAACTCTACTATGTGGCGATTGTATAAAAATATAATTATTGCAGGCTTAGTTCTCCTCTTTGGCGGGTGTGTGCCCAATAACTTCCATGAGCCTGTCAGCTCCACAGCAATGTCCGTGATGAGAGAAGACGAATTAGACCGTATCGTGCAAGAACTTTCCGGCGAAATAGCCTCTCATGCCATGCAGGTCAATCGCCTGAACGAGATAGTGATTTTGCCCGGTTCCCTGAAGGGCTGCACAGCGCATTATACCCGCCTGGAGGAGATATTGGTTGAGCGTCTGCGGAACAGCCTGTCTTCGACCTGTAACTTACGGCTCTATTCACCGGATCAGCAGGATATGGCGGTGTATTGCCGCGATGGTATATTGCCGATGAGAGAACGTGCCCTCATTATTTATGAGGTATGCCTGGACAAAAGGCGTAACAATATCGTCATTAATGTAAATGCCTGCCATACCAGCGCCCAAAAGGTCTGTATACGATTCTCCGAAAAAAAAATGCCATATAAAACCGGCACCGAGGCCTTCAGGTTATACAGATCTTCTCCGGATAAGTCTTATGCCGCCATGTGTAAAGAAAATTTACCTGTAGTCCAGCATACGGAACATAGCAGGATTGCTTATGGCGCAAGAGAGGAAAGTGAGGAGCGCAACAACGCTTCTCCAGGGCGGAGGAGACACAGGCATAGTTCGGGTATTATTGACTCTGCCACCCCCAAAAAAATTATGTCAGCAGAAGGGTGGAAGGTCTGTTTTCAGGATTTCCCGCAAAGTGAATTCAGCGATGTCAGACCTGTTTTGAGCTCAATCGCAGGCAGGGGCAACATTCAGGAGGCCGGTACCTGCCGGGCTCCCGGCAAAAATAACTGTCATTGTTTTTTTGTTCAGGGCGCCGGCAGCCTGACTCCCGATGTCATCCACGCGGCCTTGATCAGGAAATTTCAACGTGATGGAGTTGCGCTTATCGAATTACAGGAGAGAGTGCTTTGGGCCAAAAGGCTAAAATATATATATAATTGCGGCCGGGATGATTAACCAGGCCAGACAAGTCATGGCAAACAGGTAACTGCTCACAGGGGTTAGCGCAAGTTTAGTGTAAATATTCGGGTTGGGTAAAAGCTACCCTTCTCTACCCCTTTAAATGTTCGGATAGTGCCCCAGATTTGTTCGTTTCGGCGTGTTCACTATAGT
>JANTGH010000157.1 GCA_024763055.1 Desulfobulbaceae bacterium
GGAGCAAGACTCTCAATAATCGGCGACAGGAAAGCTGCGCCCTTTTTCCCGTCAATTTCGGGCACTCATGCCTGTTTTCCTGCACGGATGGTGGTTTTTGATCCTGTTATATGTTTTGTTTCCTTATTAACAGGAACAATATGACAGTTTAAGAATAATTTCAGCTTGAAACAAGGATGTGGAATAAATTTAACCTCCGCAGATTCAATTGCTGAAAAAGCAATTTCTTATCACCTCACCATCACCTCCTGCCTTAGCCGGTCCTTCCATGCCAAAAGTTTTATCATTGAAATCTTGCTAAACCTTTGAGTATGATCTATTGTAATACTTAGGAGATAATAATATGACAACTGCAAAAATCGCTATCACAATTGAAGAAGACTTACTTAGCCGACTCGACCTATTGGTAAAAACACATTTTTTCCCAAATCGTAGCAAGGCTATTCAAGAAGCTGTAAGTGAAAAATTACATAAAATTGAGAGTAATCGTTTTGAAACGGAATGTGCAAAATTAAATCCAGCATTTGAACAAGCTATGGCTGACGAAGGATTATCCACGGAGATTGAGGAATGGCCAAAATATTAAGGGGTGATGTCTTTTGGGCAAACTTAAATCCTACCATTGGTCATGAACAAACAGGGCATAGGCCTGTACTAATTCTTAGCCGTGATATTTTTAATAAACACTCAGGCACTGTTATAGCCGTCGCTTTAACAAGCCAAGCACAAAAAGCATCGTTTCCATTAACTTTAGAATTAAGCAGTAAAAAACTTCCTGAAAAATCATGGGCTAAGATAAGCCAAATCAGAACACTTTCAATAAAAAGGCTCAGGGAAAAAATTGGGCAAGCAACTGGCAAAGAATTACAGCTCATTGTTGATGGTCTCAATGAAATAATCGCAGGTAAATAAGTATCGAAATGAATGTATCACTTGAACAAAAATCATCAATAGCAGAAATAGAAAATCGCTTTGACAATGAGGTCGAGCGTTTTTCAAATTTAGAAACAGGTCAAATTGCCACGGTGGATGCTCCATCAGCTATGGAGCTAATTACACAAGCAGCTTTTCATGCAACAAAAAATATCCAGCATGTCTTAGATATCGGTTCTGGTGCTGGCAATAACACTCTCAAATTTTTGCAATATGCATCCCCCTTTGACAGTGATCTTGTTGATTTAAGTTTACCTGTGCTAAAGAAAGCACATGAACGTATTTCCTCTATAAACACAGGAACTGTTACTATCCATCATGGCGATTATGGAAGCGAGTATCACTGAGGAGCCCGGTGCGATAATTCCGCACGCCGGGATCTGTGCGGGGGCGGTTGGGTAACTGGACGTCCTACCGCGTCCGTGCCGGCAAAATAACTGTTTGAAGAATCAAATTTTATTCGAGGAGGGTAAAAATGAAGTGTGACGGGTGTGGCTGTCAAATCGATAGAGGCGGGGAAACGGAATATATGGGACGGATATTGTGTGAGGATTGTTATATGGATGTACTTTCTCCTGCGAAAACTTGTGATCCCTGGGCTGTTTATACTGCAAAATCAATGACTGGTAACGGTTTTACCTTAACAAAAATGCAAGAAAATATTTTGGATGTACTAAAAGAAACAGGTGGTATCGAAATAGAACTTCTGTCAAAAAGACTTGGTATAAAGTTGAGCGATTTACAGCGGGAAATCGCCACATTAAGGCACATGGAGAAATTAAGAGCAAGCATGAAAGGTGATAAAAAAGTTTTTTGTCTATGGTAATGAATGTGAACAATAATATTTAAAAATTCAAGATTTCCATATGAACGAAAAAAGTTTGACCTTGAAAAATTGCATAAGTTGAATAATCCCCGAAGATTGAAAGACATCCCTCCTGATTATATTTGGGACAAATTGAACATAGAAAAACAGACGTACTTAAGGCTTGACATACCAGGCACTCTGCACCATGTAATCATCAGAGGAATAGAACGTCGCAGAATCGCTGATGATCGCAAAGATCAGGACAGGTTTGTGACTCGGATGGGGCAACTGGCTTCAGATACCGGGACCGCTATATATGCATGGGCCCTGATGGCCAGTCACGCTCATATACTTTTGAGAAGCGGCACTGACGGCTTATCAAATTTCATGCGTCATTTCCTGCCAAACCGGCAGAGAACCAGGCAGCACTTGAAAGGTATCCCTGGTGCGGGCATGGTGTAGTAACCGGCAGAATCAAGAATGATTGGCAGGATAGGGATTATGTAAGGAATGAGAAACAAAAAAGAATTAAATAATTTCCGAAAAGCTCTGCATATTTGGAATGCTCAAATACTCTATATTTCCGAAGAAATTTCTGCCAAAGCAATGTTTTACGTTGAGCAACATTTCCTTAGCCATTCAATGCGATTGGCAGATGCACTTATCGGAGCTACAGCAATTGCTTATGGTAATCCTGTTCTTACGGGAAATAATAAGCATTACAAACTATTAAAAGACTTGGAGGTTAAAAGATTCAGGCCATAACAATTCATAATAACATGAAAAATAGCAAACAAGGCCAATTCAGCGGACAGTGGACAGCGTACCGCTGCCGCTCCGCGGCGCGAATGCGCGAGTTGACTTCGTCCAACGATTGGTCCACACCGCTACGCGGTGCGAACCAACCGTTGGACCGGCAGGGCCTACTGGCGGCATTTGGGGCAAGCAGACCGAGAGTGCAGTAAAACAATTCCAAACAGATAATAGTTTAAAATCAAATCAGGCGGCAGGAAAACAACCTTTCCAAGGGCATCGAGCCGGTCCTGACGGAATTTAAGGACGGCCAATTAAGGAATGGCCTGCGCCAATTTTCGGCGTCCGTGGAATTAGCGCCCGCGTTGTCAAACTCCGGGCATTCATGTCTGTTTTCCTGCGTGGAACGGATATAAGGTCTTGACAGAAAATTTTGAAATTTGTTTCATAAGAAGGTTAGCTTGGCCGCACATATAGCTGGATAGGAGAGAAGGATATGGAACAAATCATCAATATCCATGTAGAAAAACTTTACCATTTCATACTCAAGCGTCATATCCTCATTCGCAAGGGTATAGTTCAGATCATAAAAATAGCCTTTCATATCCTCCCCCATACCCCTACTGTACCACATTTTCCCCTGAAGGCCATACACTTCAGGTTTATAAGTGGTAAATAAGCTTTTGCTGAGTTAAAATTAATATAAAATCTAAATCCTGCAATTGTTGGATTTGCCGAAGATGAGGGAATTACTCAATTTTCAGATTCACCTGAACACTGAATTACTGCTTTGTTTTGTCAAGTAGCAACTCACTTGCTATAATAATAAAATATTGTTTTCCTCATATTCGGAATGCAGGATTTAGGTAAAATAATTAACCCTGATTTATTGAGAACTTACCGGAAACAATGTAAATATCAGTGTGGTTCAATGTGCTCAATGCCTTGAATTTGCCCAAAATGTTGCTCCTGAAAGTCTGAAAAGGCTTGCAGCCGACCGAGGGCTATAATTTAGTTATCTGTTATCAGATCGTTTACAGATATGGAGTAAGGTATGGAGGGTTTTCCTAAAGCTTCTCGCGGTCAATGCCCGACGGATCCCTATCCTGTACGGGTATGGTTGGGATATTGTCTGAAAAAATTCAGGGCAAGTGATGAAACAAGACAACGGTTTTATCAAAAGACAGGATCTGTTTTTATCCCGGCGACCGTGCAGATTATGGCTCCACTGGGTCTCACAGCCTATTTACCTGCTGTTATGCCGCCTGATGAATGCCCATCTGTTCCCGACGAAATTGCCCTGGTTTTTTATGAAAGCCGGGATATTTATCATCGGGCCTGCACCTGTTACGTTGGCGGGCGGGCCTACGCGATGCTGCACGAGACGATTTTCAATTTCAGGCACGGTAACCATATCCCGGCAAGCCATAGCGGTTTCCCCGAAAAATTTGCCGGCAGGATTGGTTCGGGCAAGGTCTACTATTATCTTTTCGACCAGGCCGTGGACTGGCAATCGGGTGATACCATGGTCCTTGTCGGGGTGCGCCGACGGCAGGATGCCGATTCCTTCCTGAAAAAAATCGCTGAAGCAATGACCGCTCTGCAAAAGGAACGACCAGAGGGACTTGATGGCGCTGTTTTTACGGTTTATGGCGACTGCCTGGTCTGCTGGACGCACTGGGCTACGGCAATACCCGACCGCAAAGGATTACTGAACCGCCACGACATCGGCATGCGAGTAATCATGCTGCAATATTCCAAACCCGTCAACATACCGCTTGATATCTCATCTGATTATCCCGGGATTCCGGTAAAGGCGGCAGACAGTTTTAATTGTCGTTTTGCCCGGCGCCGCCCCGTGGACGGCTTATTGTAATTTTAAGGAGAGGAGAGAGGCCTTGTTATATCGTAAAGAGTGCCAGTTGCTGGACCCGCGACTCTTTAAGGCATTCATGGCGGCGGCGGAAACAGAGAATTTCACCAGCGCCGCCACCAAGGCAAATATGACTCAGTCAGGGGTAAGCCAGCATATAGCCAAACTTGAAGAACAGATCGGCCTGCCGTTGTTCAAACGGATCGGCAAAAGGGTTATCGTGACGGATGCCGGCAAAAAACTGGAAAAATATATTACGGAATATGCCTATTCCATGAACGTCTTTCTGGATTACGTTCATCAACAGCAGATAAATCTCTCCGGTCTTGTCTCCTATGCCATGCCGCCGAGTTGCCTGATGTCACCACATTTTCCACAGCTTCTTGAAAAGAGGAAAAAATACCCGGGCATAAACCTGAAAGTCACCCTGGCGCCAAGCCATGAAGTTATCAAAATGGTGCTGAACGACCAGGTTGATTTTGGTTTTATTACCCGCAACATCGATCATCCCCTGCTGTCTCTGAAATTTTTTTGTCAGGAGGAATATATCCTGGTGGGCTCGGATGAAAAGGCGGTTAAAAGACTCATGCCGGATAACATTCCGGAGCAGCGGTTCATTCATTATCCGGGTGTGGATGTATATTATGATTTCTGGTTGAGATATCATTGCCGAGGCAAACGGCATTTTAATTCCCTGATGCTGTCCTACTCCGGCCATATCAATTCCCTGCAAGGCGCGATTACCATGGTTGCGGGAGGTCTCGGCTACGGTGTCTTCCCGCGACATTGTGTACAGAACCTGCTTGAGAAGAAGGTGCTTTTTGAGTACTTAAATACCGGGAGTCCTTCGCTGAATGATATTTCTATTGTAAAATTTGCCGGTCACACCTATCCCCGCCGGGTCGAGCAGGTTATTCAGTGGTTTTTTGAGATGAAGGAACCGGCGCAGGATCGCCAGGCGGAACCGGCCATTGCCTCAAATTTCTAAAGCGGGCCTGATGCCCGCAACCCAAATATTTCTAATACGGTAAAGGCCTGTTTACCACGAAGGACAGGAAGGAATATGAATACTTGATTTTTATTGAAATTCTTCGTGATCTTTGTGGTAAGATAATCATAATGAAAATTGTTTTTCAATCTTCTTGTTTTTTATGACAGTAATTCAGGAGTAAGGCACTAATAAACTTGCAGATAACTCTCCTCTCCCAACCTGAAGGGCAACAGTGCTACGGCATTTTCAAGGCTGGAAAAGACGGCCTCCTCCGTCCACCCCCGGCAATCACCATGAAATCGGTTAAACGTTGTCTTGCCGGTGTCACGGTAAGTCAAAAAACAGGGAAAATGATTGAATTCAAAGGCCGCCACCGCGTCGACATCCAAAGACAGGGGCAGATGGGTACCTACCGGATGGGAGCCTTCGGCGGCATTGTCCACCATGTGGTCAATATTGACATTGTTATACCTGGTGTTCGTTTTCAAAAAAAAATTTTCGCCGCCCATTTTGAAAAAAGCGAATCCGGTCCAGCCCGCGGCCCATGATTTTCTCCATACTTCCTTCACATGCAGGGCCGTTTCCGAAGTAACTGCTAACTGATATACAGCGGCCTGGCCGGTGTCGGCATTGTAGGCGAGAAAAAACATGTCTCCCCGGTAATCATAAGGAACAACCGTAGTAAATCCCAGGGTAGTATTGCCGTATGTCCGTTCATAGGAATAAACGTGGGCAAGAGATAGATCTCCGGCAACCTTATAAAAATCTATTTTGCCCATATCCCTGTTATAGGCAAGAAAATGCGGTTTACCTCCCACATAAAAAGAAGCAACAATGTCATAGGCCTGGTGAAGGTCCGTTTTTCCTTGATGGTCAAGGCCGGACCCGCCGGCTCGGACTTGATAGATGTCAGCCGCCTGCCGGGTCGCATCATGGCCCAAAACCATGACGTCGCCGTCATGATGAAAGGCGCAAAGACGGTTGTACCCCGCGACGGATTGTTCCGGCCACTTCTCTGCCGTCCATACCTGCCTTGCAACCAGGGAATTGACGGTGTTGCCGTTTGCTATTGAATAAATAACTGTTTGTCTCTTTTCCATGTCATATCCCGATCAATCTGATTTTCAACAATTTTTAACAAGCAAGGTATCATTAATATTTTCATAACCGTACAGGTGGGCAATTTTCAGCGAGGCAATCTTTTTCGGGCCTCGCCGGCAATTAACGCCCAGCTCGCCAGTGCCCCGTTGAAACTGGTATAGAGGCCCTTCTCCTGATAGATATATGCCGCCCAGGCTTCCTGCAATTTGGCGGGTAAGGCGCCGTTAATCACAGGATCGGAGACATTCCGAACGAATCCGAAGGATGTGTTGTTTGACTTGCATATCATACCCACAACGGCATCATCCATTTCTACCATACAACCGAGTTCCGGCGTCAAACCGTTTTCATGGGTTGTGGTACCGAATAAAAAACCGTCGGTTGTAATAATCGGCCGGTCGGTAAGCAGCTTGATTTTCGAGGCAGGGATATCCGGTTTTATTTCGGCCCCGGCCGGATACTGCGGGCTTATCGGCAGGATCGGATAACCTGGCACCTGCAAAAGCAAATTTTGGGCTGTATTTATGAATTCCTCTGCCGGCGTCCAGGTGGATTTCACAGTAGAGCCGTTATAGCCGGCATTTTTGAATTCTTTAATCAGATAAAAAAAGGCCTGGTTGGTAACCAGTACCGAACCGAGCGCATCATCGGAGCGGATGCCGCCGGCCGTGCCGATGGAAAGCAGCAACCCGGGCATTGCCTCTCGACAAATCCGCTGGACGAATTTTGTCAGGGGCAAATCGGTGCCGTCCTGGGCCAAATGCATGTCTGATTTAATGAGCAGCACCTTGAGCCCACCTATCGAAACCATCCGTATCTTTCCCCATGCCTGCCGCGTAAGCGAAGGCGCGCCGCCCTGACAGTCACGTTTGACGTCTGTCATGTATTGATGAATCTGGCAATAGTCTCTGGCGTAGCAGGGCCAGGGCCTGCGCCAGGCACTTTCTTTTATCTCATCAGGAGTCATCTCCCTCTGGTAATTACAAAAGACATGGTTCAAGGCCGCCCACTCGGCCACGGTCCAGGTCATTACCACCACATCGGCCCGGGGCAGCGCCGCATCAGGGCGCCAGGCCCCCGGATCCGTCACAAACGGGACCGGATCAGGGCGCAAATTGTGGTCCACGCCGGCCTTTTGCCAGTCAACAGGCGGCAGTCCCGTCGATTCCATCTCCGGCAGGGACTCAAGAAGCACGGCCAGGTGTTGCATCCTGTTGATCCTGTCATCTGAAATAAATGATTTAGCCATAATTAATTATACCCCCATACGGCGGCAGCCTTTCCCAGGGTTTCAAGAACATCATCTTGTATTTTGTGCAAATTCAGGGCATTCAGCATATCCAACCGCGCTACAACCCTTAAAAAGTCCACCGCCGACCAGAGAATATTATCTATTTATTCTCTGTTTTTTCACACCACCACCTTTAATGTCTGATACCTGATGCGGAGCGGAAATATTCGTCGATACAGGTCGGTGTCCGTCCGGATCAGAATAATTTTTAAGCATATGGTCTAAAAAACAAGCATCATTTTGTAATTATGACATGAAAAATAAAAGGAGAACAGCCTTACAGCCATTATATTTTCTGATTGACATGATTACGGATATTGATTGATCAGAGATACTTATTACCTACATAAC
>JANTGH010000158.1 GCA_024763055.1 Desulfobulbaceae bacterium
CGCCGATGATAAAGATTTTCTGTTTGGAATGCTTTGAAAAAAGCAGAAGGTGATACGTGGGAAGAAGAGAATCAATGTCAGCGCCTGTTGCCATTGCCGGCAACAGAACAATACCTATGCATAACCCTATGAGAGCTGGTAGGAAATGAATCAGGGCAGGCGTCTGTTTATCGGTGCAGGAGTGTAATCTTTTTATGTCCATAAGATATTTTTCGTTCGAATCGGCAGGTTAAAAAACTCCGTCAGCAGGAAAGAAATGTCAACGGCGACCACATCAATATCAGGTTCAGCCGACTGGATTTATGTATCAATCAGGAATGGCGCAGGAAAGCAAGTAAAGATCGGGTAAGGAGGATTGTGATATATCGGAGAAATTGTATGGAACCAGGGCCTTTCAGGCGGCATTCCTGTATTGGATCGGCGATTGCCCCGTCCATCTCTTAAATGACCTGGAAAAGGTGCTGAGTTCGCTGAATCCAAGGAGAAAAGCGATCTCTGTCAGGTCCATGGTTTCCGTATGGACATATTCCTTAGCGAGTTTCATGCGTGTTGCATTAAGCAGGGCAAGAAAGGTCGTGCCTTCCTCTTTGAGCAGACGCTGGAGTTTTCTTGTGCTGATATGTAATTCTGATGCCGCTTTTTCCACGGTAATGGCTCCCGACGGCAGGTGCTCCGTTATCACTTTTCTGACGCGTGTCGCCCAGGTGTCATCATCAAGCAGGGTAAGGTATTGACTCATTGCCTGGTCGTTAAATTCAGCTAATTCTTCATTGGCGCCCGGCAGGAGGACATCCACCAGATTCAGGGGCAGGGCCAGCCCGGCGGCTGGAGCATCAAAGGTGATCGGCCCCTGGAAAAATTCATAATATTTACCGGCGCAGGCAGGACGGCCGTGGGTAAAACACACCGAAGCCGGAGTGAGATTGTGGTGGAAATTTATTCGCAGGGTGCTCATGATCCAGGCAAGAGCCGCATCTTCCCGGCCGGGCGGGTAGGGTTCTTCATCCAGGTAGGTAAGAGTAAATACAAGAGTTCCCTTGACCTTGTCTTCATGAATTTTGCCAAACCTGGCCTCGGAGAGAACCTTGTGAAACCGCAGGAGCCGTTCCAGGGTGATGCGCAGGCTTTTACTCATAAGCAGGGCATAGCCCAAGGTGCCGAAATGTGTCGGATGCCAGTTGGTGGCCGCGGCGAGTCCGAAACAGGGATCTTTAATTCGTCTGGCCGCCTCAGCCCAGAGCAGGGCAATTTTTTGCAGCGAATACCTCGTTCCGGGTTGGTACATGAGGTCCGGGTCAAGGTGCGCCGTCCTGAATATCGCTTCCGGGTCCTGGCTGTATGCTTTGCATATGTTCCACAGTACCAGCTGGGCACTCGCCAGTTTCGTCATAGTCATGAACCCTCCCTGTCGTCCACTCTATTATTTTAATGGAGAAAGCCTGTCCCGTCAAAGGCTTAAGCTGCCATGATCCGCCGCGGCCGATGCAGCCACGTCCGTTCCGTATCGCCCATTCTGTTCATTATCTTAATATAAAATGGAAAAAATGTACAATTTCATCGAATGTCCCTCCACGATGTTGTCGTAAACTGCCAAGAATTTTGGCGCGCAATGCCAAGCATTTAGATCCCGCCTTCATCTATACTTTCCACAGGCATCAAGAGAAGAATAATGCAAAGGAGAGTGTTTTGAATCTGCAACCCAGGAACGGTACAGGCCGTATCCTCCGTGTTCAGGAGGTCGAGTATGCACCATTTGAATTTGTAAGCGAATTGCTGTCGTTAATAATGACCGGCAGCGAAAAGGAACTCCGCGTTGAGTCGCGCGATTTTTTTTGTGACCGTAGAACCGGCATTGAGCCTACTTCCCGGCTCAAGGTCAATATTGACTGTGAAGATGTCGTTGAAACAAAAGATAAAATAGAGATCACCCTGTCGGGGATGGTGGCCAATCAGCTGGAAGAGAAGACAGGGTTTACTCTTTATTTTTTTATGTGGTGGAATCGCCATGCACCTGTCTCGATCGAAAGAAAAGGCTCTGTTCATTCCCGACCCGCCACTCTGAACATCCATTTTGAAGAAAAATCGGAACAATTATCCGACGCTGTTTTTGACTTACTCCTTTATCGAAAGAATCCGTCTTTTCAGCGGGATGTTTTAGGCAGCGGCAAAGGTTTTCTCTTTGTTGGGTCTGATCAAGGCATAGGGGGAGTTTGAGGACTGTAAGATACTTTTTGAGGCTGGATATGAAGAGGCAACATTTTTTAGATGCAGGCCGGAACCCAATGATGGTTCTGGATCCGAATCATCGTATTCTTGCGGTGAATGAGAAGCTCACAGATGTTTTGGGTTTGTCTGCCGCAGAATTAATCGGCCGCTCCTGCCATGAAGTGTTTTCAGCTCGACAGTCACCCCGTTCCGCAGGAGGTATGCTACAATCCTGTACAGGAGTCGAGATGTCTTTGAGCAAATTGGCTCAGCGTACCAGGGAAAAGAAGTTTAATGTCGATTCCGTGCCGGTGCTTGGGGCTGATAACAGGGTCAGATATTATATCTGTAGCGCCACGGATATTTCTGATGTGCGGAAAATGGAGGATAAACTCTTTCAGACGCACCGAGTGGAAACCATAGGCACCCTGGCAGGTGGAATCGCCCATGATTTTAATAATATCCTCACCGCAATCCTGGGGTTTGCAGAGATCGCCAGGGCAAAACTGTCAATGGGGCGTTCCGTTGCCGATGAGATAGATGAGGTAATTGCGGCAGCTCGACGGGCGGCGGACCTGGTCGGGCAGATACTTCGCTACAGTCGTTCGGATGATCGGCAGAGAAAACCGCTGCGCCTGGATCTGGTTGTGAAGGAGGCATTGAAAATGCTGCGTTCAACCCTGCCGGCTACCATTGATATTTCAACGGATATTACTCGGGAAGGGACTCTGGTCTCCGCTGATCCGACCAGTATCCACCAGGTTGTCGTCAACCTCTGTACCAATGGACTGCGGGCCATAGGAACGAAGCAGGGACATCTGCGGGTAACGGTAAAAAATATTTCCCGCTCAAAGCTGCGGGTGCCTCCGGAAGCGGATACCGATGCCGCCTCCTTTGTTGAGCTGCAGATCAGAGACAGCGGCAAGGGAATGGATGAAGAAACCATGGCCCGGATATTTGAGCCCTATTTTACCACCAGGGAGCAGGGGGAAGGGACTGGCCTCGGCCTTGCCGTGATTAGGGGGATTGTTCAGAAGCATCAAGGATTTATCCAGGTGGAGAGCGTTCCCGGTGAAGGGAGTGTCTTCTCCATATATCTGCCTGCTATCGAAGAAGAATATGATGGTGTGGAAGAGCGGCACGAGGAAGACCTCGCCACCGGGCGGGAGCGCATTCTGTTTATTGATGATGAACCGGCAATAGCAGGTTTTGGCTGCTCGTTTCTAAAAAGCCTGGGATACCATGTGGAAACGGAGATTGACAGCGTTGCGGCGCTGGCAAAATTTACTGCTGATCCCACAGCCTATGATCTGGTCATTACCGACCAGACCATGCCTGAAATTACCGGGCTGGAACTGGCGCGGAGCATGCTTGCCCTGAGGCCGGATTTGCCCATTATTCTGTGTACAGGATATTCGGCGGCGCTTTCTGAGCATGAAGTGCATGTCGCGGGTATTCGGCGTTTTCTGGCCAAGCCGTTGGATACGAAGATCCTTTCGGATGCCGTGCGCGAGGTATTGGATGGGTAACTGTCCATTGCCGTTTGAGCGTAAGTGATCAGGGGTACCACACGGAGTCTCGCAGGCTCGCTTACCTCTTCGCACGGTCGTGACTGTCCGTATAGAGGGGCTATCGGAGTCTCCACTTCGCTGCGCTTACCTACGACCAGCCACGCCCGGAGTCTACGCTTACCTGTACGAATCTGCAGTACCCCTGACCACTTACAAGATTTGGGGATGTGAATTCCCATAGTTATAAATCCTGTGATCAGATACGTTTGAGCTTGTTGGTTTACTGTGTCGGCGCCGGGTCAACCCCCTTGAAAATACCGTTGCCGCCACTGCCTGCATACAAGAGAGTCGGGTTTGACGGGTCAATGGTGATTGAACTGAAGTTGAGCACACTCAAACCGTTGTTGACAGGGTTCCAGTGTTCTCCTCCGTCTCTACTTTTAAAGATCCCCCTGCCGCTGCTGTTGTCGTGATATGGGGCATCGGAGGTGACCGCATAGAGTATGTCCGGGCCTGCCGGGCTGACGGCAATGGAGAGGACATCAAGGTTTTTTTTTCTGCCGAGTCCATTGATCATCTGGGTCCAGGTCACGCCGCCGTCACTGCTCTTGTAGACGCCTCCATAATATTCGATCTCCCGGCTGTGGTCATATTCACTGCTGACGGCAGTATAGATGGTCTGCGAATCACCGGCAGCAACTTCGATATCCCAGACACTGAGTTGGGGCAGCGGCGTGTCAATGCGCCTCCAGCTCGCTCCCGCATCAGTTGATTTAAACAGGCCACCCTGTATTGTGCTCGCATCATTGCCGTTCTCGATCTGTTTGGCCTCTATGCCGGCATAGAGAGTTGAAGGATTGTTGGGATCAATAGCGATTTTTCTGACCTGCAGGTTACCATCCACGCCCAGGTCGGTGTTGATTGCAGACCAGTTGCTGCCGCCGTCAGTGGTTTTGTAGACCCCGTGGTCGTAACTGGCGGCATACAGGGTTCGTGAATTCCGGGGACTGGTCATGTCCATGGCGATTGACCAGACCTGGGCATCGGGCAGACCATTTCGCCGTTCCTGCCAGCTTTCTCCATAGTTACTGCTTTTCCAGACTCCGCCCTTGTTCTCCTCCCACCAGCCAAATGAGGTGTAAAGGGTTTTGGCATCATCCGGGTCCACAACAATGGAAAAGGCGTTTGCGCCATAGTCAAATCCGTTTGAAGTCCTCTTGAAACTTGCTCCGCCATCTTTGCTTTTTAAAAATCCCATGTCCCAGTAGCCGGCGTAAATTCGCTGTGAATCAGCCGGGTCGACAGCCACATCCTGGATACAGGTAGTTTCCAGTCCGTTGCCCTGCCAGTAGCCGTCTGCCATTGGCTCGGTATACGCCTGATTCCAGCTCACGCCTCCATTATCCGTGGTAAACACATGGGTGGATGTGCCGAAATAGAGACGATTCGGCTGGACGGGATCAATGGCCAGGGACTTGACCGCAACACCCTGTTCCGTTATCCAGCCCGGGTCGACGTTTTGATCCGGTTCCTCGTCCCTGCTTATCCAGCTCCAGTGTTTGCCGCCATCCGTGGTTGTATAAATGCCGGGATCGGGTGTCCAGGAGTTATTGCCCACGTACAGGGTCTGCGGCTGGTTTGGATCAATGACAATGACGGGATAGTTGCTGGTCATTCCTTCCTCTACCCCTATTGTCTGCGGCAGGCCATTATTTTTTTCCGTCCAGTGATCTCCACCATCAATGGATTTGTAGACTCCTCCGTCCCAGGAAGCGGTATCGGGTTTTGCCCACATGGTTACATACAGGGTATTGGTATCGGTCGGATGTATCACCAGGCCCATGACCCGCCGAAGACCTGGCAGGCCCGTGTTTTTTGCTGTCCAGGTGGCGCCATGATCATGGTTTTAATAGACTCCTTCGCTGGTGGCGGCAAAAAGAATGCTTGAGTCGGCCGGATCAATGGCCAGCGAGTAGATCATGGCTTCGCCGGGAATACCGGTTCCATGAATCCGTATCCAGTGTTCGCCAAAATCACTACTTTTATAGATCGAACCCTTGACTTGGCATTCCTTCCAGTAAAAGAGGTCCATTTCATTGCCGGAGCCGGGTACTTCATATCCGGACCTGGGGACGCCGATCCCTGCGTAGACAATATTGGGGGCCTGCGGATCAACAACAATATCGCTTATGGGGGCGCTGAAATGGCCCATATCTTCAGCCGGAAAGCCGGCTCGTTTACCCTGCCAGCTCTCACCGCCATTGGTTGACTTGAAAACCCCGCCCCGGGTAGCCGCATACAAGGTCGTTGGTGTTACCGGATCATAGGCGATATCCTCTACATAGTAGGTGGTAAGACCGTTATTCTTGATCTGCCAGCTCCGGCCATGGTCTGTGCTTTTGTAGATACCGCCCACATCACATGCCGCATACACGGTATGGGACGCATCGTTAACAACGGTTATGGATGGGATCCAGCCGCCACCGCCCGGCCCTATGGGCGACCATGATATTGACGAAGGGGAACCAGGAGTTAAGAGCAGAAAACAGATGATCGGGATAAGAGAGCTTGTGCCGGAAAGAGGGTTCATGGTTTTATGAGTTTGTATCGTTGTTATGGCCGGTTCAGGGCCGTTCGGCCTTGGTCGCTTGTAAGCGTTCAGCAGCACGCCATCTGCACATAATCGCAACTGCTCGCATAGGTAGGCTATAGCGACCAGTTGTGATTACGCACATTTGACGCACTGCTGAACGCTTACAGACGTCATACGGAGATTCAATGCTTACGGGTTCTGGTGAACAATTACGGTCGCTTTTATAAATGGATGATAACCACCTTGCCGTCCTCCGCCCGTATCGGGATAAAGAGGTGATTGGTATTCTCTGCCCGAGTATCACTGCTTTTACTTGCCTCGGCGGTATTTCCATATACGCCCATGTTAATTCGTTGACCATTGGGCAGAGGTTCCAGAGAAAAATCGGATGAAGGGGCGCCGCTGTCAATACAGGGGCTGGTCACGGTATCGTTAAGCCACTCCGAGCCGGTCCATCGTCCATATGCGGATTGGAGATGGAAATCCACGACATCAGGTTCCAGTGGCGTTCCGTAGTCCGCCGGAGCATTGATAAACAGCGGCTCGGCATGTATGTCTGTTGTTGAAGCAGCGTGATTGTAATTTCCTACCGCATTGTTGAACAGATCATTATAGTCTGCCACAAAGGTATGTTTAGCAAGGTTGTCAACATGGTTGTTGATTGCGTATCCTTTGGAATTACGGATAATATTATTTCGGACAATGGTTTGATACCCCGTTGCTGTCGACCCCGGATATTCTTCATAGATTATGCCGTCCTTCCAGCTGCCGTCAATTACATTGTTCTCGATCACCGCATTGGGAAATCCATGGAGATGGATGCCGCCGTTGAGATAATCCGCGCTTCCGGCCGTGTTATCAAAAATAGCGTACAACCGATTGTGGTGAATGTGGATGTCCTGTATTGAACTGCTGTAGTCCCCGGTTCCCTTGACGCGTAAAACGATACCGCCGGACTTGCCGTAGATAAAGTTGTTGGAGATATCCAGAGATTTCGTCTCACGATGTTTGGTCCTCACTTCAATACCGGCGTACCCGGAAGGAGTTTTATGAATATCATTATAAATGGTATTGTCGTGGATCGCGATATGGGTACAGTCATTGAGCCGGATTCCCGTGTTGGTCCTTGTTTTGAAAATGTCGTTATCAAATATTTGCAGGTTCCCGGCGTGGGAAATATATATGCCTTCATGACCGGTTTTATGTAGTGTCAGATTGTAGAGTTGTATGTTGTCACTCATAACATTGTCGGATTTGGTCATTATGCGAATCATATCGGTGTAGGCGTTGCTCAGGATCATGTCGTGAATGGAAAGATTTTTTGCAACGAAAAAATACATGCCTGCATACCAGTACTTTCCATCTGAATACCCGTCCTGTTGCCCGATCTCCAGCGTGAAACCGCTGATCTCCGCATTCTCTATGGTACTTGCATCGGTGCCGTAGATGGCATCGGTCCACGTCCCGGTGTCGTCGTTGCCTCCTTCCCAGAATTCAGCGCCCTCCTGGGCGATGACTGGTTTGTTGCCGTGTTCCTGGTCCCAATCGCCGACAGTATCCGCCACATTGTCAATGAGCTTGACGGTTGCCGTTGCATCACCGGTCAGCTTTGTATTACTGTGCATAATAATCGGCTCATCGACCGGATATGTATAAGGGCCTTTCAGGTAAACCGTCGTGTAGGCGTCATGGGTCGCCACAAATTCAATGGCCTGATTAAGTTGTACCTGGTCT
>JANTGH010000159.1 GCA_024763055.1 Desulfobulbaceae bacterium
TGGTTACCCTGTTCATTGTACACCAATCGGTCAAAGGCGATCATATTTGCCATGGCAATGCCGCGCCCATGATTATGCGAGGCCCGGGACGGATCGAATTCAAGGAAGGCCTTCCAGTTGAAGCCCTTTCCCTCGTCGGTGACCTGAAGATAGTACGTGTCGGCTTTTTTTTCAAAAATTACAGTCACCTCTTTGTCGGAAAATTCGGGAAGCCGCATCCTGCGCTGCACCTCCTCGCGCCAGTCATTGGCATCCATCAGTTTGGTTTTTTCATCGTAGCTTATGGCCAGGTTTCCATGTTCCACTGCATTGATAAGGATTTCCGAGATACCTGTCAGTGCCCGGTCGGGGTCCGGGAAGCAGTTGGCAAGAAAGGACGCAAGGCTTTCGGCCTCATCAAGGGTTTTGCAACTGCCCTTCAGCACCTGGATAAGGCCAAAACTCATCCTATGACGAAGCATTTCCGAGCGAAGCACCCTTCGTTGTTCCACCTCTTTTACAGCTGAGGAGACAACAGACAGCAACGTCTTGCGTTCAATGGGTTTAGTCAGGTAATAAAAGACGCCGGCTTTGATTCCCTCGCTGATCTGTTCAGGTTGATCAGCAGCGGTCTGCATAACAATGGGGATATGCTCGAGTTCATTATCTGCCTGAATTTTTCTGGTGACCTCCATGCCATCCATCATCGGCATCATTCGATCAAGAAGAATGACATCAAAATTCTCCGCGCGATTGCGAAGTTCGTTCATGGCTTCAAGTCCGTTTGCAGCCCGGGTGGTATCATATCCCTCCTTGTTCAGGATACTGACCAGAAGATGCAGAGTTGTGGGGTTGTCGTCAACGACCAGGACGGATGGTTTTTTCATCTGCATGCCATGAGCGGCTGCAGCGCTACTTGCTGTGATCATGTTTGCCTCGATCCCTTTCCAGTCATAAATTGTTTGAGGGTTATCGTTCACTGAAGGCTGAATTCAGGGCCTTGTGAATGGGTTTGAGAAAATAGGCCAGCAGGCTTTTTTCGCCGGTAATAATATTTGCATTGACGATCATGCCGGGAAGGATAAGGTTCCGCTCGGGGTTGTTACCGACATAATTCTTTTCGAGCGTCACCATGCCCTTGTAAAAAGTCTGACCGCGCTCATTGGCAAAGGTTGTGGCCGACAGACCTGAAACTGTGCCATTTATAGAGCCATACCGGGAGAAATCATAAGAGGTTATTTTGACAATGACGGGAAAGCCGACCTTGATATGACCGATATCATTGGGCGAGATTTTTACCTCGGCAAAGAGCTCACTGCCTGCGGGAACAATTTCCATCAATTGTCGGCCGGGTGCAATGACGCCGCCGACAGTATGGACCTCAAGACCTTTGACCAGCCCATCCACCGGCGAGCGAATGGCAAGACGAGCAATCTGCTGTTCCAGTTTTTCTTTGATTTCCAGGGTCTCGGCCCGGTCACTTTCAATGGCCCCAAGTTGCTGCAGGGCCTTGTCACGGGCATCGGTGACTATTGATTGCAGCCGCCATTGGTATTCATTGATTGCATCTTCGGCCTGGTTTATTTTTATTTCCAGGGAATTCACCTGCCCCTGCTGCTCATTCATATCCCGAACAACGGCAAGATAGGTTGTTTCCGCAACCAGACGTTCTTTATATAACTTGTCCTGGGTCGCAAAAGCTGTTTTCGCAATTTTCAGAGTCTTGCGGGCAGTTGCCAGCTCCTGTTGCAGCAGTTTTTTCTGTTCTTTTTTCTGGACCAGCTGCTGTTTGAGAACCTCCTGTTCCCGTTGCAGGGAATCTATCATTGAAGTGAGAATGTCTTTTTCCGTAGAGTTGTCCTCATGATATTCTTTGCCAAGCCGGTCAAATTCGTTCCGGTCACCGCTGATAAAGGCGCGCAACCTGGCAGCGCGCAGGTTAAGGAGGCGAAGTTTGGTTGCGACGCGTTCCTTATCACTGCGAACGCCTTCCCCGCGGAGCCGCAACAGTACCTGTCCCTTTTTGACCGCATCGTCATCACGAACAAGAATTTCGTCAACAATACCGCCTTCAAGGTGCTGGATGGACTGCACGTAGGATGAGGGGATGATTTCACCGTTGGTACGGGCCATTTCCTTGATCTTTGTATAGGCTGCCCAACCCACGAAGATGAAAAAGGCGAGGCAGATTATCAACATGGTGGTGCGAATGAGATAAGGCGTTCGCGCCTCTTCAAGCATCACCGATTGTGACAGGATACGCAGCTGTTCGGTTTTGTCTCTGTTTTTACGTGCCATGGCGTTGTCTTTTGGTCATCCCATAAAATCGCAGAGGTATCATGTCTGCAACGCGTTTAACAGTTCTTCCGGTTCTCCGGCCAGCACCTGACCGGTTCCCGTGAGGTAAATCATGCGATCCGCAAGCAGAACATCGGCCTTTCGGTCAGTAATGAAAAGTATGGTTTTTCGGCCTTGAGCCTCTTGCAGGTATTCACGAAAGAGAGCCCCGGCAGTACCATTGATGACCGCGGAGGGAAATTCATCAAAAAGCATGATCGGGGCCTTCCGCAGGTATCCCCTGGCCAGATTGAGCTGGAAGGCGAAGACGGAGGAGAGCTGTTCGGATCGATAGTCACCGATAAAAGTATTTAATCCTTTTGGCAGCGCTCGAATCTCCTCCATTGCCCCAGCCCAGGTGATTGCTTCCATCAGCTCTTCGTCGCCGGCATCCGGTTTGACCATGCGCAGGTTTTTTTCAATGGTTCCGTGGAAGAGTTCTATTATCTGCGGAACATAGGAGATATTTTTTCGCAGTTCAACAGGATCACGCTGTCTGATATCAAGGCCATCAATGAGGATGGAACCCATTTGCGGTATATAAAGACCATTGGTTAATTTAAGAATAGAGGTTTTCCCTGTTCCGGACCCCCCGGCAATGGCAATAATCTCGCCTGCCTTGATATGAAGATTCATGCCGGAGATAATTGGCCCGCGTTCTCCGGTATATCTGAGGCCGACCCCGTTGAAGGTGATATTGCCCTTGAGGCGAAAAAGTTCCGGGTCGACGGCTGTGAGTTTTCCTTCCGGCGGCGTGCGAACCAGTTTGTGGACCTGAGCGATGCTGCGAAAGATAAATTTGATTCGAACAAGAGAGTTGACAATAGCCTGCATGGGCGTGAGCACCCGCCAGACCAGCATCATTGAGGCGATTAGTGCACCGGTTGTAATGTGCCCCTGCCAGACCAGCCAAATGCCGAATGTCAGGGTGGAAATTCCGGCAATGACCGACAACCCGTAGGCAAAGGCTTCAATAAGGGATGTGAGAAAGGCGGAAGAAAAACCGGTCATGGCGGCCTGGCCGGAGAGTTCATGGAATCGTTGCCACCAGGTTTCACCGAGGCCATGGGCCTTTAATGCCCTGATTTTCTTCATGGTTTCCACAAGCAGGGCCTGTCTTTTCACTCCGGCTACGGCGCCATCTTCGGTGCGGGTCTGGATTTTTGGCAGCATGACCAGGGCAAGAATAAAGTAACAGCAGGCCAGTACGAGGGGGATCAGAGCCAGCGGTCCACCGATAATGCCTATGGTGACGACAAAGATGAGCGTGAAAGGGAGCTCCAAAACGGCAATTCCGGTGGGGCCGGCAAAGAAATCCCGGATAGAGTCAAAGTCTTTGATTCGTGCCACCTGGGAGGGAATGGAAGAGCCCTCGATTAATCTTGGTGGTAAAAAAAGCAATCGTTCAAAGATGAGTTGACTGGTAATGGCATCGATGCGGACCCCGAAAAAGGCAAGGCTTCTTGCCCGCAGATAGCGCAGCATGGCTTCCATGACCATAGCCAGGATGGCCCCGAAAACGAGATACTGCAGCGTCTCTACCGAACGGCTGCCGATGACCTTATCATAAACCACCATAACAAAGAGCGAGGAAGCAAGGGCCAGTATATTGATGAGGAAACTGACCATGAAGGCCTGCAGAAATATAGTGTCGAACCGTTTGATTAACTGCCGGAACCACTGAAAGGGTTTTTCACTTGCATTGGTGCGGACCTTGTCTCCGGCAATCGTTTCCTGGGTTTGTGGAAGAAAACGATATAAGGTACCGCTGCTCTCGGCAACTGCTTCAAGTGGTTTGATGGAGTCATCAGCGGGATTATAAATATCGCAGCCTGTCCCCTCTGCATCGGGGAGAAGAATATAAGGAGTATCATCCGCACAGACAAAGAGACAGGGCGTCATCCGGGAGTCGATGTTGCGCAGGTAAAGAGCGGTTGATCGGGCGTAGAAGCCAAGGTTGATCATACTGTTGACCAGATCGACCTTGTCAAGCTCACCCGGCATATGCGGCAGGGCTTCGCATATCTGTTTTGCCTGGCCGCGCCAGTTCAGAGCGGGCAGGAGAAAGGTCAGGGCGCGGGCATGGGGAGAGACATTGTCTAATCCTAGCCATCCGGCTGGTTCAAGAATATTGCGGAATTCCGCAGCTCTGTCAAGATATTGTGCCGAGCCGCTCATATCCTGAACTCTCTGAAGGGAAGGACATTATGAATTTTTGAATCCGCCGGGGCGGCCTCCTGGAGGCGTCCCTGGTGCAGGAAAAATTCCCTGTCGGCCAGGCGCAGTATGTTACGGTCATCGGAGATGATGATCAATACCGTATGGGGTTTTAAGCGACCTAACAGGCTGAACATCAGGTTGTAGCCGTGTTTGTCCAACCCGCGGTCTGCATTGTCAAACAGGATAATTCTCGGCTTGCTGGCCAGGACCCGGGCCGTGGCGATACGTTGCTTCAGTCCCGGCGGAATAGGGTCGGTGACATTGTCGGTCAGTTGTGTTTCATATCCTGCCGGCAGTACGGCTACCGCGTCATCGATCCCAAGGAGCCGTGCCGCGACCATGGCATCTTCTTCGTTGGCGGAATTAAAAAAGGTCAGGTTCTCCCGTATAGTTCCGTAAAATATAGTTCCTTTTTCCGGCAGATAGCCCACATGGGTGCTGAGAATGGCTGGGTTGACTTGATGCGGTTTGGCTCCATCGACAAGGATCTCTCCCTCTGAGGGTTTGATCAGCCCGGTAATCAGGTGCAGGATGGTGGTTTTTCCGGAGCCGGCACTGCCGGATATGGCCAGGGAATCACCGGGGCGCAGGTCCATATTCAGGTTTCGCAGCAACATGGGGCTGTCCGATTCATATCGAAACGATACATCGTTAAACGTCACATGGCCTACCGGTTTTTTAATTTGTTTTGTCTCTGAGTAAGTTGTTGTCGGCAGGTTGAAAATATCCTGGAGTTCCTTGCGATCAATAAAGAATGACTGGAATCTGGTCCAGAGTGAAAGGGCTCGTTGTACCGGCTGCATGATCCTGCCGGAAAGCAGAACACAGGCCGCGAGACCACCGGTGCCCATGTCCCCGTGAATAACCTTGAGCGCGCCGAAAGAAACCACGGCAACAGTCATGATCTGCGAAAACAACATGCCGCAGTTCATGGCGATATTATTGGTCAGGGCCACCTGGTAGTGGGCCATGGAGATGCGGGACTGTAATCGGTCATTACGTCGGAGGAAAAATTTTTCCAGGCCAAGCCCCTTTAAGGTGTGGATGCCCGACAATGTTTCAATGATGAAATTATAGCGGATTTTTCCACTGAAATCCTGCTCGGTCACCTGTTGTCGCAGATTGTAGCCGACAAACCAGGCCAGCAGGCTGAAGGCACAGAAAAGGCTTAAGGGAACAAAAACAAGGCGGCCGGCAATGTAGTAGATGAGGTAGAGAAAGATAAAAATAAAGGGCAGGTCGACAATGGTCAACAGGGCCTGGCCTGAATAAAAACCGCGCAGGCGGCTGATGGATGCCATTTTCTGCAGGTAGGTACCTGAGCCCTGTTCTTCAAAGCGCTGCATGGGGGACTGGAGGATGTGCTCCATGGCCTTGCAGGCGGTTTTGTGTTCAAAGACGGCGCCCGACCAGGATGTCAGATATGAACGGGCAATGCGCAGAAGCATTTCAAGGATCACGGCAGTGATCACCCCTAAAACCAGCAGGGTCAGGGTGCCGTATCCGTGATGGGGCAGGATGCGGTCATAGGTCTGCAGCATCATGACAGGCATGGCGAGTGCCAGCAGATTGACGACCAGGGACGAGAGAACCAGGTGAACGAGGTTTACCCGAAATTCACGGCTCATAGCGTTTTGGGATATATGTGGCATAACCTCAGACTTCTCTTTAACGAGCAAGATGTTCGCTAATTAATGAGATTTTTTAAATATAAGTATAAGTATTATATGGAAAGCAGAGGGCAATGCAAGGCCGAAATGCCTGATAATGCTTTTTCTTTTTTTAAGTGTCAAGGAAGAAAGAAGGGGTTGGCATTGTATCGGTCGGCTTGCTTTCTATTTAATCCTGTGTTTTAAAATTTCGACCTTGATTTTTTTTCTTTTCGTATGAGATAATACGTTCAGTTATCTAAGGTCACTTTGAAGAATAGGATTTTTATTATAGTCGTACAGCTTACCTGCATGAGGTAACTAAGGCATGTAAAAATCCGGCACCATGCGCCTTGCGTGGTTTCGAGGAGAATGATATTTATATAACGAGGTAAGCGGTCCCGCATTTAACGTTTATCTGAGGTTTTTTAAAAGATTGGGCGAAATGAAAATTTATCAAGCTGACGTATCGATGAAATCATGACCCCGGCACAGAATTGTTTAACTGTGTGATATTCTCTACATCAATTTGACCAGACAGCATGGTGGAAACAGACTACAAGTAAGGCGGAAGGATTATGCGTTGTCCAAAGTGTGGATTTATTTCTTTTGATCAGCTCGGTACCTGTAAGAAGTGTAATAAAAATATCAGCGAGCTTACGGCTGAGATCGAGGGTATGGTTTTTGAAGTCCCGGCTCCTCGTTTTTTCCATTATGATCCTGGATCGGTCGGTGCCGAAATTCAAGAGAGTGAGGGTGATGTTACTCTGTTCGAATCTTCGGAAACCGTTGAAGAGGCCGGTGGTCTATCACTCCCGACAGAAAAGGAGGGGGAGGTTGATCATACGGACGATTCGGCGGAGCATGTCGATGCTGAAACAACCATCGCCTTTGAGGATTTTGAAGAAATGGAAAACAAAAATGAGGTTATTTTGGATACCAATGAGGAGGGAGAAGGAGTGGAGACGGAGAATGATGATTTGCAGCTTGATTTTGGGGATATAGACATTTCCGACCTGGCGCCTCCCGAAGCTGATGTTGATATTTCGACGACGGAGAGCCTGACTTTGACGGAGGAGGACCCTTCGGTCGCAGACATGCCTGGTGATTCATCACCTGCCCCTGCCTCGGTTGCGCCCGGATCGGGGCTTGCAGACCTGCAGGTTGAGGATCTTGATCTGGAGGCTCCTGCGCCCCTGATTGCCGGAAGTAAGGTTGGGGACAAGCTTATGCCGTCAGTGAAGACCGGAACGGCACTTGATGATTTCGATATTGATCTCGGCGAGTTGATCTCTGAAGAAAAATAGAGAAATGTGTTGACAGAAACAGGGGAGATTTGCTAATAGAATTCTCCTTAACAACTCAGGTGCCGGGATAGCTCAGTCGGTAGAGCAACGGACTGAAAATCCGTGTGTCCCTGGTTCAAATCCTGGTCCCGGCACCAGTTTTTACATATAAATCCAACAGGTTGAAAAGCCTGTTGGATTTTTTGTTTTCTGCCGTTTTTTATCTGTTTTTCCTTCTCCATGGTCCCAGGGGTGTCCCAAAAATATCCATAGTTTTTTATGTGTTCTGCCTTGGGTTGCCCCATATTTGTCCCATGCGTGGGCATGGCTTTGGATAGATATTTTTTCTCTTGAGAAGGAACATATTTTGCTTCGTCCGCAGGCGCACGTCTCAAGAGCAGGGCACTGTACCAGTTGTTTTCATAACCACCTGTACTCTCCACAGCAGCAAAAATTTCTGCGTCTGGATGCTCAGAAAAAAATCGAGATAGTTGTTCATATAGCTGAACATGGCCAGCTGCAG
>JANTGH010000160.1 GCA_024763055.1 Desulfobulbaceae bacterium
CCAGGGAATTTTATTGTCCTTACCGATGACCTTGTTGGCGGCCATGGCGGCAATCAGGATAATTTCGGGACGTGCGCATCCCTGTTGCTGATCTTTTGTCTCCATAACCCCTGTCGGCTTGACGGAAAAGACTTGCTGTCGTATTCTGAAAGTATTCTGCGTCCCCTGCAGTCCTTCCAATAATTATTTACCCATGCAGAAAAAGATACCCGGAATCGCTATTCTTGTCATTTTTATTGTCGCAGTTGCTACGCCATCCTTCACATCTGCAGCAGTACCACCAATCAGGCCTTTCCCCCAGCATGTACGCTATGCACCCGGCACCATAAAACCTGACTTTCCCCGGGCGGCACTGGATAATGACGTTCGCGTCTTTTTTAATCACTGGAAGGCCGACTATCTGGTTCCGGCCGGTACGGCCCCGAACGGTACCCCCATGTATCGAATTATTCATTCAAAAGCTGCACCGCAGGAAACCGTCTCCGAGGGACAGGGATATGGCATGATCATCATGGTGCTGATGGCGGGATATGATCCCGATGCCCGTTCAATCCTGGACGGCCTGTGGGCCTTTGCCCGGCAGCACCCGAGCAGTGTTGATCACCGCCTCATGGCCTGGCAGGTTCCGGAAGATCCGAACACCGGTATCGATGCCGCCTTTGACGGGGACGCGGACATGGCCTACGCCCTGCTCATGGCCGACAACCAGTGGGGGAGCAGCGGAACCGTCAACTACCTGCAGGAGGCGAAACAACTGCTGGCAGCCATTATAGAATCAATGATCGGTCCGCAGTCGCGCCTGCCCATGTTAGGCGACTGGATTAAGCGGGAAGGGCCGCCCTATAGCCAGTACACCCCGCGCTCTTCAGATTTCATGCCCGATCATTTCCGGTGTTGGTATGACATAACAAAAGACAGCGCCTGGCTGCAGGTCCTGCATGCCACCCAGGCGGCCATCTCCCAGGTGCAGACGGATTACAGCCCGCAAACCGGCCTGCTCCCGGATTTTCTGGTGCCGGTATCTGCAACGGATCACCATCTGAAACCGGCGTCGCCGAACTTTCTTGAAGGGCCCGATGACGGTCATTATGAATACAATGCCGGTCGAGATCCCTGGCGCATCGGGATCGACGCCCTGCTCAACAACGATCCGGTTTCCCTGGCCCAGATCCGCAGAATCGCCGACTGGATTTACATTGCCAGCGGCGGCAAGGCGGAGAATATTAAAGACGGCTATTTCCTGGATGGCAGGGCGCTCCGGCCCGGAAATGATTTTACCACTTTTTTTGCCTCGCCCTTTGGTGTTGCCGCCATGACCAGGCCAGCTTATCAGGCCTTTCTCAATGATGTTTACACTCGGGTTAAGCAGCGGTATGAAGATTACTATGAAGACTCCGTGACCCTGCTCTGCATGCTGGTCATGACCGGCAATTTCTGGGCGCCTGCCCCTCAGACTGCACAACAGGGAATGGCCTTGCCACCGGTTAATATGCTGCTGTTACACAGATAAATCCATAAATACGCAAAAAGGGTAACACGTCTTCCGCCACAACGAATTATGCCCGCTTTTTCTCCTCAAGCAGCAGGTTGGCCCCTGTGACAATCCTGTTTTCATGGATCAGGCGTAACCGTTCACCAGGGGCAACAAATTGCTCACGAGATCAGGTCTGTAAGCGTTTACCAGTGCTCCAGGTTCGTTCAAGCAGGCCTGCGAATCTATAGCCCGCCTATGTGAGCAGATAAGCGGAGACTTCGAGCCTGATCGGACGAAGATGGGGTGCTGGTGAACGCTTACGATCAGGCCATGGACGACGGAGAGCAGGGGAAGGGCATTGGGACTTTTTCATATGTTTCGTCCCGTGATAATCCTGATTGCCCGAACGACGATACCCAGCATGGGGACGTCCCATTTCCGACGCCGGGTGATCACAGTGCTGCCATGTTGATTAACGTCTCATGTTCGCGGGCAGAACCGACAAAGACGCTGGTGGGCCACACAGCCAACACCGAGCTCCATGATACGAATGGGGGAGGATAGATATTACAACCATTTATCATACATTTTCTTATACTCACCATTCTGGCGCATGGTTATAATCTCCCGATTAAAAATTTCCTTAAGATGCTCCTGGCCTTTTTCCGGAAAAACCACACCGTAACGCTGCTCGGCAAACATTTTGCCGACCACATGTATCTCCGGATCATTTTTCGCGGTGTACAATAGCGGCGGGGCATCATAAATAACTGCGTCAACCTGATCACTTTTCAACATTGTAAGCATCTCGGAAAGAGAACCGGCAAGCACTATCTCCATTGAATAAAAACGGAGATAATCTTCGGTGGTTGTTCCGGAAATCACTGCCACTTTATGCTCTTTAAGATCACCTAAACTATTGATTGCTCCCGGCTGCATCCGATCAATTGTGAGAGTAGAGGAAAGTGTTGCCGTGAAGGCCGCAAACCACATGATACCGATAATCATCCAGGCAGCGGCAACCAGGCGGCCGCCGATTCTTCTGGGACATTTATCCCCATAACCAACAGTGGTCATGGTCACCACCGCCCACCAGTAGGCGTCAATAATTCCCTTACTGTAGCGGGTGGAAAATGCCTTTGGATTATGGTCATCTTTTTCCAGCCACCAGATGAGATGGGCGACCAGGCTCAGACCAAGCAGAAAAATGATAAGAGAAACCCCGATCACCCGAAAAATGGCCGTTGTAAAATGGGTAAACCTGTCGGGCAATCCGGCGTGAATAGCGATAATAAGGCCGGAATCAAAAAATGGCTGCGAAAAATCAACGACTTCTTCCCGTTCTGCCGTAATAGTGATACCGGCAAAGCCAAGCTGACATTCTTTATTTTTCACTGCCGCCAGAAAATCCGGTACATTGTCATACTTGACAAATTCAGGGATCAGATTGTGACGTTTACAGATGACTCTTGCCATGTCGATACACAAACCTTTCATCTCCGGCAAAACAAGCGGTGGAAATTCCTTAACGGCTATGCGAATTTTTTCAGGTTCCTGTGCTGCGGTCGCAGCAGTCCAGGGGGCCAATATAAGACAAACCAAGCAGACCAAAATTAAGTAACGATGTATAAAAATACAGTAGTGCACCGTTGATGGGTTTGTGAAAGTCCAAAAGGATATGGGCTGAGAACGTAAAAACATCTGTCGACTGTTTGCCGCTGGCGGTTTCGTGTTTTGTTTCGAAATCGACAGTTTTTATACTTTCATTTTTTGCGAAGCTTGGGTCTACTACCTGCCTGCCGCTTGCGGTGTTGTTGAAAAAATATTATAGCATTCAATACCCCGCTTGAAGAAAGCAAAAGTCGAGCGAGAGGGCTTGCCCCGGGGTATTTATTTGCTCTCAAACCATTTGTAGACAACTCCGGCTATAAGAGCACCGATGATAGGGGCAAGCCAGAAGAGCCATAACTGCGAAATTGCCCAACTTCCCTGAAACAGGGCGACTCCGGTGCTTCTTGCAGGATTGACCGAAGTGTTGGTAACAGGAATGGAGATAAGATGAATAAGGGTGAGGCCAAGGCCAATAGCAATTGGCGCAAACCCCATCGGTGCGCGTTTGTCTGTTGCCCCAAGAATAATAATGAGAAACATGAAGGTCATAACAATTTCGGTAATCAGCCCGGCGATCATGCTGTAGCCACCGGGAGAATGGATCCCATAACCGTTTGACGCAAATCCTGCGGCAGCATCAAATCCGGCCTGCCCACTGGCAATAACATATAGGACCGCCGCTCCGGTTATCCCTCCGGCTACCTGGGCGATGACATAGGGAAAGAGTTCATTAGCAGCGAATCTTCCACCGGCCCAGAGTCCAAACGAAACAGCCGGGTTGATATGACAACCGGAAATGTGGCCGATGGCAAAGGCCATTGTCAGGAGCGTGAGTCCGAAGGCCAGGGCAACTCCTAAAAAGCCAATACCGACATCAGGGAATGCGGCTGCGAGAACGGCGCTCCCACACCCGCCTAAAACCAGCCAAAATGTACCGATAAATTCAGCGCCAAGCTTTTTTGTGAGCGGCATGATTTACTCTCCCATAGAAGAATTGATAAAACCCGACTTCACTGCAAACGAAGTTAAGATGCCAACAGGATGTGAACATATAGGAATATGTACCATTATCCTGCCGTATTCAAAGTAATTTTTTGGTAAATTTGGGTGATGGGACGAGAGAGATTCATGGGGCCGGTTGCGCGGGAAAGAGAAAAGGCCAACTCCATACCAAAAAAAGAACCAACCTTTCTTCTCTAACCAGTATGGCCGAACCAGATTGGCCGGCAACAAGCAAAGCATGAACGTCGTTTTGATGGGCAGCGGGAAATCGATCCTTGTAGAGATTTTTATGAAAAGGGCAAAGATGCGGCCAGTTTATTCTTCGTGATGTACGATATTGAAATTGATCGGTTAAAAAATACTTTTAAATATCATTAATGTAATTCGCAACCTTGATGGACTCGTAAAAAGTTCGAACAATTCTTCACGATGGCTAAGTAAAAACACAGATATACAGGTAAGCGAGCCTGCGAGACTCCGAGGAGTAGTGTTCCGGGGCGGGTCTTAATTATACATGTAGTATGTTGGGAATCGCCCCGGGACACACGACGCAGTAGATCGAAGTTTTTACGACGCCATCAACCTTGATGGACTCATAAAAAGTCTAAAACGGTTTCAGCTGAAAACGTACAAACAACAATTTGTTAGCTTGTCACCGTCGGTTTCGTGTCTTTTTACGAAACCGACAACCTTTGTTTTACAATGAAAATAATAAGTTTGTGACCTGGTCAGGAAATCAAATTACTAATAACCGGTCTACCATCGGTCAGCACTTCAGGATTCGTGATCCCGTAAATGGAATAAATAGTTGCGGCAACGCTTAAGGGTTCAAACCAGTATGTTCCCGATTTGGGTACAGAATACAGCCGGTTTGCTGATCCGGTAGAATTTACAACGGTTTGGCCGACAACCCCGGGGGTATTGAAATAATTTCTCCCCCCAAGGAGATAAAAACTTTGCAGATTGCCGTGATCCCATCCATGGGCACTGTTCAAGTTTAACCCTCGTCCAAAGTCACCCATGACCATGATATTGATGGTACCTATTTTGCCTACCTGATGGATATGAGCCATGGCGGACCTGAGCGCCCGAAAAAGCCGATCCATACGTCCAAGGTAATTTTCCGCGTCATTATGATCATCCCAGCCGCCCAGCCCTCCGGTGCCAAGGGCAATAACCCGCGTATCAGCATTATAGTTCATTATTTTGATCGCGGTTTTCAACTTGCGGGCAAAACTGTTGTCTTCGTAGTTGAGATCTTCCCCATTGCTGTTTGTTCCGAGATTCGGGTCGGGAATGGTATCAATTGTATCAATGAAATCCTCCATTTCACTTCTTTTGGCAAAGGCATCGGTAATCTTGGGTGAAAGGTTGAGGGATTGATTGCGGGCTTGGGCGAGGGCGTCCATACTGCCGCTATAGTCCCGCTCCGAACCTCGTGAAAATGGATTGTCTAAGTTTTCGTTCATGGAAATTGGCTCTATTATGGGAATCATTTCCAGGTCTCCTCTGGCGTAGAAACCGGATTCTCCATCCATAGTGAGAAAAGGCATGGTTGTATTGCTACCAATTATTCCATTATTGTAGAGTACCCGGGCCAGGTTGGAAAATATTCCGGCGGCATCTTCATTAAAGGTACCGCGTTGATTTTGTGCCACACAGATTCCATGGGAACGGTTGTCATTATCCCAGCGTACCTGGCTGAAACAGGTTCGGAACACGTTCAGATCATGGTTGGCCAGCAGCTCCTCCATGAGATCCCCGCCGGCGGCATTCCAGAACCCATGCGTCGTGGATTGCAGGTTGCTGCTGCCGAAGTAATTGTCATAGTTGCTCTGAGAGAGATTTTTGAACTGATTGTAATTGGTAAAATTACCTGCCAGTTCGCTTGCTCCGCCATACAGGAAGATCATGATGGTCTGCGGCGTATTGTTAGAGTAGGTAGCTGCATTAAAGCTGACGTTATCAAGTGATCCGGCGGCGGCAAGGCGGGGAAGGCTTGGTATCAGGGAGCTGCAACCGGCATACAGGGAGAGTTTTAAAAAGTCGCGTCGATTCATTATTGCACCTCCTGGAACATGTACAGCTCGCTTAATCTTGAAATATAATCCAGTACGTCTTCCGCCGCGTTTTCACGCCGATTGTAGCATCCGCCTTCCACGACACTGAAATTATAGCTCCATTCATAATCGCCGTTATCTCTAAGCATATTATCAAGAAACATTGTCGTTTCCTGGGAAGTAGGTTGTCGGTGAACCATAAATTCAAATAGATAGTTGATAAACGAACGTAGAGTCGCCGCCGGGTCATTCATATCATAGGAAAACCGGTCATTACCAAGTAATGGCGGTCGCCAGCCAAAGGTATTCCAATCTTCGTAAGTGTTTTCTTCATGGGAACCGCAGACATTGCGCAGGAGAATTGTTTCCCGGATATATTTATGATAGTGGGCAAAGGAAAGGGTATCAAGCGGGGTACGTTCCAGTTTGCCTAATTTGTATTTCATTGATGACTGATGCATGTCATCAAGGGCCTCATTGAACCTGTAAAAAGTGTGTCGATAGTGTTTGTATTCCAGTTTTTTTACCAGGGAATAAAAGAGCTCTTCCGCGCTTTTGGCCCTGGATGCATGGAGGAGATATTCTTCGGAAAAGACAATCTGCAATAGAACGTCCTGCCAGGTTTCCGGATGGGAGGAAACGATCAGATTCGTGACGCGTTCTTTGTCTGCTTCACCATAATCGGTAAAAAAGAAATCAACCAGCCTCCGCACGCTGCCACTGATAAAGCCGTTTGATTTAACCAGTTCTCGATAAAAATCAAAACCGGTGGTAACCGTTGTGCCAAACAATGCCTGGGGAACTGTATTTTCATCAAGCCCTATAACCAGGGTGTCATGATCTTCATCAAGAAACCAGTTTTTCAACGTTGTTGCCGCCTTAGGCACATCGGCATCATTGAAGTCAAAAGTATATATTTCCAGCATCTCCCGGCCATTATCTTCCGGGCTGCGGAATCTTCGCCAGTTATCGGTGCTGGTCATATGCAGATAGGTGGAGTAGCGCATTCCTACATCATCATCCATATCCATGACCAGCCAGTTGTAGACACTGGCCACATCCGGATAATGCGATGAATCCAGCTCATAGGCAGGGGAAAACATGATATTCTGGGTCAGAATATAAGCTATCCAGTTATGAAGGTAATGTTTATCGAGATACTTCATGGCATAAAAACGGGCCAGAATATCAAACACCTCATAGGGGCGCCAATTGTTATCATCGCGGTAATACTTCTCCTCGTCGCGTATCTCCGCTTCAACCTGGGACATATTATTTTTTTCCTCCGAGAGATCACGCCGAACGGAACAGAGGAAATGGCTTGAGGTGAGTTTTTGATCCAGAACCGGGGCCGGATACCCGAAAAACAATGAGGTAAGAAGCTTGTCGGCAACCTTGCGTTTATCCGACATGGAGAGTCCATTGAATTTTGCATCGCTGAGTTGACGTAATTTGTAGCCGGAAGGAGACAGATCCTTCCGGAAATAGTGAAGCCCTCTATATACCAGATCATACTTGGGATCGTCGGCGTCATAGCTGACAAAGCAGGTTTGATTTGCCAACAGAGGTGGGAGGAATAGAAGTGTGTTGTTGCCGGCATGCGACAAATGAACACCGCCGATGATAATGCTTACAGTAAGGAAAAGTGTCGCAAGACTAAGCCGAAAAACCATTCTGCGTGGCGTGTCTTTAATTGTTCGCAGCTCTCCCCATTGTTTTTTCAGTATAACTGAAGCCATAAATTCCCTCTTTCCAAGATGTATACATTCCGATGGAGCCGTCTTGACAATCTATTTGTATTGCAAAGATGTAACTCCTGCTGATTCTCGCTACCGGTAAAATGTT